>DASXZC010000505.1:0-9533 GCA_036502165.1 Bryobacteraceae bacterium
TCGTCCGCGATTTTGGCCGTCCAGGAAAATCAAATGTCCGGCTTTATCTATTCTACCGGGATCGCCGTGGACCAGGATCTTCGATGCCGCCATGCCGACTTCTGGATGTCCTTCGAAGACGGCGCCGAGTGTTTCGAGCCAGTGCGGATCGGCCTCCGCATCGTTGTTGAGCAAGGCGATCATGTTGCCTTGCGCGGCGGCGATCCCCTGGTTGTTCGCTTCGCAGAAGCCCAGATTGCGGACGTTTTCGATCAGCGAAACGGTGGGGAAATTTTGCTTGATGAGATCGACCGAGCCATCCGCCGAGCCGTTGTCGACGACGATGATTTCGAGGGGCGTGTGGGATTGGCGCTCGAGGGACTGCAGACAGAGCCGCAGCATCTCGCGGCGGTTCCAATTGACTACGATTACCGAGACCTTCTGCACTACTCGTTATATGTTACAAGGCCCGGAGGGATCCGGGCCTTGGGGGTAAATCAGTTAGTGGTGGCGTCCGCCGCCTCCGCCGCCATGGCCTGACGGATGAGACGCGGCAGCATGGCCGCCGCTTCCGCCATGAGACTCGCCGTGACTCGCCGATTGATGCTGCGATCCGGCGCGTGCGGCTTGAGCCGGACCGGGATGCGGCGTGTGAGCGTTCGCGGCCGGTCCGTGATTCACCGCGGGACCACGCGCTGCACCGCTGTATCCGCGATTCACAGCACCACTGTAGCCGCGATTGGCCGCACCGTAGTTCCGTGCTCCGGCATGATCGACATAGGTGTTGTGGACGTTCCGATTATTCACGTTCCACACCGCAGAGTTGTAGTGGAAGCTGTTGCCTTCCCATCGCCCACCAGTGAAGCCGGAGCCGAAATATCCGTGGCCATAGTTTACGCCGCCATAGTATCCGACGTGCGGACCCCAATAGCCGCCGTGCCAGCGATAGATGCCGCCGCCCCAACCCCAGTATCCAGGCGTCCACAGCAGGCCGACGCGCGGCGGAAGTACCCATGCGCCCTGGACCCAGTAGTACCCAGCGTCGCCGTACTGCCAGTAGCCGGGATTCCAAATGTAGCCGTCGCCGGGGATCGGCGGCTGCGCGTAGACCGGCACGGCTGGTGGCGCGACGTTCACCGAGAAAAAGACGCCGGCGAAGGCGTGCGTCATGAACAAAGCAGTCAGAATCAGTATCCATCGGGTGGCGATTGTGCGTTTCATCTTGGGTCCCTCCTTGCCTTCTCTGATGGTGAAAACACCGGCGCACCGCCAACGTTTTGCACCTCGGTCAATTAATTTGATGCAATCCAGAGATCGGATGGCCTTGGGGCCCGCGCTAGGGCTGCGGGGCGCAAAACAGGGCGCGAGGCTGGTATAATCGGAGAGTCCGGTAAGGCCATCCTGCCTCGGTTCCCACGTCGCTTGTTCGATCATAAACCATTGACAATACAAGAGATATCATTGAGTGCTGGACTTATTGTGCGGTTGGTGTATGATAACAAGGTCAGCGGGGATTAAGGCGGTTTCACAATGACGAATACGACCATAGGGGAGCAGCTGCGCCACGCAAGGCTTGCGCAGAATCTGGACCTGAGTCAGATCGCGGAAGAAACCAAAATCGGCAAGTACTATCTGGAAGCAATCGAGGCGAATCAGATCGAGCGGTTGCCGGGGTTGTTCTTCTACAAAGCGTTTGTTCGGCAGTATTCCAAGATCCTGAAAGTCGACGGCAAGAAGTTGGAAACGCAGATCAACGCGGAGCACGGAGCTCCGGAAGTCACAGTGGGAGAGCTGCGGCAGTCGCGCCTTCCCATGTTAAGTGAACCGGCATTGCGTGCGGCGAATACAGTTGGCGGAGATCTGCGCCTGGTACTGGCGTCGATCGGGTTAATTCTGGTTCTGGTAGGCGGATCGGTGATTTACACCTGGGCGCAACGTCCGTCATCGCCCTCGGTGGCGGTGGCCGAGCAGAAGCCCGCTTACGTGCCGGCATCCGGTGCGTCTGGCGAGAAATCGGTCAAGGCGGCGGCCGCGCCGATGCCGGATCAGCAGGCTTCCATTCGGGAAGTGGTCGACAACCTGACGCCGGACGCGGGGCCTGGCTCGAACGTCTCGTTGAGCCTCTCGGCGATCGAGCCGACGTGGATCACCATCACGTCCGATGGAAAGACGGTCTATACGGGGATCCTCGAGCCGCAGCAGTCGAAGCTGCTCGCCGGCAAGCAGAACGTCGTGATCAAAGTCGGCAATGCCGCCGGTCTCGAAGTGAAATGGAACGGCAAGGCGATCGGCAGGATAGGCGATCAAAAACAAGTCCGCACGATTTTGTTTACGGACAAGGACTTCCAGATTGTGAAGCCGCCTGCTCCGGCACCTAATCCGGTTTCGTTGTAACTGGCTCGGCGCGCATCAGGCCCTCGATCGGCTCGCCGGGGCCTTTCCATTCCTTTTTGCCGGTCAGACGCATGAGCGTCGGGACCAGGCTCAATGAGTCGTAGGGCTCGTCGATTGCGACGCCGCTCGCGAGTCCAGTCTTGGCGCCTCCCCAGAAGCACAGCACCGAGTGCGTCGAGATGCGCAGGAAACTGCCGTGATTGCCGCCGGGATTGAAGCTGCGGACGTTGAAGTTCCAATGATCGTTGGCCATCACGAGCAGGTCCGATTGCACCAGTTGACGCTCCTTGCTCGCGACCGGTGAGAATTGTTCGGTGATCCCGATGATGCCGTTCGAATAGCGTGTGCGATGAACGGCGCGGAACCATTCGCGCTCGGTGTGCCAGGAACTGAGCCACGCCTCGCGGTCGGTTTGTCCTTCGGGCAGCTCGAGCGCGGGGTCTTCGAGCAGGCGCAGCGGCAGGCCTTCCTTCCATCCAGTGAGAGCTTCATAGCGGAGTTGTCCATCTTCCCGGCGGTGAACTTTCACGATGTGGTCCGGTGAGGCGTACATCAGGATCGCGTGCTCGTCGGGAAGATTCACGGCGACGAAGTCGATGGGCTTCGCTCCGACTTCCGGCTGCGGAGTGTTCTTCACAGACTGGCTGGTCAGCAGGCGCAGATAGTTGATCGTGCGAAATCCGTCGGAGGTGAGCGCGACCGAGTAGTTCTCGAGATCCTCGAGCGTGTTCTGCTCGCCCATGGCTTCGGGGGCGATCAACTCCTGAATCTTGAAATGTCCCTGAGCGAGGTCGTCGCGCTTCATGGCTAGCAGATGTTCGAGGGTCCGCGAGTAGTTCGAGTAGCGGCGCGCCTGGTTGGTCCAATAGTCCAGGCGTGCGTTGTTGCGCATCTGTCCAATGAGGACGCCTTGCTCCAATTGCTCTTTGCTGTACTTGCTCATCGCCAGGATTTTGTCCTTGGGCGTTGAGTCGCGTTTGGTTTCGAGCACGCCGATTTCAGTGCGAAGTTCACGCAGCGCTTTTTCCCAACGCGGACGCTGGCTGTTGATGATCTCGATTGCCTGATCAGCGTATTGCTTCGCGCGCGGCTTGTCGGAATTGATCGCCTGGAGCAGCATTTGGATCTGGTTGAGCTGGTTGTTGCGCAGATACACGCAGGCGCGCTCATTGCCGTCGAGGTCGAGCAGCACCGTCGGATATTGTGCGGACTGGCCTTTCAGATAGAACGAATCCGCACTCGGAGTGGTCACTTTGAAGACGAACGGATCGAGTCCACGCAGTTTGAATTCCTGCATGAGGATGCGATTGGTGACAACGTGATGACCTCCGCCAGCGGCGCTCGAGAACAAGCGGACCAGATCGTACGCCTGGCTGTAGACGCCTTCCGTCGTGTTCATGCCATGGTCAGAAACTGCGACGAATACTGTCTCATCCGCCAGCGGACTTTGCTGGATCGCCGACCATAGACGGCCGACCGATCGGTCGACGTGGCTGAAGGACTGCTGCAGCGTGAACTGATCCATCGTGAGGTGCGCCTGGTGATCGAACTCGCCGGTGAAGTAATCGAGGTATTGGAATTTCGGATCGGCGAGGCGATCCATGACGGCGCGTTCCATTTCGTCATAGATGTTGGCAGACATGCTGAAGCCCGCCTGCCACTGATCGAACAGCAGCCGCGCTCGCGATGGCTGGAACGTGTTCGTCAAAGAGGTTTGCAGCATCTTTAAATGAGCGCCGCGCGAGAAGAGCTGGGAATTCCGGTAGGCGGCGGTGAGGGGATAATAGTCCGCGAACAGCTTGACTCCGGCGTCGTCGAGGACCTCCACGCCTGGCATGTCCGCCACATTGCCGCGTGAATAATCGACGTAGAACGAGAAGAAGTTCATGTAGTCGTAGACCTTCAACGTGTAGCGATCGTATTCGACGTTGCCGTGGATTTGCAGGTGCTGGCCGGTGTCGAGAAGGCTCCACGAAGGAACGGAGAGACTGATTCCGCGGGTGTAGAAATTCTTCACGCGTACGCCGTGTTGGACGAAGATATGGTCGAACCATGGCGCGAGTGAATTGCCGGTCGCAGGGTCGCGCTTCGACAGGACCTCGTCGAGATACCAGCCGGGAAGGCCGTCTATCTTAATGATGACGATCCGCTTGACTTCGGCCTGCGCGAGCAGCGCGGGAACGAGGAAAAGGAGAAGGAATCGAATGGCTAGAGTTGGCTTCCGGGTTCGTTGTACCATGCGTCTACAAAAGCGGCCTTTGCTTGCGTGTCTTCGATCCTGTTCAGCACTTTGTTGACGAGGTTCACCACCTGGGGATCGTTGGGCCGCAGCCTTCCGAGCTCGTACACCGCGTTTCGCACCGCGGGTCCGTTCCAGGAAACCTCCGGCCGCGGATTGTTTGCGCCCAGCAGTTGCTCGAGGAATCGCGTATAGGTGTCGACCTTGCGCCGCGCATCGAGTTCCGCGTACGTGGCGGGGATGTTCGAGGCGCGCCGGCGATACATCCCGAAGGATCCGATGCGCGTGGCGGAGGCCCAAAAGCGCTGCGGATCGGTGCGGCGCAGAAGCGCGAGCTCCTCACGGCGATCCTTATCCAATTTCTTCCGCGCCTTCGGAGACTCGGCCCATTTCACCAGCGCCGAGTGTTGGATTTTGGCGGCGCGTATGCTGCGATCGGGCGATTCCTCGAAGGGATTCATGGCGAGCCAGTTCGCGCGCTTCATCAGATCCTTACGCAGAACGGGGTCGAGCGTAGTGTCGAGCGACAAGCGGTAGCGGAGCTCGGAATACGAGCGTATGCGCCAGGAACGATCGTTCGAAGCTCCCCAACGGCTGGAGATGAACTCCCAGGTAAAAGCGGCTGCGAACAGACCGAGGTTCGCGGTGCTCGTGATACCGAGCACACCGGCGGTGGCGTCGGTGATCGCGCGGCGGAACATCTCACGGCGGCCGGGCGCGAAGCTATCGCGCATATCGGCGACCAGTTGCGGCACTTTCGGATGATCGAGGCTGTAGACCGCGAGCGGAATCATCTCGACTGGCTGGCCGCCCCAGAGGCGCGTCTCGGTGTAGCCTTTCCAATTGAGCAGCCGGCTATCGCCCCAAGGCGAGGCGATCGACAGAAACTTCCGATGGAACGTTCGCGAGGCGGAACTGCTGGCCAACTCCGATTTCGCGACCCAGAGGATCGCGTTCGACGGCGGTCCACCGGCGAGGCGGAGCGCCTCGAAGGCGAGCCCGTTCGATTCGGCGGCCTGGCGTAGGAGATCCCAATTGTGTCCGCGCATTTCCTCGATGCGCGTGATGTCGGCCGAGTAGACCATAGGAAGTCCGCGATCGTCGACCCATCCGCCGAAGGTCTTGGTCGAGAGCAGAAGGCGTGCGCGCAACTGCTGATCCTCAGCGCCGGTGAGCGACGATGAAACCCGGCCGGGCGAGCGGTCGAGGTCCTCGAGAGCGGTGAGTGCTTCAGCGACGCGGTTCTGACGGCGGAAGTCCTCATTAAGGGTGTAGCTGCGCGTCGAGGAGCGTACGAAGGCTCCCATGGGATCGAAGGCTTCGGTTTGCAGCAGCGTTTTCGCAAGCTTCGCGACCGACCGGTCGGCCGGCTTCGCGAGGTCAAGGGAGGGTCCTGGACGGCGATCGGGCGAGGGTTTGGGCGCGGGCATGCGCGCATAGAAAAACGGGACCGCGGCGAGCGCGTGCTGATACCAGTGCGCCCGCCGATCGGTGAGGATCCACACGTAACGCAGGCGGTAGCTGGCAGGGTCGGTGTCGCCAAGAGTGTCGCGCAGAACGGAGAGAACCGGGACTTCGGAGTGATTGGGAACCTGGCGATAGATCGTGATCAATTGGGCTCCGCCATTGACGGGAATCGTGTCAATGCGCACGGGGCCGGAAGGGGACTGGGGAATTCCAGCCGAAGAAGCCAGGATTGCCAGGAGAACCCCGAGCACGCCCATGTATATATTGTAACCCGGGGGTCGTGCTCGTTACCTGTATTGACAATAATACTTGTTAAAGCACCGATAATCGAATGGGATTATAATAGTCGGAGCGTGGAACGTCCTTCCCGCATCCAAAGAAGAACTTGAAGGAAACGCTCGACATTCTGGCGAGGCACGGGTACTGGGTCCTGTTCCTGAACGTCCTGGCTGAACAGATCGGCGTGCCTGTGCCGGCATTGCCTGTCCTGTTTGGGATGGGCTCGCTCGCTGCCATGCACCGGTTTTCCTTCAGCGAAGGGCTTGGGTTGGCGGTCATCGCGTGCCTGATCAGCGACACGATCTGGTATGGGTTGGGGCGAGTGAAGGGCCAGTCGGTGTTAAAGACGTTGTGCCGGATTTCACTCGAGCCGGAATCGTGCGTCAGTTTGACCAAGGGTTGGTTCGAGAAGTACGGCTCGGCGGCGCTGTTGTTCTCGAAGTTCGTGCCGGGATTGAGCACGGTTGCGCAGCCACTGGCGGGCGCGAACAAGATTAATCTGTGGCGATTCCTCTTGATGGACGGACTGGGCTCGCTGATATGGGCGAGCGTGTATTTGGGCCTGGGCTGGACTTTCCACGATCAGGCTGCGGAGATCTGGGCGGCGCTGACGCGGTTGGGCGGCTGGCTGGTGGTAGTCGCAGCGGCGGCGTTGGCGTTATACCTCCTCGTGAAGTATTGGCGGCGCGTGATCTACATCAGGGGATTGCGCGGCAATCGCATCACTCCCGCGGATTTGAAAGAGCATCTCGAGTCGCCGGAGCCGCCCGTAATATTGGACCTGCGCGGTCGCGGCGAAGTGAAATCGGTAGGCATGACGCTGCCGGGCGCGCATTGGGTGGACGTGAAAAAGCTGAAGGCGACAGCGAGTCAGTTGGAAGTCGGCGAGATTCCGGAGGGCCGGGAGATCGTCCTGTTTTGTTCGTGACCAAGCGAAGCTACCAGTGCCCGTGTGGCACTGCTCCTCGAGAAGAAGGGCCTGTCGCATCTGCGGATGTTGTATGGCGGATACGACGGTTGGATCGAAGCCGGGTATCCTGTGGTGCCTGTGAAACTTGAACCGTAGGCATAAAACTTGTTACGGTAGATGAGGACGGGCGGGAGTAACTCAATGGTAGAGTCACAGCCTTCCAAGCTGTTGGTTGCGAGTTCGATTCTCGTCTCCCGCTCCATAGTTTTAGGTTCCCCATACGGCAGCACACCTTTCATTCGCCGCGAAGTAGGTGTTTCCTGCAACCCGGAAAAGTTTAGCGTCGCAAGTACTTCGCGAAATATTCGTCCGCGCGGCGGAAGGTGTCTTCCGCGGCCCGGCGATTTGCCGGCTTCTTCCTTCCAGGATCGTCGTAGTTGTGTTCCGCCCCGGGATACGTGTGCACCACGAGCGGACTTCCCGCGTTCTTCGCGCGTTGGGCAAATTGCTCGCATATCCGCGGGTTGACCTCTTCGTCCTCACCGCCCAGGAGCATGAGGATCGGAGCATAGGCATGATACTCGCCCTTGATGGCATCCATGCCGCACCCAGGATATTCCGCCAGCGCCGCGACAAAGCCTGGCTCAATCCGGCCAGGAGCCTGATCGCTCATCGTCGCCAGTGCGGTCATCGCTCCGTTCGACCAGCCTTGCAATCCGATGCGGTCTCCGATCACACTCTTTTGCGCGCGCAGATAGCGGAGTGCTCCGTATGCGTCGAGGGGGCGCACAGTTTGTTCACTCAATTCCGGGGGGCGATCCTTATAACTTCCGGCCGGAAAGCCTGCCGGATAATTGCGCGGACCGAAGCTGTCCACAAGGAGCGCGTAGTATCCTCGTTCCGCCCAGAAATTGCCCCATTCCTGATGCCGCTTGGATAATGTGGTCGCGTTATAGACGCCCTTGGCAGCCGCCGAATAGGGACCGGCCCGTCCATGAAGCAGCACGATCGCCGGATGCGGTGCCGGACCGGAGGGTTCAAACAAATACGCGACCAGGCGCGTCTTGTGATCTTCACTTTGAAAGTGAACCGTCTTGATCTCCGCGGCAGTCGAGGCTCGCAGCGCCAGCAAGAGCAGAATGGAACGACGCATCAAGGAAGTCATTTGTTAGCCCGGTTTCACCACCGAACGAAGGTAGCATGAAGGTCGAAAGTCGGAACGTTTCCCTGAGTTCTCGGGTCTCAGAAGTGCGCAACAGATGGAAACGCGACGAGGGTTATAGCTTGCATCAGTCGTTTGAAACGAGGCCAGGCGAGACAGGATGCGGCGCATTCGGTATCATGAAGCTGATGGGTCACTCGTCGATCCTGTCAGCCAGCGTTACGTTCATCCGTCGCCCGAGGCTTTGGACGTCTCCACAGCGGCGAAGACGCATTCGAGTTGATCCAGTAAGTCGTTTTTTTTCACTTGTGCCGGCGTAGCTCAGTTGGTAGAGCATCTGATTTGTAATCAGAGGGTCGGGGGTTCAAATCCCTCCGCCGGCTCCATAAACACACGCACATTCATTCCATTTCGATGTCACCGTTGCGCCCAATGGCGGTGTAGAATCGTGAGAACGGCGGCGCCCGCAACCAACGTCAAACCCAGACGCTTTCGCGCGTCGTAACGAGCCCAATCGAAAGAGGAAATAAATGGCCAATGCCATCAACACGATCGCGTTTCCGGGTTCGACCAGACTCACTAAAGCCTATAATGTTGACTCTTGGTCCTGGGCGCCGAAGCATGCGGCGACCCTTCCCGGCGTCCCGATCAAGGCGCAGCCCACGGACTTCACCATTACGAGAGCGGTAGACGATGCATCGCAGGATTTGGCCATGGCCTCCGCCCAGGGGACGCTCTTTCCGCGTGTGATCCTCGCAGTCACCACCGCTCTTCAAGTTCTGTCCATCTCTCTGGACGATGTCCTAATTGCGTCATATTCAGTGGGAGGCGGAATTGAGCGGATGTCTTTTACTGGCACGAACATCAAGGTTGACCTCACTTGACCGGCACCAACGGCGACCTTTAACAGGCGCATCAGGAAGCCTGAGTATCCGGACCCATTGCGAAAATGAAGTGCTTCAAGCTCATCCGTTCGGGCATCGACGTCGCTCCTCTACTGGACGAAGTGCGGGCGCAGGATCAAGCCTGGCTTGCGGACACCGCGCGGCAGGACAAGATCCGCGTCCAACGTGAGACCAACACCATCTTTCTCAGGTCCGCGG
>DASXZC010000506.1:0-12457 GCA_036502165.1 Bryobacteraceae bacterium
CAGCCGATCGTCAGGGATTTGAAGGATAACGCGAGCGCGATGCCATTGTCGCGTCCGCTCGAAGTGAAGCCGGTCGAAGGTAAGGCCACGACCGAGAAGCTGTTCAGCTCGATGGACCGTAGCTTCGCGAAGAACGTCAACGGCATCAAAGGCGAGATCGCGATCGATCCCGAGAAGGACAAGCATGGGCCGTTCGTGCTCGGGGTCGCAGGCAAGTACAACACGGGACAACCGAATAATGAAGGGCGTTTCGTCGTGTTCGGCAGCTCCACTTTCGCGGTCAACGGATATTTGAAGTTCGGTGCCAATCGCGACTTGATCGGAAACGCGCTGAACTGGCTGGCCGCGGATGAGGATCTGATTTCGATCCGTCCGAAGGATCCTGAAGACCGGCGGATTCAGATGACCAATCGCGAGATGGGTGTCGTGCGCTACACATCGTTATTGCTGTTGCCGCTGCTGATTGCTCTTGCCGGCTTCAGCGTGTGGGGGCAGAGGAGATAGCGTATGCAGGTTCGGGGATTGCTCATCGGCGCGGCCGTGCTGGCACTGCTGGGCGGCGGCGTCTACTGGTCGAACAAGTCGAAAGAAGCGGAATCAAAGAGCGGGCCCAAGGATGCTTCACCGAAGGTGCTGGCGCTGCAGGAATCAGATATTGCGCAGCTCGATTTTCTGAAAAAAGGCATGCCGCCGGTGGTCGTTAAGCGTGCTGGTGAAGGCAAGTGGACGATCACTGAACCGAAGCCACTGCCGGCCGATACCGATGCGGTTGCGGCTGTCACCGGCGTGCTGGCGAACTTCAGTTCCGAAACTGTGGCGCCCGCGCCGGCCGATCTGAGTCCCTTCGGATTGAAGGATCCGCTATTCACTCTGAAGGTCGTGAAGAAGGATGGCAAGCAGATTGAAGTGGAGGTCGGCGACAACGTTCCTGTGACTGGATCGGTGTTCGTCAAGGTGGCCGGCGATCCGCGAGTGTTCACGGTTGGATCGTTCAACCGCACGGCGCTCGACAAGCAGTGGAGCGATCTGCGAGACAAGCGCTTGTTGCCCGTCGACAGCGACAAACTGAGCCGCGTCGAGATTTCGGCGAACGGCAAGTCGGTCGAGTTCGGCAAGAATCAAGCGGGCGAATGGCAGATCGTGAAGCCCAATCCCTATCGCGCCGACACGTGGGGTGTCGAGGAACTGGTTCGCAAATTGAAGGACGCGAAGCTTGACCCTGCCGCGCCCGCGGCTGATCTCGAAAAAGCCACGAAGGAGTTTGCTTCCGATACTCCGGTTGCGACGGCGAAGCTGACGGACGCGAGCGGCACGCAGCAGTTGGAGATCCGCAAGTCGAAAGACAAGGAACCGGTGTATTACGCGAAGTCGTCCGCGGTTGACGGCGTGTACAAAGTTCCGGCCGATCTCGCGACTGCGCTGTCGAAGCCTGTCATGGATTACCGGAACAAGAAGCTGTTCGATTTCGGATTCACCGATCCATCGAAGCTCGAGATCAAGGTCGATGGCAAGACGAAGGCGTGCGGCAAGAACGGCGAGAAGTGGATTTGCGATAACAAGGAAGTGAAGCCTGAGACGGTATCGGCTTTCGTTGACAAGATCCGCGATTTGTCGGCGAAGCAGTTCATCGACAATCCGGAGAAGATTGCCGCGCCTGACATCGAAATTACGGTGCTGACGGCGGAGGGCAAGAAGAGCGAGACCGTGCGCATCGCGGGCAACAGAGCGGCGCGCGGCGATGAGCCGGCGATGTACGAACTCGACCCATCGAACGTCGATGGGATCCGGCAAGCGTTCAGCGCGATCAAAGAACCGGCCGCCGGAGCTCAGAAGAAATGACGCGCGTCATCCGATGAACGACGCACTCGTCACCGATCTCTATCAACTCACGATGGCCGCCGGATATTGGGCGGCCGGGAAGAAACATGAGCGGGCGACGTTTGAACTGTTCGTCCGCCGCCTGCCGCGATACCGCAATTTCATCGTCGCCTGCGGACTCGCGCAGGCCGTCGATTACCTGCTCAACCTGAAGTTCACTGAAGAGCAGATCGCCTATCTGAGAACGCTCGAGCACTTCGCGCGCGTCGATGAAGGGTTCTGGCAGATGCTGCGCGAGTTCCGATTCACAGGCGATGTTTTTGCCGTGAAAGAAGGAACGCCAGTGTTCGCGGGCGAACCGATTCTCACCGTCCGCGCGCCGATCATCGAGGCGCAATTGCCTGAGACATATTTGCTCGCGATCATCAGCTTTCAGTCGATGATTGCGACCAAAGCGGCGCGTGTAGTTGAAGCGGCTGGCCCCGATCGTTCATGCGTCGAGTTCGGAACGCGGCGCGCACATTCACCTGAAGCAGGCGTGCTCGCCGGGCGTGCTTCTTATATCGGCGGATGCGCGGGCACCAGCAATGTCGAGGCTGGATTTCGTTATAAAATCCCCGTTTTCGGTACAGCGGCGCATTCCTGGGTGTTGTCGTTTGAAAGTGAAACTGAAGCATTCCAGCGGCTGCAGCGTCTGCTCGGACATCTGACGACGCAGTTGATCGACACGTACGATTCGCTCGAAGGCACCCGGAAAGCCGCGTCGCTGGGGCGTCCTTTATGGGGCGTTCGGCTCGACTCCGGCAATTTGATGGAACTCGCGCCGGCGGTGCGGCGGATCCTCGACGAGGCCGGATTGCCGGATTGCAAGATCATGGTCACTGGCGATTTGAACGAATACAAGATTCTCGAACTGAATGCCGCGAAGCTGCCCATCGATTCCTTCGGAGTCGGCACTGATCTGGCGACATCCGCGGACTCGCCGAACCTTGGGGCGATCTACAAGATGGTCGAGCTCGACAGCAATGGCTCGAAGCGTTACACGGCGAAATTCGCTGGAGACAAGACGACGATTCCTGGAGCAAAGCAGGTGTTCCGCTTCGCCGATCATGACAAGATCGCGCTCGAGAGCGAATGCTACGCGGATGCGTCGGACGCGCTGTTGCAGCCAGTGATCCTCAACGGTGAACTGGTCGATCCTTTGCCCGGAGCGACGGCGGCGCGCGATTATGCTGGGCGAGCGATCCGGAAATTGCCGAAGCCACTGCGCACTGCGTTCGAGCGTGAAGGCGGCTGGCGAGTGGAGTATAGTTTGGAATTGAAGCGGGTCCTCGAGCAGGTTCGCGCGAGCAAACACACATGACCGTTTTCTTTGACGTCGATACACAGCTTGATTTCGTTAGTCCCGCGGGATCGTTGTACGTCCCCGGAGCGGAGAAACGGATTCCCGCGATTGCGGCCTTGAACCGGCGCGCGCCGCGATTGATCTCGACTGTCGATGCGCACTCGGAAGACGACGTTGAGTTCAAGAGTTGGCCTCCGCATTGTGTGCTGGGGACGCTCGGGCAGCGGAAGCCGTCGGATCTATTGGTTCCGAAGCAGATCATCTTCGAGAAGGTCACGACGGATGCCTTTCTCAATCCTCGGTTGCTGCCGTTGTTGGCAGAGCTTAACGCGGACCGCTATGTCGTCTATGGAGTCGTCACAGAAATCTGCGTGCGCTTCGCTGCGTTAGGATTGCTTGCGACTGGCAAGCCGGTGGACATTGTGACGGACGCGATTGAAGCGTTGAGTCCAGAGGCGGCTGAGGCGTTCTTTAAGGAAGTCACCGCGCGAGGGGCGCGTCTCGTGACATCGGCCGATGTCGAAGTGTGAAATCCGAATTCTTGGGCCACAAGACGCGGATGTTTTGACGCGCGTCGCGCCGGAAGTGTTCGACAATCCAGTCAATCCGGAACTTACCGCTGAATTCCTCGCGGATCGTTCGAACTCGGCCGGACGCTACATTGCACGGAAGCTTGGGTGTTGACGGATCGCACTAATGCCGCGGCGATGGCGCTCTATCGGTCGGTTGGCGGCAACGAGGGTGCGGACGAAGGGCCGAGTGATGCGACACTGGGCTACACATTCCGGCTCAACTAAACGAGAATTACCGCGCTAAAATCGGACGTGCGTCCGAAATGATCGACATACATAGTCACATCTTGTACGGGCTCGATGATGGAGCGGAGGATCGCGATACGAGCCTCGCCATGCTGAAGCTAGCGGCGGACACGGGCACGACTGACATTGTCGCGACCCCTCATTCGGATTCGCAGTTCGTATATCAACCGGCGATCGTCGACGAGCGGATCGCGGAGTTGAACGCGCTGACCGGCAACACGCCGCGCATTCATCGGGGGTGCGATTTTCACTTGAGCATCGACAATGTGCAGGCGTGTCTGGTCGATCATACGCCTTATACGATTAACGGCTTGTGTTATTTGATGGTCGAATTTGCGGAATTCTTCGTGCCGCCGTCGACGGAAAACATCTTGAGCGAATTCACCGAGCGTGGCATTACGCCGGTGATTACGCATCCGGAACGCAACCCTGTGCTTAGAGGATCGACGGCGAGGCTCGAGAAGTGGATCAAGTCCGGATGTGTGCTGCAGATTACAGCGCAATCGTTGACGGATCGCTTCGGACGCGAGGCGCGCGACATTACTTGGACGTGGCTGCGTAAGGGGATGGTGCACGTGCTGGCGAGCGATGCGCATGATCTTGTGCATCGTCCGCCGAGGCTCGATTTGGCGCATGAGATTGTGACGGACAAGCTCGGCACGGATATTGCGGAGTTGCTGCTGGTCACGAATCCTGGGGCGATTATTCGGGGTGATGAAGTCTTGCCGATGAATTCCGCGGATTCGGGAGACGGATCGAAGAAGTGGTTCCAATTTTGGCGCTAAGCAGGCGTGAGAATCCGGACTCCAACGAGCGTCATGTCGTCCATATGATCGCCCTTCGCGTAGTCGCCGGCGGCTTTCGCGATCGTTGCGAGTAAGTCGCCGACGTCCGATTTCCGGCGTTCCGTGAGAAGCTGCGCGAGGCGCGACTCGCCGAATTCGGGTCCGGATTCGATGCCTGCCTCGGTGATGCCGTCGCTGTATAGGACGACCAGATCGCCTTCATTTAGAGGAACTCCGCTTTCATCCGATTCAAGACCGTCGGCGACTCCAAGGACGCAGGCCGTGGGCTCGAGCTTTTCCACGTCGCCGTTTTGGCGCAGCAACAATCCGGGCGGATGTCCGCAGTTGGCGAAGCGCAGCCATTGGCGTTTGGAATCGTAGACTCCGAGGAAAGCCGTCGCGAAGTGCTCGGGCGGAGTCGAGCGGTAAAACAGGGAATTCACGTGGCTCATCACCGCACGAGGATCGGCGCTCGACTGGCTGCGGAACGAGCCTTGCAAGTTCGCCATCAGCAAGGCCGCAGGGATTCCTTTGCCGGAAACATCCGCCAAGACGAAGCCCATCGCGCCGCCGTCGAGTTCCAGAAAATCGTAGTAATCGCCGCCGATTTCCTGGGCCGGAACGCAGATGCCTCCGAACTCGACACCTCGATTGCGGCGAACCAGCGGATCGGGGAACAGACGCTGCTGGACGTTCCGCGCGATTTCCATTTCATTGCGCGCGGCCTGGCGGCGATGGCTCGATTGCTTCTCTACTACGGCGATCACGCGCGAATTTTCCCAGGGCTTTTGGATGAAGTCGACCGCGCCGCGCTGCATGGCTTCGACGGCGAGATCGACGCTCGACCATGCGGTCATTACAATTACTGGAATGCCTGCGTGCGCGGCCTTGATGCGCGTCAACAGGCTGAGGCCTTCTTCTCCTGATGTCGTGTCGCGCGCGTAGTTCATATCCATCAGAATCAGGTCGGCGGATGGAGTCGCGCCCAGCCGGTCGAGCAACTGGTTCGGAGCGTAAAACTCCTCGGTTTGGTGGCCCGCGCCCTTGAGCAGTAGACGGAGCGCAGTGGCTACGTCCGGTTGGTCGTCACAGATCAGAATGCGCATGGGCCTAATACTGACAAGGCAAGCCGAGGGCCATCGCTATGTCATTGAGTCGCGGTATTCCCGAAGTCGAGCGGTGTTCGGAAACGGACAACCCTGTTCAATCGCGTTGATGGCTTGATTACTTTGGCCGGGTTTCATTTCTCAGGATTCCGGTCCGGTTCTTTGTCCAGGTTCCGTTCTCGTCATTGATGTCGATTTGGATCTGGATCTTATCTTTCGCATATTGCGTCTCGGCTTTCTTCGTGCAATCGGGCGCGGGCGGAGCGTCGACGACGCACTGGAGCTTGGCATTCCCGTACTTGGTTTCGACGTCAATGGCCTTTTTCTTGATGGCGATCAGTGCGTCGAAGTGGCGCCAGTTTTCGTTCTGTTCTTCGAAGGAATTGCCGGTTACGTTGCACCTGTCTTTCGAAGCGGCGAAGCCGGTGGTCGCTTTCGTGTGGACATTGTTATTGTTGTTGCGCCGGATGGCGGCTTTCGCCATATTGCGCTCCAGAGTCTTGCCGGCCTTTTGCAGACACGTGTTGGCGGCGGAGCCGGTGCTGCCTTTGCAGCGGAGTTTGTCGCTTTCGTAATCGGTGTGAGCTTGAATCTCCTGTTCCTTGATTTGGGTTTCCTCATCGTAATAGCGCTGCAGCTCTGTCTTGGCGAGCGAAGGATCGTCGGGCGCGCACAACGGGACCGTATTCTTTTGACCGATCAGCGCCGCGGACGAGGCCGCGAATAGGAACACAAATAATTTCCTGGCTTTAATCCCTGTGGATCGCTCCATCTTGAGGGATTTTAGCACCCGTCAGTCGTGGCGAAGCGCGACCATCGGATCGAGCCGTGCGGCGCGACGGGCGGGGAGCCAGCTCGCCAGAACTCCGACGGCGATCAACGTCGCGGTGACGCCGCCGATGATCCATGGGTCGTTGGGCTCGACTCCATAGAGCATCGATTTGATGCCGCGAGTGGCGATGAGGCCGAAAGCGAGGCCGGTTGCGGCTCCGGCGAGGATCCACTTGAGCGATTGGTTGAGGACGAGAGAGCGTACGTTCGAGGGGGTCGCGCCGAGTGCCATGCGGACGCCGAGTTCCTGGGTGCGTTGAACGACCAGATACGAGACAACACCAGCGAGTCCGATGGCGGCGAGCGCAAGAGCGATCGCAGCGAACAGCGCGAGCAGCATGGCGTTGAATCGGGGGCGCGCCGCAAGTTGACGGACTTCAGTATCAAGAGATTGGATTTCGACCGGGATCTTCGGATCGAGGCGATTGATCTCGGCGCGAATCAGCGGAGCGATGGCACGAACATCGCTCGACGTGCGGATGATGACATACATGCGGCCGCGGTCCCAGGTGCCGTTCGCGGGTCGTGGCAGTTGAATTCCGCGGGTACGGAGGAGCACGTAATATTCGGGGGCATTCGAATCGAATAATCCGCCGTTGCGGGCGTTGCGTGCGACTCCGACAATCGTGAACCACTCGCCATTGCCGCCGGGGCGGATGCGTTTGCCGACTGCAGTGCCGGAAGGATAGAGGCGATGGGCGAGGGCTTCATCGACGATGATGAGTCCTTCAGTCGAGTTGCGATCTTCCTCGGTGAACGGGCGTCCGCGGACGATGGGGATCCGCAGGGCGTTGAAGTAGACGGGCGTGATGTTGCGGACGTTGACCATGCCTCCGGTGGGGGCACGCTGGTCGAGGGGTTGGCCTTCCTTTTCGATTCGCGAAAGGATCATGGCCTCGTTATGGGTGGCGGGTGGAACCGAGGTCGAGAGTGCGACCGCCGCCGCACCGGGCATGTGCTTGAGGCGGTCTTCAAGCTGCAGGTAAAACGCCTGCTTCTTTTCGAGCGTCGGGTAACGCTGGTCGTTCAATGCGACGTGTGTGAACAGAATCTGGCCGGTATCGACGCCGAGATCGATTTGTTGAATGCGCCAGAGGCTTTGGATCAACAGTCCAGAGCCGGCGAGAAGCACGAGCGAGATGGCGATTTGTGCGGCGGCGAGAGTCTGGCGCAACCAATCCTTGCGCACGCCAGTGGCGCGGGTTCCGGTGAGCGATTCGGGCGAAGGAAGCCGCAGGGCCGGGGCGAGGCCGGCGAGCGTGCCTGCGAGAACCGAAAGAGCCAATGCAAAGCTGAGCACGCGCAAGTCGATGGAGGCTGTTGCGAGCAGCGGAACGCCTTGCGGTGCGAGGCCGCGGAAGATCGCGAGCAGCAGATATCCGAGTCCGACGCCGGCGATGCCGGCGGCTCCGCTGAGGAATAGATTTTCGGTGAGTGTCTGGCGGAGCAGGCGCGTGCGACTGGCGCCGATCGCGGCCCGGACGGCCATTTCGCGTTCACGGGTAGCGCCGCGGGCAAGCATCAGGTTCGCGACGTTGGCGCAGGCGACGAGCAGCACTCCTAAGACCGAGCCGAGCAGGACAAGCGAAGCTGTTCGGAAGTCGCGTACCTGGCGCTCGCGGAAGCCGGATACTTTGAGATTCACTTCCTTGCGGAATTGCGGCGGGACGTAGTCCATTGCGTGGTTGAACAATGGGCGCAACGATTCGCGAACCTGATCCACGGTGGCGCCCGGTTTCATGCGCCCGAAGACGCCGAGGATCACCATCACCTGCCTGGTCAGTTGCCGCTTCACATCCATTTGGAGGGGGACGAGCCAATCGACCTGGCGCAGGCCGGGGAACTCGAAGCGTTTGGGAAGTACGCCGATGACTTCGCGCTTTTGGCCATCCATTTCGACGAGGTGTCCGATGACGGGCGCGCCGCCGAAGTGGCCTTGCCAGAGTTCATAAGAGATGAGACCTACGGGGCGCGCGTTGGGGACGTCCTCGTCTTTCGTGAAGCCGCGGCCCATGAACGGCTGGATTCCGAACAGGTTGAGGAATGTGGATTCGACGACTCCGCAGGTCAGGCGAACGGGTTCGCCTTCGGTGAGATCGCAGTTGCGTGTGCCTTCGACGGCCGCCCAGCTTTCGATGGCCGATGGTTTGTCGCGCCACTCGATGTAGTCGGGCCCGAGCAGCCATTCGCTGGGCTGGATGGGCGCGGACATTCCGACGGAGACGATCTGGTCGGCATTCTTGTACGGTAGCGGCCGGAAGAGGAGGGGATCGACGACGCTGAACACGGCGGTCACGGCACCGATGCCGAGGGCGAGGGCGACCACTGATGCGAGCGTGAAGCCGGGCGTGCGAGTGAAAGTGCGGGCGGCGTAGGCGAGGTCCTGGCGAAGGCCGTCGAGCCAGATTGGAATTCGCATGGTGCGCATCTCCTCTTGCGTTTGGGTGACGTTGCCGAATTGGCGGCGGGCAGCGGTTGGGTTCGTTTTGTCGAGTTCCGCACGGCGGTCGAGATGATACGCGAGCTCCTCACGGAGTTCGGCATCAGGGTCGCGGCGCCGTGAAAGCCAACGGCTGAGAGGATTCTTCATGCGAAGCGCAGCACTTTCTTGACGCCCTTGCGCAGTGTTTCCCACGACTCCGTTTGCGCGGCGAGCGCTTGCCGGCCTTGCGGCGTCAACTTGTAATATCGCGCGCGGCGGCCGTTTTCCGAGACCTTCCATTCGGCATCGACGAGCTTGTCGCGATCGAGCCGGTGCAGGGCGGGGTACAGCGAACCTTCCTCCACTTTGAGGAGTCCGTCGGAGACTTCCTGGATGTGGAGCGTGATGCCGAAGCCGTGGTTGGGGCCGCGCTCGAGCGTTTTCAAAATGAGCAGGTCGATGGTGCCTTGCAGATTGTTGGTCATGAAGGTTCGTGGCGATTTACCCTAATGTTCTAGGGTAAGGATCTAGGAAAGAGCATACTCTCTTTGGAGGGTCGCGTCAAGGGTGCGGCGGCTGTATACTATAGCAAGTGATCACCGGGAAATCCGCGATACCGGCCGCCACAATCAGTGTTGTTCTTGTCGACGACGAGAAGCTCGCCCGAGAAGAACTGTCTTATCTGTTGAGAGATTTCGGCGATATTGAAGTCGTCGGCTCGGGTGAGAACGGCCTCGACGCGATGCGTCTGATCGAGAATCTCGAGCCCGACGTTGTGTTCCTCGACGTGCAGATGCCGGGGCTGGATGGGCTCGGCGTGATCCGCAAACTGCGCGAGCGCGACATCCCGCAGCCGTATTTTATCCTCGCGACGGCTTATGATCAATACGCGGTTGAAGCGTTCCGGCTCGAGGCGCTCGACTATTTGTTGAAGCCGGTCGAGAAGGAGCGTCTCTCGGAGACACTCGATCGTGCGCGGCGTTATCTGGCGACTCCGGCGCCGGCGACGGGCGGCGCGGGTATTGCTGAGGCACCTGATGAGCAGCCGCATGAACGCGCGCACGAAACGACGGTCCGCAACAAGCTGGTGGTGCGCAGCAACAACCGGAATCTGATCATCGACGCGCGCGACCTGGTGTATGCGACGATCGACGACGGAATCATCACGGCGGTCACGACGGTGGCCGAGGGGCTGCTGAACTACAAGACGCTCGAGGAGTTGCAGTCGAATCTCGATGGGGAGTCGTTCTGGCGCGCGCACCGGTCGTACCTTGTGAACATCCATCGGATCCGCGAAGTGGTGCCATGGTTCAACTCGAGCTTCCAGCTCAAGATGGATGACAAGAAACAGACCGAGATCCCGGTGAGCCGCGTGCAGACAAAGCGATTGCGCACGTTGTTCCGGTTGTAGCGCGCGCTCCGGCGGGCTTACTTAAATTGTCAAAGATCCACGGGTTCTTCGGGCCGTTTTGGCCCGTTTCGCATGTACCCGAAATGCCGGATGGCTTCGTTTCGTTTTCCTGCTTTCTCACTCGATGTCGTCGTCATCGTCAACGTCTAACGGTGGCGGAGCGATGAAGGCTTCGATCTGTTGGCGAAATGCATCGAGGCTGGCGCGCTGTTTGAGCGCCTTTGAATGGTTCTGTTTGATCGTTACTTTCGCAGTGTCGACGAGGATCGATTCAGCGTCTTTCCCGGGGTTCTGTTCGCTGTTCTTGCGCCAGAGGCACTCGGTCTGCAGGTGACGGAGTTCGGCCGACGCGCGGCGGTGGGACGATTCATGCATCTTCTTGTAGCGATAGATGCGGTCGAGCTTGCGCGCGAGTTCGTCGTCGAGGAGGGCGTCGGCGAGTCGTTTCGAAAAGGCTTCGTTTTGAATATGCGCTTCGAGCTCGAAACAGCGCTGAAGGTTCCACTGGGCGTGGAGGATCAACTGGAAATGATGAGTTTGGGTTTCACCGACGGGCTTCAATTCCATCCAGAGCATGGATTTTAACTTGTCGAATGCGGGTTGCTCGTCGGGACGGATGAAGATCTTGGCGGCGGTGAGTCCGGTCGTGGTGGCGTTTCGGGAGGAGGCGGATTTGCCTTGCTCGGTGCGAGGGCCGGTGGAACGCTGGGCGTTCGAGCGATTGGCTTCGATTTGTACGGCGGAGGTTGCCATTTGAGGGATCCTTTCTGGGGACGGCGCACTTTGAGCGGCGGCGTCCTGTCGTCCTATTGGGCACCCTTGATGGGTTGGAGATATCCTGCTTTATGCGGCAAAGAGTCCGGACGGATTGATTTGTTTGGCGTTATCAAATTTCTAGAGTGAGTGAGCGCCCATTTTGCGGTGCGAGAGATCCGAGAAGCCTGAAGGGTGAGGGCGGAGTTCCCTTGGGAGTTTTGATATATTGCTGATCGCGATGTTGCCAAGGTTGATTCTGACTGCGGCTGTTTGTTTAGAGACCGCTGCCCTTGACGGCAGCAGGCGAAAAGCTGGAGTTCGAGGTTGCGCCGTAAAGCCAACGAAGATGTGGGACTCCTGGACGGGCGATCCGAATAAGGATCTCGACTATGTTTTTAAGTCGATTGGACGTGAGAATTAAAGGAGGTCAGTTGCGCAGTCTCATTTTGGCGCTCGGCGCTTGCGCTCTCGGGAGTGTGTCGCACGCGGAGGCGGCGCGGGACGTTTCCGTCTTGGTCTTTGATCGCGGCGTTCAGAAAGCAGAGATCTGTAAGTCGATAACAGGATTCAGCCTTGTCACGGGTGGGCCGGGGAGGGTCGATTACAAAGATAGATTTGTCGGGTGCCGCGGGACAGGCGTTCCCTTCGGCCGATATCACGTTCGCTTTATCGGAGACTCCCTAGCCCCGAACCGGGATTTCGACTGCGTGGTCACGGCGGAGAGGTCGGCGTGCATTATTACAGCAGATCGAGGGGACGTGCGCGTAGATCAACCGATGCTCGTGAGCGTCCGTGGGGTTAGGCCGGAGGACAAGGCGATTCTGATCTTCAGAAGCGTTTTTCCGGTTGAGACGCCATGGTCAAGCGCGGTGTCCGTGGGTCCGGATATGCAAACATCCATCCAAACAGACTGGTTGGATCTGACGGTGACGGCCGTGGTGAACGGTGAAGTTATTGGGACGGCATCTATGGATCGACGGCGGTCACTGAATCGATTTACTGTTTCTATCGACCCCGTCCGAAGGGTCCTCAGCGCAGAGCCGGAAACGCCTTCGACGGTCCAGTGAAAGGGGCGCACAAGTCAATGGGGAGAGAGAGTGAGGCCGGTTGTGACAGCGAGTTGGGGAGCTCAATCGCGGGTTGTTGAATGTTTATGTTTTTCGAA
>DASXZC010000507.1:0-3580 GCA_036502165.1 Bryobacteraceae bacterium
GGCGATAAATGAACGGGCGAAATCCGACGCCCTGAACAACGCCGCGAACGCTAATCGAGCACGCCGCGTTCATCTCGCGTAACCAATGACACAGCCCCGGCCTTGCCAGCCGATTTGGACGACCTTGCCGTCTTCGAGCAGAACCGGGACAGTGCGTTGGCCATCCGTTACGGCGAGCACTCGAGCGAACGCCTGGGGGTCCGCGTCGACATCGTACTCGTCGAATTCGCGGTTGTGCCATTCGAGCCATTCGCGCAATTCGCGCGTGTAGGGGCAGGACGCGGAACCGTAGAGCTCAGTTCTGGCCACGGCGGGCAGCCTCCAGCAGTTCGCGGATCACATGATAGACGGAGGCTTGCACCTCCTGAATCCGCGGAATGTAATCGGACGCGACCACCAGAGGATAATCCACCAATCCGCGCCGCGCGATCTCACCGCCGTCGTAGCCGAGCAAGGCGGCGGTCAACAAGCCGCGCCGGCGAGCCTCGACTAACGCCGCGATGATGTTCTTCGAGCCGCCGCTGGTGGAGATCCCGACGGCGACATCTTCGGGCCGGGCTTGGGCGATCAACTGGCGCAGAAAAATCGCCTCCGTGCCAATGTCGTTGGAGAGCGCGGTGATGTTGGCTGGCTCCAGGGCGAGCGAGATCGCAGGAAGGGGCGAATAACCGGGCGGAGGCATGACGCAATCGAGCGCCCAGTCGTTGGCATCCGTCGCCGAGCCTCCGTTGCCGAACAGGATCAGCTTGCCGCCGCGGGCGACGCGGTCATGAATCGCCAGCGCCACGCGGGCGATTTCCTCGCTCTGCTGTTGCGCCACCTGCTGGCGCAGTTTCGCGTCGTCGGCCACCTTCATTTCAATCGACGCCGCGACGTCGTCGACCACGCTTTGTGTCTCCTGCTTTTCCTGGCCCAGAAAGGGATAAAGAAAACCGGACTCGCCGGCGTCGAGACCGAGCTCGCGATGCTCCAGGAAGACGTGCACCGTCTCCCACAGTGTGTGATACAGAATCTCGATCAATTCCTGGTGCTGGAACGGATCGAGTTGGGAGTCTCGGAACCAATAGGAACCGCGATCGCCGGGCAGCGCGAAGGTCATCGCACCGCGTTGTTCCGCCATGTCGAGCACAGCCTGAACTTCCGCGTCGCCTTCAGGAGGCCCGAAGCCCATCACGATATCGTCCGGACGCGCGAGGGCTTCGATCCAGGCTCGAAACGCGATGGACAAATCGAGTGCCGGCAGGGCGCGCTTTCCGACGATGACGGGATGCACGAATTCGACGGACACGTGCTGGGCATCCGTGGCCGAGGGTCCGCGGCCGAATGCGAGGAGGCGGCCGCCGGCGGAAAAGCGCTGCGACATTTCGCGGCATGCCAGCGCTAATCGGTGCGCCTCTTTTGCGAAGAATGTCTGGTAGCAGCGACTGCGTTCGACCAGGCTTTCTGCGGCGCGTGCGGCAAGGCTGGAGGGGGTGCTCACCATGTGATCAGCAAATGCGGGGCAATGGGTCGCCCACCAACATATCAATCACGCGCGTGCCGCCGTATCCCGTTGCGCCGAGAACCGTGCACGCGGGTTGATCTTCAATCCAGCCGATATTCGCGGCCTGCTGGCCGCCCGGCGTTTCGCGAAGCGCCTGAAGCGCCGCGTCCGCGTATTGCGGCGCGACAATGGCCAGGAATTGGCCTTCATTGGCGATGTGCAATGGATCGAGTCCCAGGATTTCGCACGTGCCTCGAACCACATCGCGGACCGGAATCCGATCTTCGGACAAGTGCACGGCAAGAGAGCAATCCCGCGCGAGCTCATTGAGCGACGTCGCAACGCCGCCGCGCGTGGGATCGCGCATCCAACGCAATCCGGGCCCGGCCGCCTTGACCAGAGCTTCGATCAACGGCAGCACGGAGCGCGTGTCGGAGCAAAGATCGGCGTCGAGATCGAGTTCGCCGCGCGCGAGCAGGATCGTGATCCCGTGGTCGCCGATGGGTCCGCTGAGCAGGACCTGATCGCCGGGTTCGACCGACGCCGCGGAGAGGGAGACGCCGGGGATGGGAACGCCGATGCCTGCAGTGGTGAGATACATCCCGTCGGCTTTTCCGTTCTCAACCACTTTGGTGTCGCCGCCGGAAATGGAAACTCCGGCACGCGCAGCGGCTTGGGCCATCGCGCGCACTTCAGCTTCGAGAATATCAGTGCGGAGACCGGCTTCGAGCACATAGGTCACGACCAGAGTCTGGGCTCGCGCGCCGCCTACCGCCAGATCGTTCACCGTGCCATTGACGGCGAGCTCGCCGATCGAGCCTCCGGGAAAACGCAGCGGCTTCACGACGAAGCTGTCGGCGGTGATCGCCAGGCGCGTGCCCGCGATTTCCAGCACAGCCGCGTCGCCCAGCGGTTCGGAGGATGGGCCGTACAGCAGCGGCGCGAAGAGACCTTCGATTAAACGGCGGCTGGCCTTGCCGCCCGCGCCGTGGGCCATCTCGATTTGAGCGTCACGAAACCGGATTTTGGGATGTGGTGTGGCCATGGAACGCGAGCTAGCTCGCCGCGCCGATGCCGACGAAGCCGGCGCTCTTTCGGAATTCGTAGTTGTAATGGGCGGCGCAGGAGCCTTCCGAGGACACCATCAGTGCGCCGATCGGATGTTCGGGCGTACAGTCGTTGCCGAACAGTTTGCATTGCGGTGGCTTGAGTACGCCTTTCAGCACCTCTCCGCACTGGGCGGCTTTGGGATCGGTGACGCGAACGCCGGGGACTTGGAATCGGCGCTCGGCATCCCATTGAGCGTAGCTTTCGCGGATGCGCAGTGCGGATTGGGAAATGAAGCCCATGCCGCGCCATTCGAAGTAGGGGCGCAATTCGAAGACTTCGCCGATGGCTTTTAGAGCCGCGCGATTGCCTTCCCAGGGGACCACTCGCGTGTATTGATTTTCGACTTTGGTCTCGCGATCCCTAAGCTGGCGGAGAATCATCACAATCGATTGCAGCAGGTCCGCCGGCTCGAAACCGGATACGACGATCGGTTTGCCTTCGTTGCGGGCGATCCATTCGTAGGGGCGGCAGCCAATTACGGTCGATACGTGGCCGGGGCCGATGAACGCGTCGATCCGCATGTCCGGGGAATCGAGAATCGCGCGGATGGCCGGGATAATGGTTACGTGATTCGAGAGAATGGAGAAATTGTGGATGCCTTCCTGCCGGGCGCGGATCAGCGTGAGCGCCGTTGAAGGCGCGGTGGTCTCAAAGCCGATTGCGAAAAACATCACGTGGCGCTCGGGATTATTTCGCGCCAGCCGCAGCGCGTCGAGGGGCGAATACACGATCCGAACGTCCATGCCGCGCGCCTTATGCTCCAGCGGACTCCCGTTGGTCCCCGGAACGCGCATCATATCGCCGAAGGCCGCAAAGATCACGCCGGGATCCCGCGCGATCGAGAGGCCGTCGTCGATCCGGCCCATCGGCAGCACGCAGACGGGGCAGCCCGGCCCGTGAATCAACTCGACATTCGGAGGCAGCAGATCCTTGAGGCCGAATCGATAGATGGCATGGGTGTGGCCGCCGCACACTTCCATGAAGCGA
>DASXZC010000508.1:0-23651 GCA_036502165.1 Bryobacteraceae bacterium
ATCTTGTAGCCGGGGATGCCCGCGAACATTGCCGGAATGCTCGGCGTGCCATGTTGGAAGCGGAAGGCGTTGTCGGCGTACTCGATCGGACCATCCTCAAAAGCGAACGGTCGCGCATGAGCGGACCAGCCCGTCGAGCGGGGCTTCAACGTGGGCCACAAGCTGCGCCGGACGTAGAGGTAGCCGTTGCCTGGCCCTCCGCACAGCCACTTCACAGATCCGCCGACGGCGAAGTCGACGCCGAGCTCTCGCACATTTACTGGGACGGTTCCTGCCGATTGGTAGAGATCGGCGCAGATGAGCGCTCCGACATCGTGAGCGCGTTTGGTGATGGCGCCAAGATCTTGCAGGAATGAGCTTCGGAACAGGACGTGTGAGACGGAAACAAGAGCCGTTTCCTTATCGATCGCTTCGAGCATGCGATCGAGGGGGATGGTCATTCCATCTTCAGAAGGTACGGTGACGAGGCGGGCGCCTTGCAAGCCGTGATAGTTGTACAAGTTCGTCGGGAAGTTCATCGACTCCGAGACGATCTTGTTGCGCTTGCCGGCATTCGGAAAATCGAAGCAGGATAGGACAATCCACTGGGAGACGCTGACGTTCTGCTGCATGGTGATCTCGCCGGGGCCGGCGCCGATGATGGCTCCGACGAGATCGCCAACCGCGATCGGCATGTCCCACCAACCCTCTTCCCAGGCGCGTATGCCGCGCGTTTCCCACATGGTCGCGTACTCATCGAGCCCCTGCCGCACGGCCCGGGGCATGGCCCCGAGCGAGTGGCTGATCATGTAGGTGGTCTTGTCGAGGATCGGAAATTCTTTGCGCCAGCCGAGCAGCGGGTCCATGCAGATCATTGTCGCTCAGCCGGCGCTCAACGCTTAACCCCGGTGCAGGCGGATGCTTCCGTTCACGGTGTTCATCTTGATCTCGGGGCCGCCCGAGCCGATGGTGCCCGCGAGTGACTTGTTGCCGAACTCGCCTTTCACGGTGATCGGGAAGTCGGTGCTCATGGCGCCGTTCACCGTGTTCGCGCTCACCGCGGCGGAGGCCGCGCCGGGCAGCGTCAGATCGATGCTGCCGTTGACGGTGTGGAAGCCCATCGTCTTGTTGGCGTTCGGTCCGGAGACGGTGGCGACGATGTTGCCGTTGACGGTGTGCGCCTCGACGCTCTCGGTGGCGTTGATCTTCACGTTGCCGTTCACGGTGTGAGCGGTGGCATCGCCTTGGATGTCCGCGATCTCGACATCCCCATTCACGTTATGACCCGCGAAATTGACCCCAGCCGGGACCTTGACGGTGAATTGAACTTTCACGTCATTGCGATCATGCCCGTTGCGGTCGCCTGAGTTGCTGCCATTGCAGTCGCTGCCGCTACTGGGATACACGGCGCAGACTTTCAAGCCGTCGCTGGTGGGAACGACTTGGATTTGCACTTCATTCGGATCGCTGCGCTCGCCAGAGCGAAGTGCGACGATTTCGACCTGTCCGCTGGTCGACCTTTCGGCGGTGATCGTTCCGCTAATTCCATGAACAGAGATGGTTTTGCCAGCGGAGACGGCACCGCTCCAATTAAAGGGAGCAGCGTCGGTGGCATGTAACAGCGGCGCGGCGGACGCGGCCAGCGTGAGGACGAAGGCGAGGGTTTTCGTGGTCATGCCCATCATTACTGAAGCAGATTCTCAGGGTTACACGCTAACGCAAACCAAAAAATCGCCGGGCGATCCAAACGATCGCGAAACTGGACGCGATGATCACCGGAACGTGGCCCAGCAGGATGTGTGAGAGTTCCTGATTTGGACAATGAAATCCGAGGGCGATCACTCCGGCGGCGCTCGAGAGGGCGCCGGTCCAGAATGCCGCTGATTTGGGATTCGGGGCGAACCCCAGGCGAGCCCAAGCAAGCAAAACGAGAGAGGTGGCGAGCGCGACCACGGTGCCAAAGATGAGGCAGCGAGCCGCACCCTCTACCAACGGACCGGCGCCTGCCGGATGCCAGGGGAATTCGACGGCGGCGAATGCAATCAAACCGGCCAGCAGCAGCGCCGCCGCGGCACGTCCATCGATCGTATCGCGCGAGCCGGGCTTGAACTGGCGGTAGAAGCCGAGAGCCAATCCGGCGAGGCCGGCGAGTGAAAGGGCGGCGAAAAGTCCGGCCGTTTCCGGCGGCATCGCGTGCCATCCGAAAGCACCCTTGACCCAGCCGGCGAAAGCGGCCGCGACCAGCGGAATCAGGAAAGCCAGCCCGATAAACAGCGGACTCGAAGGCATCGGCCGCACAGGCGCGATCTCATCCGGAGGAGCGAAGAGAGCATGTGGCAAAGGCATACGATTCATTCCATCGATGGTCTCGACCAGACCGCGGCAGCCGGGACATTCCGCTAAGTGAGCGTCGGCCGCGGCACGCAAGTTCGGTGGCAGAGAAGCGAGCGATCGTTCCGAGAGGATTAGCGACAGTTCCTGGCAGGTCATGAGAGGGCCCCTCCTCCTGCCGCGCCAGTGAGCGGCTGGGCGAACCATTTCCTCAAAGTTTCGTAGGCGCGATAGGCCTTTTGCTTGACGGCGCTGCGGGAGCTTCCGACGACGTGCGCGACCTCATCGACGCTCATGCCCTGCACCTTGAGCATCATGAACACCTCGCGCTGGCCGTCGGGAAGTTCGTGCAGGCGGGCGAGAATCGCCGAAGCTTCGAGACTCTGTTCGATCGAGCGCCGCGGATCGGTGACGGGCTCGCCGGGGCCGGTGACGGCGGCCTCGCGGCTGGCACGGGCGGAATCACGGCGGTATTCGTCGATCTTGGTATGGCGTGCGATGGCGAACGCCCAGGGAAGTACTGGTTCGCCGGGCCGGTAGCTGGCACGTCCGCGATGGATGCGGACCCAGCATTCCTGCATGAGGTCCTCGGCTGCGGCGCGGCTGCCGCTTTGGGCCAGAAAGTAGCGGTAGAGGACGGGATGCAGCAGGAGCACAAATTCGTTGGCGGCCTGGCGGTTGCCTTGCTGATACTCCGCGAGGAGCCGTGCGAGCGATTCGCTTAACTGAGCGCGTTGTTCAGTATCGTGCAAAACGGCTCATCCGCCCTGTTTCGGATCCAGTCACGTTTTATGATACGAAACGGGGGCGCGGGAGGTAACGCAGCGGATCAGTCGTTTGCTGGCGTGGATTTCTTGTTGAAGAACTTCCGCTTGACATCCGGCCAAAATTCTTTCAGAAGGTTCGAGAGCGCGTCAGTGGCAACCTGCGTGCCAAGCGCCTGCGCGGCATCCCTTGCGTCGCGGGTATCGCTGTAATAGACGTTCGAAAGCGCCACCGCGGTCGAGTTGCCGAGAATCTCAGAGTAATTGAAAGTGGCTTTTCCGGTGTCGGTTTTGCAGACCAGCACGCGCGTCAAAGCGTACCCGGCGCGCTTCCACACTCCGCCATAGGCTGGCCCGACCGCGAAATAACGGGGATCCTCTTTGAGCAGAATCGGAAAGATGCTCTCGCTCATAAAGTTGCCGACAACGAGATCGGTCGACGACGCGAGGTACCGCTTCGCATAGCCTTCCATGCCCTGGCCGAATTGCGGATGGGAATCCTGCAATTGATAGAAGCTTGAATAGATTGCAGAGGTAATGAAAATCGGATAATCGAAGGAGTCCTTAAAGCCGATCCACAGTTTACGTTTGGAACTGATCGGCTCGTAGGGCAGATTCCCGTCGGCCGTGCGATAGTTCGGCAACACGGCAAAAATTCGCTTGTCGAGTGGGGCGGGGGCTGTACCTTCCGGGGGAGTTGCCGATTGGGTCGCCGGCTTGGGATCCGCGGGGGGAACGGGGTCCTGATCCTGGGCGCATAACGTGCCGCAGGAAAGTAGCACAATTGGGGCAAGACATCTGAAGACAATGATTCTATTTGTCATATTCGCGATAAGGGGCACTCTGCGGGGTCCGGGAGAGCCAGGCGGACCATTATCGCGCAGACGCGTATGATCCTAGGATGCGCCTGCTGCCGCAGGGGTTGCTAAAGGGACTAAGATTTATCCACGAGCCTTGCCGGTATGCCTTAAGATTTGTGAAGCCGTAAGTGGTGTTTAACCAAGCTTCTGACGTAAGCTGATAAAGACACTCGGCACGGCTGTGGGCGCTTCAGGGCAGTCCTCGTGAGCGATGAAACGGACGGATCGATTGAGCTCGAGACACTTAGCCCCATCAAAGCCCAAACCTGCGGAAGCGCCGCGTTCCTTGGCGCAGGCGATTGAGCAACCCCTGAACTACGCATTGCTTGCCGTGGCCTTCGCGGTGACGGTCTTCACGGCCACCTGCTGCGTGCTGGCGTACTCGCCGACGCCGGTGCTCGATTCCTGGGAAGTTCTGGTCGGATACAACGCTTACAATTTCCACACGAGCATCGACAGCCTGGTTTATTTCCACAATGAGCATCGTCCGTTATTTGCTCGCGTAGTTATGCTCACCGATATGCTGCATTTGGGCGGCAAGAGCTACCTGACGTATGGATGTATTTTCCTCACGCAAGCGTGCCATGCGTTTTTGTTGTGGACGATCGCCAGGAAGCAGACCTGGATCGAACGGCGCGATTGGGCGATCACCGGTGCGCTGGCGATCTACTGCTGCTTCTCGCCGGCGCAAATCGAGAACCTGGGCTGGCCTTTTCAAATCGCCTTTGTGCTGCCATTCTTCTTAGGAACCGCCGCGATTTGCGCCGTTGCGACCCAGAAGGAACGGCCGGCGTGGCAGTGGGGACTGGCGGTCATTGTATTGGCCTCGAGCGCTCCTTTGGGTCTGGCCTCGGGCACCCTGGTCTGGTGGATCGTAGTGGCCATGGCGGTCGCCGTTCGTTTGAGCTGGAAATGGATTTCCATTTATTGCGCCGCGGCTTTGGCGACGAGTTATGCCTATTTTCATAATTTTCCAAAGCTGCCTTACCACACCGATCCACTGGAGGCGATCCGGAGGCCGCTCGAAATTGCGTACTATGTCGTCATGTATTTAGGCAATTCGTGGAAGCTCTGGGCGTACGGCGCGTCCTGGGAGCATTGGTCGCACGGAGTGGGCGAGTGGCTGGCGGCGGCCGCACTCGCACTGCTCGCCTTTCATCTCATCCGGTTCATCCGCGCGCGGATCGCACCAGCCGATTCTCCGGCCGCGCGCGGGGCGAATCCATGGGAAGCGGCCGTTCTAGCGGTGATGTTACTTTCGACCGGCACGGCATCTGTGACGGCCCTTGGCCGTATGAACTTCGGAGTGGACCAAGCCGCGGCCAGCCGCTATCAGACGCCCGCGCTGTTGTTCTGGTTTATGGCCGGCGTGCTCGTGTTAGGAATGCTGCCGAAGAACGTCGCCTGGGCGAAACCTGTATTCGCGGTGCTGCTTCTCGCCGGGATGTTGGCTTCCTTTCAAGGCACTCACCTGGCCCTAGATTCCTCAAGAGCCCGAAAGGCCGAGCTGAACATTGCCGGAAGCGCCTGGGCCTCGGGAGTCGAGGACATGGACGCCATGAAATCCGTGACGGTCTTTAACTATCTGTCGCTGCGGCAACCCTATCTCGAACGGCACCTGAGCCTGTTCAGCATTTCGCCATTCTCGAACATCGGACAGCGACTCGATCCGAGCAGAATTGAGTTCGGTAACGCATGCCTCGGCCGGTTCGAGCGTGACAAGTATTTCTCGAGTGCGGAGTTTCCGGGAATCCGGCTCAAAGGCTGGGCGAAGCGATCGAGCGACGGTGAGGTGGTCGATCAATTTCTCTCGACGACGCCCGATGGAAGAGTCGTCGGAGTGGGCGCCGCCGGTGTCGTTTACGCCGGCGTAAAAAATGCAAGCGATCCGGTGATCGTCTACGGATTGCTGGGCCATAACAAGGTCTGCGCGATTTCGACCCAATGAAGTTGGCAACGCAGGAAGAGAACCGGCTTGTGAGGCGGAGGTCCTTCGCCGCGATGATGCGAGGAACGTCGCCGCTCGAGACGGTCCTGCATTGGTTGCTCGCCGCCGCCGCTGCCGGTATTGTTCTGTTCACCTGTGCCGCCATCGTGCACGGTTACTCCCCGACCCCTTTTGCGGACTCCTGGAATCCGCTGATGTCGTACCGCGATTTCGGATACCGCGTCACGCTCGAAAGTCTGACGATGTTTCACAATGAGCATCGGCCGTTCTTTGCGCGAGTGCCGATTCTGATCGATCTGTTCTGGCTCGAGGGCCGAGGATTTCTGCCGCTCGCTTTGATTTTCCTCACGCAGGCGGCGGAAGTCTGGCTCCTGTTTACGATTGCCCGAAAACAAACGTGGTTCGATCCGTCGCGCCACGGTGTCTTGCTCTTCACGCTCGCGGTGTTCTGCTGCTTCTCTCCGGCGCAGCTCGAGAACTTTCTTTGGACGTTCCAAACCGCGTTTGTGCAGGCATCCTTGTTTGGCGTCGGGGCGCTCGCGGCAGTCGCGGTGCAGAAGGAACATCCTTCCTGGAAATGGCCGGCGCTCGTCGCGTTTTGCGCAATTGGAGCGACGTTTTGCCTCGCGTCGGGAGTGCTGGTGTGGTGGGTGGTGGTCCTCATGGCGATCGCGTTGCGGTTGCGATGGAGGTGGGTTCTCGTCTATTTGGCTGCGGCGATCGTGACGCCGCCGCTGTATTTCATCGGATACCATCGGCCGCCGGCGCACATGGATCCGCTAGCCGCCCTTCGCAAGCCGTTAGAAGTCGCGCACTATGTGGCCATCTATTTCGGATACTCGTGGCGCATGTGGGCGTCGGGATTCGGCGAACTTCTGGTGTTGATTGTTCTAGCGCTATTGGCGGCGAGAGTCTTAAAGCTGATCCGCGAGGCACCCGCTAATCCGTGGGAAGTCGTGCCGCCGGCGATCCTCGTTCTCTTGTTGGGGACGGCCATCCTCACCGCGCTCGGACGCCTCAACTTCGGTTTGGAACAGGCGGGCTCGGGACGATATCAGACTCCGGCTCTCATCTTCTGGTTCGCTGCGGCATTGCTGGTCGCGAGAGCAATCGCGCATCGCGGCGCCCGACTCCACATCGCATTTGCGGCGTTCCTGCTGGCCGCGATGCTGACGCCGTTCGGGGCGATGCGCTGGACTTTTGAGAGAGTCGAAGAGCACCGCGTGCAGCAAAACCGTTCGGGCATGGCCTGGGTCTCGGGTGTCGAAGATCAGCAGGTCATGCCGAGGATCGTCGACATCATGCCGCTGGTCGAAGTCTTTCGCGCGCGCCATTTATCGGTGTTCGGCATTCCTCCTGGATCGGAGGTTGGTAGCCGGCTAAAGCCTGAGAGGATCCTGCCTGGGAACGCGTGCGAAGGAATTTTTCATCGCGAGAGCTTCGTCGACAGTCGCGACTGGCCGGGGATCCGGCTTGAGGGCGAAGCATACTCGGGCGTCGATGACACTCGAATTACGCGCTTCATCGCCACACGGCCAGACCTGCAAATCATCGGCGCGGGTGTGGGTGATAGGCTGTACGCGAGCGCGAAAAGCTTCACCGAGCCGATACTTGTATATGGCCTTCTCAGCGATGGAAAGGCCTGCTCGATTCTGCTCCAGTGAGGGAGGGCGATGTCGAACACAACCCAACTCAGCGCTTCCTTCCGGTTGATCTATCTGTTTGACATCGGTGAGGCTGTGCGCCTCGACGAGGTGCGGATCTCCTGCGGAGCTGATCAACAGGCCGATCCGTTTCCCAGCCCGGCGCCCCCTTACGCGGGATTCGAAAATCCGCCGGTCGTGGGGACGCTCGAGCACCTGCCGGAGAGCGCAGAAGCGGGATTCTGGAAGCTGTTCGACTACGGCGTCCTGTGCATCGAATGGGAAATTCCGTTCGAAGGAACTTGGGCGGATCTCGTCGTCCGCAGCCGGCGGTTTCAGGAGGCTCAATCCGAAGCAGTCGCTGAAGCCGAGAAACGTGCGAGGGAGATTACAGCGCGTTTGGGCGAGGCGGTCGAAGGTCCTTATGAAAGCTGGCTCAATGAGGACTATCTGGTCTTGCACATTGAGGATCTCGCCGGGCCTGGCGGTGCGCGTCTCTCAGCCGAGGAACTGATAGCGCAGTATGGCGCGCCGATCGCGCAACTCGTGCGAGGCGAATACGCGCCGCTGTCGGCGAGGGAACGTGACGAGGTGCTGTCCGCGCGCCTTTCCTGTTACGATTCGGACCTCCTCGTTGCCGGGTGGGCGGCGGCGCTCGTCTATGAGCCGCGGCAGGCGGCGCTTGTGACGATGCAACTGCTCGAACATGCCAATGCGCAGTTGCTTGAGTTCCGCCACTATGACGCTGTCCTCGATGGATTGTTGAAACGGCTCTACCGCGTGATGGAGACGAGCAGCGGCCTGTTTCGCAAATGGACCATGGCGCGCCAGGCGGAACACTTGAACGCCTTGCGCCTTGAAGTGATGGAACTCACCGAGCGGAGCGAGCATTCGCTGCGATTCCTGGGCGATATGTATTACGCTCGCGCTTACCGCGTGGCTGCGCAGAAGATTGGCGTCGACGATTACAAAGGACTCGTCGCGGGCAAATTGCGCACGGCCGGCGAGCTGTACCAGTTCCTGATCGAGGAGTTCCACCAACAGCGCACGTTCCTACTCGAAGTATTGGTGGTCGTGATTCTGGTGGTCGAACTGTGGGACGTCCTGTTCCGGCACTGATTGGGTATACGATATGTTGGAGAGCGAAGGAACCATGAATCAGTCGAACGACAAACCGCAAGCATCCGGCGATCTGCGCCGCACGTTTTTGAAGACCGCCGCAGTCGCGGCCGCCGCTTTTCCGGCCATTATCAAGGCTCAATCAGTCACCAACGCTATTAAAATCGGCCTCGTTGGATGCGGAGGACGCGGGACCGGCGCGGCTGCGCAGGCCTTGCAAGCCGACGACTACGGCACGCTCACGGCGATGGCGGACATCTTCCAGGAACGGATCGACGATTCGCTCGACAACCTCGGGCGCGCCAAGAAAGGGCTGCTGGTCGAACGGTTGAAGGTCGACAAATCGCACCAGTTCACGGGCCTCGACGCGTATGACAAGCTCATCAACTCGGGTGTGGATGTCGTGCTGCTGGCGACTCCTCCGGGCTTCCGGCCGACGCATCTCGACGCCTGCATCAGCGCGGGCAAGCACGTGTTCTGTGAGAAACCCGTGGCGGTCGACGCATTCGGCATCCGGCAGGTGTTGGGTACCGTCGATGTCGCGAAGCAGAAGAATCTGTCGCTCGTCGCCGGATTCTGCTGGCGCTACAACACGATGATCAAGGCGACCTTCGAGCAGATCGCGAACGGGGCGATTGGCGACATCGTTGACTACTACGGAACCTACTACACGAGTCCTGTGAAACCGATGCCGCCCGCGAGTACGCGTCCGGCGGGTATGGGCGATGTCGAATGGCAGATCCGCAATTGGTACAACTTCACGTGGACATGCGGCGACAGCCTTGTCGAGCAGGCCGTGCACAGCATCGACAAGGTGGCGTGGGCGATGAAGGATCAGCCGCCGATCAGTTGCGTCGCAGTCGGTGGACGGCAGATTCCCGCCGAGGGCGGCAACATCTTCGACCACTTCTCTGTGAATTATCTGTATCCCAATGACGTCCGCGCGGTGGTGGCGAATCGGCAAATCGAGGGCTGCTACAACGAGAACTCCGACTACATCATGGGGAACAAGGGCGTCTGTACGATCGGGCGCGGTCCGGTGCCGAGAATCACGGGCCAGACGACGTGGACCTACGAGAAGCAAGGCAACGAAATCGACATGTACCAGATCGAACACAACGCATTGTTTGCGTCGATCCGGCAAGGAAAACCGATCAATAACGGCGGGCGTATGGCGACCAGCACGTTGCTCGCGCTGATGGGCAGGATGGCGGCTTACACCGGTCAGACGATCGCGTGGGATCAGGCGATGAATTCTCAGGAGCGCATTTTCCCGGAGAAACTCGATTGGAACATGTCGCTGCCCGTCGCGGCGATGGCGCGGCCTGGTTTGACGAAATTTAGCTGATGCGTGGGATTTTTATTTGCCTCGCGGCGATCGCCTTCAGTGGACTGATGCTGGCCGCTGCCGTCGACTTCGATAAGCAGGTCGCGCCGGTCATCGAGAAGAACTGCCTCGCTTGTCACGGCGCGCGCAAGGGCAACGCAGGGATCCGGCTCCATACGAAGGAAGCGGCATTCAAGGGCGGATGGGCCGGAAAGGTCATCGTTCCCGGCGACGGCGCGAAGAGTCCGCTGTACATGGCTCTCGAGATTCCTCCCGACAAGACCGGAAGCATGCCGCCCGGGCAGCCGCTTCCTCCGGAACAGCGCGCCGCAATCAAACAGTGGATCGACGAAGGCGCGCCTTGGCCTGAGGGCAAAATCCTCAAGCAGCCCGGCGCGGCCATGGACGAAAACGAGCTCGTCGACAAACTCCATGAGCGAATCGTGAAAGGCGCTTCGCCCTCGGCGGCGATGAAGCCGTACAAAATGACGATCCCGCAGACGACCGTCGATTTCGAAATGGTGGCGATCCCGTTCGGCGAGTACATGATGGGGACGCCCGAATCGGAGAAGGGCCACAAGAAGGATGAAGGTCCGCAGCATGCGGTGAAGATCGATCCATTCTGGATGGAAAAGTACGAAGTCACCTGGGACGAATATCGCCTGTTCATGTTCGCGAAGTTATCGGGCGAGACGCTCGGTGGAGATCCGCTGGTCGATGCGATCAGCCGTCCGACGCGGCCGTATGTCGAGATGAGCTTCGGCATGGGAATCAATGGTTATCCGGCGATCAGCATGACGCAGCACGCGGCGAACAAGTATGCGGAATGGCTCTCAGCGAAGACTGGTCAGTTCTACCGCCTGCCGACGGAAGCCGAGTGGGAATACGCGTGCCGCGCGGGCACGACCACCGCTTATTATTGGGGCGATGATGCGTCGCAGATTGGCGATTACGCGGTGTATGCGGGCAATTCAGGCGGAAAATACGCGAAGGTCGGAACGAAGAAGCCCAATCCTTGGGGCCTCTACGACATGAGCGGCAATGTGATGGAATGGACGCTCGATCAATATCTGCCGCAAGCGTACCTGCATCCGCCGAAGGATTGGGAACGTTCGAAGGATGCGTATCCGCACTCCGTGCGCGGCGGGGGTTGGGCGGATGATGCGGCGAAGCTGCGGTGCGGCGCGCGCAATGCATCTGATCCATCGTGGAAGCAGCAGGATCCGCAGTTACCGAAGTCGATCTGGTACATGACCGATGCGCAGTGGCTCGGGTTCCGGCTGGTGCGTCCGTTGAAAGTTCCGAGCGCGAAAGAGATGTACGCGTACTGGAACAATGGCGTCGAGATCGAGTAGCGCGATTTGGCTGAGCTTCGTTGCGGCGAATCTTTTCGGAGGCGAACTGCAACGGTTCGAAGCGGTCGAGCCGCATATGGGTTCGATGGTCCACATCGTCCTCTATGCGCCGGATGAGGACGCGGCGAAGCGGGCATTCCAATCTGCCTTTGCGCGTGTCGCTGAACTCGATGGGATCCTTTCTGATTACAAGGCGGACAGTGAGCTGAACCGGTTGTGCGCTGCGCGTTCGGCGATAGTCAGCATCGATCTGTTCCGCGTCTTGGATGCCTCGCTGCGGCTGGCGTCGGAGTCACAGGGTGCGTTCGATATCACGGCTGGACCAATGATCCGCTTGTGGCGGGAAGCGCGCAAGACGGGCGTACTTCCAGACGCGGCCGCGCTGCGCGCTACGCAGGCGCATAGCGGATGGCGGAAGCTGACGCTCGACCGCGTGACACGCCGGGCCACGCTCGCCGAGGCTGACATGCAGTTGGACGTCGGCGGAATTGCCAAAGGTTATGTCGCGGACGAAGCTGTGCAAACGCTGAAGCAACACGGCATCGTGAGCGCGTTGGTGGCGGCGAGCGGTGACATCGCGGTCTCCGATCCGCCGCCCGGAAAATCCGGATGGGATCTGACCATCGAACTGCTGGGCGGCACGCGCGATATAAAGCTCCGCAACGCCGCCGTGTCGACAGCGGGCGACACCGAGCAGTTCGTCGAGATCGGCGGCGTACGCTATTCGCACATCATCAATCCCGCGACGGGCCAGGCACTGACGACGCCGATCGCGGTCTCCGTCATCGCGCCCACCGGCCTCGAGGCGGACGGGCTCGATACTACGATCAGCGTGCTTGGCGTCGAGCGCGGACTCGAATTATTAAAGCCGCATCCGAATGCGAAGGCCTTGATCGTGACCGGAAACGGGGCGCGCGAAACTCCGGGATTCGGCCGTTAAACTCGCGTTATTTGCTAGACTCGAACTTATGCTCAAATCGGGCGAAACCGTTTTAGTGACCGGCGCTTGTGGACTGATCGGCTCCGAAGTTTCTGTCTATTTCGGGCAGGAAGGATATCCGATTGTCGGCGTCGATGACAACCATCGCGCCGTCTTTTTCGGACCCGAGGGCGACACCAGCCACAGCCTCGAACGCTTGCGCCGCGACATCCCCACGTACCGGCACGTTCCCCTCGACATACGAGATCGCGAGGGCGTTGCGGAGCTGATCGCGGACGTCAAGCCGCGCCTCGTTGTTCATGCCGCGGCACAGCCATCGCACGATCGTGCGGCCGCGATTCCGTTCCTCGATTTCGAGGTCAATGCCGTCGGAACTCTGAATCTGCTCGAGGCTGTGCGCCAGTCGACTCCTGAGACGGTGTTCGTGCATTTGTCGACGAATAAGGTGTATGGAGATCGTCCCAACTCGATTCGTATGAAGGAACTAGAGACGCGTTGGGACTACGACGATCCGCAATATGAGAATGGAATCGCCGAGGATTTTTCCATCGATCAATCGAAGCATTCGCTCTTTGGCGCGTCGAAGCTCGCGGGCGATGTGATGGTGCAGGAATACGGACGCTACTTTGGAATTCCGACGGCGATTCTGCGCGGCGGATGTTTGACCGGCCCGAATCATGCGGGAGTCGAGTTGCATGGATTTCTTAGTTATTTGATCAAGTGCAATGTCGAGCAGCGGGAATACCGCATATACGGCTACAAAGGAAAACAGGTGCGCGACAACATACACGCGCACGACGTAGCTACGTTTATTGAGCGGTTCGCGAAGAATCCGAAGGTGGCAGAAGTTTATAATCTCGGGGGCGGCAAAGAAAATTCCTGTTCCATTCTCGAGGCGTTTGCAAAGGCAGAGGCTTTGACGGGGCAGCCGATGCAGTCCGTCTATCATGAGGAGAATCGCATCGGCGATCATATTTGTTATTACAGCGATCTGCGGAAGATGAAGGCTGATTATCCGGGATGGAGCATCACGCGATCGCTGGATAAAATTGTCGAGGAAATTGTCGAGAGCTGGCGTACGCGGGCGCACACGGCGACTCAATGAAGTTCCTGATCACCGGGATTTGTGGATTCGCCGGCAGCCGGATCGCAGCCGTTCTGCGTCGAGAGTTCGAAGGGGCCGCCATTTGCGGGATCGACAATTTTCTACGCCCTGGTTCGGAGACGAACCGTCCGCGGCTGAAGGCGCTTGGAGTCGATGTGCGGCATGGGGACGTCCGGCTGCAAAGCGATTGGGACATGCTGCCAGCGACGGATTGGCTCATCGACGCGGCGGCCGAGCCGAGCGTCCTCGCAGGTGTGAATTCGGGTTCGACGCGGCAGTTGATTGAGACTAATCTGGGCGGCACGGTCGAGGCGCTCGAGTATGCGAAGCGCCACTCCGCGGGTTTCATTCTGATCAGTACGAGCCGCGTCTATTCGATCGCTCCACTGGCGTCGCTGCCCGTTGTGGTGAAAGATGGTGCGTTCACACTCGACACTGCACAGCCGCTTCCACACGGAGTCTCGATCCACGGCGTTGATGATGAGTTTTCCACTGCGCCGCCGATTTCGCTGTATGGTTCGACTAAGCTCGCGTCGGAAGCTCTGGCCGCCGAGTACGCGTTTGCCTTTCAACTGCCTGGATACATCAATCGCTGTGGAGTGCTCAGTGGCGCAGGGCAATTCGGGACAGCCGCACAGGGGATCTTCGCGTATTGGATCAACGCCCACTTGCGCCGTCGCGGACTCCGCTACATCGGCTTCGATGGCATGGGCCACCAATCGCGCGACGTGCTGCACATTGACGATCTCGCGGCATTGATCGCACGCCAGATCCGAAATCCGCGGCCGGGAGCCGCGCCTCTCTATACAGTCGGCGGCGGCCAGGAACGGACCATGTCGCTGCGGCAGTTGACCCAATGGTGCGAGGCGCGCTTCGGACATCTCGATGTCGCTTCCGATCCGAAGCCGCGGCCGTACGACATTCCATGGTTCGTGACGGATTCGCGGCGCGTCATGGAGGATTTCGAATGGGCTCCGCAGTGGTCGCTCGAACAGATCCTTGACGAGATCGCCGAGCACGCCCGCGAACATCCGCAGTGGCTCGAGTGGAGCGGCGCGCAATGAAAGCAGGCGTTGCGGATCCTTCCCTGAAGCCTCTTGAACGGATTAGCATCGTCATTCCCGCGCGGGATGAAGAGGGTTGCATACGTTCCACAATTGAGAGCCTTCACGAGGAGTTAACGCGATCGGGAGTTCCGCATGAGATCGTCGTCGTCGACGATGGCAGCCGCGATAGAACGTGGGCGTACCTCACCGAGATGCGCGCGTCGATTGCAGAGCTGAACCCGATTCAGAACGACACCGGCGGACATGGATTCGGACGGGCCATCATCCTCGGCATCGATCAATCGAAAGGTGACGCGGTCGCGATTTTCATGGCGGATGCGTCTGACGATCCGAAGGATGTCGCGCAGTACTGGAAGGTGCTGAACAACGGCTATCACGCGGTGTTTGGCTCGCGCTTCATCAAAGGCGGCGGTGTTGTCGACTATCCGTGGCTGAAGAAAGTGCTCAATCGCATGGCCAACGGATTTCTGCAGTTGCTGTTCCGGCACGGCTTGAACGATACGACGAACGCCTTCAAAGCTTACCGGCGGACGACGCTCGATGGCTGCCGGCCGTTCCTCTCGCCGCATTTCAACCTGACAGTCGAACTGCCGCTGAAGACGATCATACGCGGCTATAGTTGGACGATCGTGCCCATCACGTGGCGCAATCGCAAGACTGGAGAATCCAAACTCAAGCTCAAGGAAATGGGCAGCCGGTACATGTTCATCGCGCTCTACTGCTGGCTTGAAAAATATTTCAGCCGGGGTGACTATGAACGGTAGATTGCCGGCCTCGACGAACGTGTCACACTAATACAGATTTGCGTCCCTGGATCCCTGCCTTCACGATGATGCTGGTCTCAGTGCTCAGCTACATCGATCGCAATACGCTCGCCATCCTTTCGCCGACCATCCTCAAAGAAACGGGATTGTCGACGGAGCAGTACGGCTACATCGTCTCGATCTTCTCGTTCGCCTACATGGCGGGCAATCCGGTTTGGGGATGGCTGCTCGACCGGCTCGGCGTGCGGCGCGGCATGCTCGGAGCCGTGACGTTGTGGACGCTCGCGTCCGCAAGCCATGCGTTCGCGCGTGGATTCTGGTCGTTCGGCGGGGCGCGTGGATTGCTGGGATTCGGCGAGGGCGCGACGTTTCCAGGAGGACTGCGGACCGTCATGCAGTCGCTGCCGGTCGAGAGCCGCTCGCGCGGCGTGGCGATCGCCTATAGCGGCGGATCGCTCGGCGCGGTAGTGACGCCGTGGATCGTGACTCCGATTGCAGCACAGTACGGATGGCGCGGGGCGTTCTGGTTCACCGGACTCGCGGGGCTCGCATGGTTGATTTTGTGGAGCCAAGTGAGCCGGCGGAAGGAACTCTCGCAAGTGAAACCGGCCGCCGAGGCAGCAGAGCCGGGCGCCGGGTTGGGAATCGGCGACAAGCGGCTGTGGAGCTTCATGTCGCTTTATGCGCTCGGCGGATTGCCGCTCGCGTTCGTCCTCTATTATTCGGCGATCTATTGGTCGCGAGTCATGGGAAAGTCGCAGATGGATCTCGCGTACGTGTTGTGGATCCCTCCGCTCGGTTGGGAAATCGGGTACTTTTTCTGGGGATGGTTGTCGGATCGGTTACCGAGTGGACGCCGATTCTATGCGGCGCAATGGAAGCAGATCGTGGTGCTGACGCTGATGAGCGGCACGCTCGCGCTGGTGCCGCAAACAGGATCCTACGCGGCGACGATCGCGTTGATGACCCTCTCGATGTTCGTCGGTGCGGGGTTCGTGATCGCTGCGATGAGTTACGTGACGCGGATCTATTCGGCACGCAATTCCGGATTGATCGCGGGCCTGGGCGCGGGGTCGTGGTCGGCGGTGGTTGCGTTGACGAGTCCTATAACGGGACGCTTGTTCGATTTGCACCGGTATCAAGATGCGTTTCTGATTGCAGGCGTCATTCCGTTCGTTGGTGTGGTGCTGTTCTCGCTGCTGAACTTGAACCTGCTTCGTGATAATGGTCTTGATGCAAGAACAGAACTCCATTGAAGTGGAAGTCAAGATCGCGATCGGCGATCCGGCGGCGGTGATCGAGCGGCTGGCGGAACTGCGATTCCAGGCGAGATCCGAACGGCAATTCGAATCGAACACGATTTGGGATACGGCCGATGAAAGCCTGCGCGCATCGGGTGAAATCGTGCGCCTGCGCGAGTACGGCCCGCTGAAGCTGGTGACGTACAAGGGTCCGGCGCAATCAGGCAAGCACAAGCGGCGCGAGGAACTCGAGGCCGATCTTTCATCGCTCGCGGTATTGGAACGCATTTTCCCGCGCCTGGGCTTGCGGCCGAGTTTCCGCTATGAGAAATATCGAACGGAGTATGTGCGTTCAGGCGAACACGGCATCGTCACGATCGATGAAACTCCGATTGGAAATTTCATCGAGCTCGAAGGGGAAGCGGCGTGGATCGACCTGACGGCGGGGGAACTCGGCTATCCGGAATCAAGCTACCTGACGGGCAGCTACGCGACTCTGTACGTCAATCACTGCCGGGCGCTCGGCATCATGCCATCGCACATGATTTTCGCAAAGGCCTGAAGCCGGCGGAATTCTTTACTTAGTACTTTGGATCTGCCTTGTCAGATACAGGACCCTCTGGTATTCTCCGTCTATCGAGATGTGGATCGCTAACTCCTTCGTGATCGGTGCAACCGCCGTTCTGTTCCTGTTGTGGGGCCGTTATGTCTGCTCACTGATGCTGGCGGCGCAGACTCCGCGGGATTGCAGCGATGCGGTTGCAAGGGCGAATTCGCTCGAATTTGCGAGTGTTTTGCGCGGACTCGATTCCGAAGGCACGCTGTCCACGGCGCAACTCGACGCATACGCGGCGGCGCTCGCGCGCGATTTCGAAGTCGTGACGTATTTGATGCGCCACATGGGCGGTTCGCCGGGTGCGGAGTCCGCTGTCGAGAGCTGGATGTTGCGAGTCGACTATCGCGTGCAGGCGCTGTGGTACCGCGTGATGCGCTATATGTCGGAAGTGTGGGCGCGTCGCAAGGTAAGCCAGATGGCGCTCATCATCTGCCACTTCGCCGATCTGATCGGCGAGCGTAGCGTTCCTTCGCGAGTCTGATCTTTTTCGAGGCCGCGTTACACTCGTTTCAGAATGTCCCGATTTCTCGCGAGGATCGTCCTCGTTTCGCTGTTCCTCCTGTCGATGGTCGCGTGTTCCCGCATGCCGGAACGCGGTGCGGCGGTGAAGAAGTATCAAATCCACGGAGTTATCGTGCGGCTCGATCCGCAACTGAAGACAGCGACTATTAAACATGGACCGATCGTCGGCTGGATGGAAGCCATGACTATGGAATTTCCTGTTCCTTCAAAGGACGACTTCGCGCGCTTGAAGGTCGGCGACACGATCTCGGCTACTGTGTTTGTGCGCGACTTGGATTACTACGTCGGCGACGTTCACGTTGAATCGAAATAACGCGAACAATCCAGAACACGACGATCAGAATATACATCGGGATGATGAGGAACAGGTCGAAACGCCAACCGCCTCGCTGCACCGATTCGCGCGCGACTATGAACACGGCTGCGAGTAGCGGATAGTAGATCGCGAAGGTTCCCCATCCGGCTTCGAGATTCTTCGGGAACAGCGACATGATCGTCAGCACTAGCAGGCCAATCGTCCCGAGAGCGTCGATCAGCGGGTAATATTGATCTCGAAAGAAAAATCCGAAATCGGCTGGAATCCAGGGGACGCCTCCATCGTCGGGGTTCTTGTCTTCTATGCGGGCGGAGTCTTCAAGAGGAACCTCGGGATCCGCATTCTTCTTCGGATTGACAAATCCGATGCCGGACTGCATGTAACTGAGCGGGTGATTGCGATACAGAAACTGATCCGAAAAATGGATCTCGTCGGGCTCACCGAGAAGTTTCACAAGTTCGCCTTTGGTCATTCCCGCGTGAACTTGCGGCCACAGGCGATCGACGCGCCAGCGAGCCCAAGCCTTCGGCGTCAGTTCGAGATCGGCGAAGAGGAACACCGCCATGAGGAGCAATAGAAGAGCGGCGCCGGAATAGGAAACCGCGAGCGCGCGCTGCGCGATGCTGCGCGTGAGGGATGCGCTATCGAAGTCCCGTCCGGTCCAGCGGACCGCCCATATCGCGCCGCAGAAATTCAACGAGACCAGCATCAGAATGGCGATGTGGCGGACGATGAACGGGCTGAACATGCGTGACAAGAATGTTAGCGCGGATTCTTCATCATCCAGCGTGGCCGGTGCTTAGCGACTTTCTTGAACGCCGGGCAATCCTGATCGTGTGCGCCTTCGAGATATCCGGTGCTGACCAGGAACTCGCGGACGATTTCGCCTCCGGTGAATACGAACGTCTTCTTGAACAGTTTGCTCCACGCCGCAAGGTCGTTCGAGTGATGGGCCTCGAGCCACTTTGCGAAGCTGCCATGCTCCGCACGTAACGCGAGGATCCGGCGAGCGTTCTCAATGGCGGCGTTCACCTTGAGCCGATTGCGAATGATTCCGGCATCCGCAAGCAGACGGGCGCGAGCCTCATCGTCATAGGCCGCGACCCGTTCGAGCGAGAAATTGTCGTATGCCTTCTTGAAGCTCTCACGCTTCTTCAGGATCGTCAGCCATGAGAGTCCGGCTTGATTGATCTCGAGAATGAGGCGCTCGAACAGTTCATCATCGCCGGTCAGCGGATACCCGTATTCGGTGTCGTGATAATGCTTGTTCCATTCGTCGATGCCGGTTCTGACGGCGGCGCAATACGTGTTGGCCATAGGACCTCAAATCGCTGCAACGAGCTTCGCGAGCAGGGCGGTACGATCGGCGATCCGATCGATCACGATGTTCTCGTGCGGAGTGTGCGCGCCCTCGCCGACCGTCCCCAATCCGTCGAGCGTCGGAACTCCCATCGCGGCAGTGAAGTTCCCATCCGAGCCTCCGCCCGTCGCGGACTCCTCGAGTGCAACGCCCACCTCGGCCGCCAGTTTCTTCGCGGTCTTGAACAGTTGGACGATGCCTGGCGTGCGCTCCATCGGAGGACGGTTCAATCCGCCCGTAACCTCGATCGAGCAGCGTTTGTCCACCGGTTTCAAGGAACGGAACGCGCGCTCGAGGTGGGCTTCGTCCTTCAACTTAGCGATCCGAATATCGACTTCGACAGCCGCTTCCGAGGCGATGACGTTCGTGCGTGTGCCTCCTGAAATGACGCCGGGGTTGACCGTAATGCCGCGGTCGAGCTTCGTAAATCCGGCGATCTTCTCGATCTGGCGCGCGAGTTCGACGATCGCGCTGGCTCCGTTGAGGAAGTCCACGCCCGCATGCGAAGCGACGCCGCGGACCTTCACCGTATAGTCGCCGACGCCTTTGCGCGCGGTCTTCAGCTTGCCCGTCGGGCCTGTGCCTGGCTCGAGCACCAGAACCGCCACACTGTCCTTCGCGGCTTCTTCCGTCAACGGACGCGAGGTCTCGCTGCCGACCTCCTCATCTGAATTGATCTGCAGCACCACCTTCCGCGCGACAGGCATGTCGAGGTCGCGCAAGGCGCGCATCGCCCAAACGAAGAACACGAGTCCGCCCTTCATGTCGAGGATGCCGGGGCCGTAGAGGCATCCTTCCGATTCGCGCCAGGGCATCGACTTGAGCGATCCGAGGGGGTGAACGGTGTCGGAATGGCCCAGGCCGAGGATGTGCCCAGCGGACTTCTTTCTCGGGCCCGGCAGTTGGAATTCACACCGCATATGCTTGCCGAAGCGGCCGCCTTTGAACGTGCGGACCTTCGCGATATCGGCCACCTCGGCGGTGAACAGATCGACGAACCGGTCGACCGATGCGGGCGAGTCGCTGGGCGATTCGCACTCGACCAGGCGTCTGATTGATTGAACAATTTCGGGTAGTTTTGTTTGAGCGTAGCCGAGGGCGGAATCCATCATGCTCATCTTAGCGCCCTCGAAGGGATTGACGTTATACTTGGGGATCGGACTCCTTTCATGGCCCTCCTCGATATAGACGCGATCCGCGATATCCTGCCGCATCGCTACCCTTTTCTGCTGGTCGACAGCATCCTCGAACTCGAAGAGGAGCGCATCGTCGGCATCAAAAACGTCACCGTCAACGAGCCGTTTTTCCAGGGACATTTTCCGGAATTCCCGGTGATGCCGGGCGTGCTGATCGTCGAAGCGATGGCGCAAGTCGCGGGTGTGCTGGTGCTCAAATCGATTCCGGATCGGAAGAGCAAACTCGTGCTGCTCGCGTCGATCGAGGAAGCGAAATTCCGGCGTCCGGTGCGGCCGGGCGATCAGTTGCGGATCGAGATGAAGGTCGGCAGGCGTAAGGCAACTGTCGCTAAAATGCACGGCGAAGCGACCGTCAATGGCGTCGTCGTGGCTGAGGCGACCGTGCTGTGCAAGATCGCCGATCGCACGAATTCGGACTCCGGCGCCGCCGCATCGTAATCGCTCCGATGAACATACATCCGACCGCGATCGTCGATCCATCGGTCCGCCTCGCGGAGGATGTCGAGGTCGGTCCCTATTGCATCCTCGGTGCGGACGTCACGGTCGGCGCGCGCACTCGCTTCGTCGCGCACGTTTTCGTCGAGGGCGTCACGACTATCGGCGAAGATAGCGTCTTCTTTCCTTATTCAACCGTCGGCGTCGCCTCGCAGGATAAGAAATATCACGGCGAGCGCTGTGCCCTCGAGATCGGCAATCGCAACACCGTTCGCGAATTCGTCAGCATCCACCGCGGCACCGTCGGCGGCGGAGGCGTGACGCGGATCGGCGACGACAATTGGATCATGACGCAGGTCCATATCGCGCACGACGTTCAGATTGGAAATCAGACGATCCTGTCGCACGCGGCGACGATCGGCGGACACGTCACGATCGGCGACTGGGCGGTCTTGAGCGGCGGTTGCGCGGTCCATCAGTTCTGCCGCATCGGCAAGCACGCGATCGTGGGCGGCTATTCGGTGATCACCCAGGATGTTCTGCCGTACTCGACATCCGTCAGTTCGCGGGACAACAAGGTATTCGGAGCCAACGCCGTCGGCCTCGAACGCCGCGGCTATTCGACGCTGGTGATCGAGAGCCTGCAAAAATCCTTCCGCCTCTTGACCCGCGCGGGGCTCAACACCACGCAAGCCATCGAACGGATTCGAACTGAAGTCGAGCCGTGCCCCGAGGTCGACGAAGTGATCGAGTTCATCCGCACCGCGGAGCGCGGATTCATCAAGTAATCCACCATGCCCTACGGAATGCTCGCCGGAAATGGACGCTTCCCGATGTTGGCGCTCGAATCGGCCAAGCGCCTGGGCGTCGAGGTCGTCGTGATCGGCATCGACGAAGAGGTCGCGCCGGAAGTATTGGCCGCCGCTGCTCCCCGGAAATCGTACTCCATTTCGCTCGGCGCGCTTAGTAAATTAATCGATATCTGCAAATCCGAACATATTACGCAGTTAATGATGTGCGGACAGGTAAAACACACCAAAATATTTTCTGCGATCCGCCCGGATTGGCGTCTGATCAAACTGCTGGCCTCGCTCGATTCCAAAAATACCGACGCCCTGATCGGCGGAGTCGCGCGCGTTCTGAAGGACGAGGGGATCGAACTGGTCGACTCCACGCTGCTGTTGAAAGATCTGCTCGCGCCCGCCGGTGTTATGACCAAGCGTAAGCCTACCTCTGACGAATCGAAGGAGCTCCACTACGGCCGCAGGATCGCGACTTCGCTCGCCGATTTCGACATCGGACAGTCCGTCGTAATTTCCGAACGCGCCTGCGTCGCACTCGAAGCAATGGAAGGAACAGACGCTATTCTCAGGCGATCCGCGGAACTGACCGGGGGCAAGCCCTTGCGCCTGGTCAAGAGTTCACGCCGACGTCAGCATCTGCTCTTCGACGTTCCGGTGCTCGGGCTCAACTCGATCGACGTCATGAAGGAAACCAACACCACCGCCGCGTCGTTCGATGCGGCGCGCACCCTGCTGCTCGACCGTGAAGAGCTGCTCGCGAGAGCCAATGAACACCGCATCGCACTGGTGGGCGTGCTCTCGAACGACGCCGCCTAATCTGAATCTACTAGATCCCGCTGGTTAAGCCCAAGAGTTACCGATTTCTCCCTATCCGTCTGCAAATTTTTGTTGACTCGCCCTTTGTTCTGGTGTACAACAAATTAACGCAAGGTTCAGGAAGGTCAACACAAACTTCAGGCTCGCGTAAAATGCGAGCACAATTTTCTTGCTCATTGGCACGATGCCCTTGGCGATCCTCCGTGCGCTGTCGCTGATTACTTCGAACCCCCGTCTTTGTTTGTTTGTACAAAAGGAGATTCTTGCAATGCGGAAGAGAATGTTGGGTTTGGCGGGGGCCGTCTGCGTTTTCGCAGCGACCATTTATGGCCAAACCATTACCGGCCAAATGAGTGGCCGGTTAGTCGACCAGCAGGGCGGCGTAGTCGTCAACGCCCTGGTCACCGTCACAGAAGTTGCAAAAAAGACCGCCGCGACGCAGCACACCTCCGCGAATGGCGACTTCACAGTGGCTGGCCTCTTGCCCGGCACCTATACGCTGGTCGCCGAAGCGCCTGGCTTCAAGAAATTGACCCGCACCAACATCGTCCTCGACGCTAACGACAAATTGGCGCTCGGCGACATCCAGCTCCAGGTCGGAGCCGTCACCGACGTCGTCGAAGTCTCCGCCAATGCCGCGGTCCTTCAGACCGAGAGCGTCGAGCGCTCGGCCACCATCAGCGGCAACCAGATCGAAAACCTGGAAACCAACGGACGAAATCCGCTGGATATGGCGAAACTGGTCCCCGGCGTCAACTTCACGAACGGCACGACCTACGCGGTTGGATCCTCCGGCACGGGCGCCAACCAGTTTTCCGTCAATGGCGCGCGCCCAAGCCAGAACCAATTGTCCCTGAACGGAATCGGCAACGTGGACACCGGCAACAACGGCGGTATGAACGTGAGCGTCAGTATGGATTCGGTCGCCGAATTCAAGATCCTGACTGGCAGCTATCAGGCCGAGTATGGCCGCAGCGTCGGAGCGCAGATCTCGGTCGTTACCAAGAGCGGAAGCTCGCAATTTCACGGCAGCGGTTATTGGTACCACCGCAACGACAGCCTCAATGCGAATACCTTCCTCAACAACGCTCGCCCGAGCTTTGGCCAGACCTTCCTGCCGCGCCCCTTATTCCGCTACAACGAT
>DASXZC010000509.1:0-6866 GCA_036502165.1 Bryobacteraceae bacterium
CCGGGTCGACTGGCCTGCCGCTCCGGAGTCCGAGTTGAACTCGCGAGAACAGCGAGTTGCTCTCACAAACCCGCGCGAAAGATGCGTCTGATCTCGAGTGGGCGAGAAAGAGCCGGTCGCTCAGCTTCTTGGCCGTTGGCGATACGGCCGAACTGCTATTGATATCGAACGCTGCACAATGCTGCCTCAGCTCTTGAATTAACCGTGCAAGATTGGATTTGCGATCCGCGCGAGAGCTGGGCACTACCTGGCATTGTACGAAATTCCTGTATTCCAAGTGGGGCTCAAATTCACTGGTACCCGCCCAGTCGTAAATATTTTCCCCATTCCATTCAGCCATTTAACCCAAATCCACCCGCCCGTTTATTGCCCACGCCCCCGACACTAGACCCGAAGGAGCATGTCTACACAATGTCGACAATAACAACAAACACGCAAACGAACCCGGGCACAGGCAGGAACAAGAAACCCCGCACAGAAGCCCAAATCGCCGCATCCCGCGCCAACGGAGCCAAATCCAACGGCCCCATCACCCCCGAAGGCAAGATCGTCTCCTGCTGGAACCGCATGACCCAGGGCTTCCGCTCGAACGCCATCACCCTCGTCAGTGAGGACGCGAACGCCTACGACCGCCATCTAGACGCATACCTCGCCCGCTACACCCCCATCGACAAAACCGAAGAGGATCTCGTCGGACTCCTCGCCTCCTCAATGTGGCAAGTCATGCGCAACAACTCCATCGAAGTCGCCCTCTTCGAACTCGAAATCACCGGAGTCAACGAAGAAATCGAAGGCGGATACGAACATATGGATCAATACGGCCGCCTCGCCCTGGCCTTCAAGAAATCCGCCGGCGACAACGCCCTCGAACTCCTCCGCCGTTATAAGACGACCTCCGAACGCGCCTATCACCGCGCCCTGCAAGCGATCGAGGACATTCAAAAGAACCGCAAGCCCGCGAACCCGCCCGCCGCCATCACTGAAGAAAAAGAAGAAAAAAAAGAATCTACCGTTCGAACCCAAGAAAAACCGAAGCCATTGAATCCACAGGACGATCAACACCGCCAACCCAACCTCATCGTCCTCCCGAACCCAAGCACCACCACCAATCCCGAAGAATCGGCCGCCAGCCCACGCAGATCGAACGAAGAAACCAAGCCCTCGCTCCCATAGCCCAGCCGCCAATCACCCCCGCCCCCGCCAACTCCGCTGCGCCACAATCCACAACACGAAAGGAGCCAACATCGCTACCCCCGTCACCAACGCCAACATCCGCACCGGCACTCCCGCGTCGTTCAACACGCCCGCGCCAAAGCTGACGATCGACAGCACCAGCATCGAAAACGCGAACTCCGCCGAGAACACGCGTCCCCGGAATTTGTCCTCCGTCAACTGTTGCATGATCCCCGTCGATCCCACCCACGTCGCCGCGCCACCCGTGTGCGCGACAACTAGACACAACGCCGCGACACCGATCCCCGGAGCCACACTCAACCCTATGTATCCGGCCGCCGCGAGCAGGAACCCGCTCAAAATCAGGTATCGCAGCCGCGCGATCGATGTCCCCGTCAGCCACGATCCGCCGAAGGATCCGATCATCGCCCCCGCGCCGCGCGCCCCCAGCAGCAAACTCATCCCGAGCGTCCCCGCCTCCGCCGCGCGCATGCCCGCAAGATGCACGGGAAACAGCCGCTCCCCCATCAACGGCAGAATCACCCAATTCGTCCCCATCAGGCTCAGCCCGGTTTTGACGAAGAGCGTCACCGTTCTCTGCGAGTTCGATCGCACATACCGCAGCCCTTCGAGCAATGGACGGAAGTTGACCAGATCGGCCGCCCGCAGCGGATCCTTCCCGCCTGTATGCGGCTCATCGAATTTCATCCTCCTGATCAGCAACGCCGACGCAATGAACGACAGCGAATTGAACAGGAACACCGCCGGCCGCCCTAAATATGCGGTAAAAAATCCTCCCACCGCCGCGCCGATCGCGAAGTTCACCGCCCACGTCGCGCTCGAAAACGCATTGGCCACAGCCGTCTCATCGCCCGACGTGATATTCGGAACCACCGCCGATCGCGCCGGCTCAAACAGTGCCCACATCACCGTCTCGAGGCACAGCAACACATACAACATCGGAATCGATCGGATCAGGTACGCGACCAGCATCAGCGCCACGATGCCCGAACGCATCCAATCCGCGAACATCATCACGCTGCGGCGGCTCATATGATCGTTCACCACCCCGGCGAACGGAGCCGCCAGCGTCATCGGCAGCACCTGCAACACGAATGCGAAAGACAGGATGCGCGCCGATCCCGTCGTCTCGATCAGGAAGCTGAATATGGCGACCGAATAAAACCAGTCACCCAATTCGCTGATGCATTGCGCAATCCAAAGCCTGCGGAAATTCGCGTTCCCTTTGAGGACGTTCTTATACGCGGTGAACGTCACCGCAACTGCACCGGCTGCACGAACGCTCCATTGCCCGCCGAGTCCCAAACCGCGAACCGCACCCACTTCTTTCCTGCCGGATCAAAAGGAATTCGGAACGTCTGCCTCCCGAACGGCGCCGTTCCTGTCGCTTTCACAATCTCGTGTCCGGTCCGCGTGCCGTCGCCCCACACGAGCTCAGCAAACTCGAGCGGGAACGTCCATTCGACCTCCGCCGTGAACGTCCGCTGCTTCGAAGCCGCACCGCCATCGAGGGACCATTTATGAAGCAGGATTTCACCACTCGTAATGAAATAATTGCCCGCCCGCAGACGATCGAGCAGCGGCGTCCACGGCTCGTCGAACTTCGGCACGCGGTCGAGCTTCACATAGTTGACCTCGAGTTCCGGATACGTCTCATCATCCGGATACTTCATGTACGTATCGCCCTCGGCAATCAAATATTTCGGAGCACTCGCGCTCTGCGGCCAGTTGTTCATATCATCGAGCAGCCCCAAACACCGGCCTTCGCACAACCGCTTCTCCGATTGATCGACCGGCAGCGATTGATACGATCCACCCAGAAACAGCGCGCTTTTGAAATGATCCCAATCCTTGATCGCATCCGGATATCCAGCCGATCCCTTCGTACGCGGATGAGTCTGCCACATGAGACCGTTCTGCTCAGTCAACAGCCGCAATTCCTCGCCAGGCGACGACGTGTGATACACGGTGCCGTACCGCGGATCGCGTTCCTCATAAGTCTGCCCGGCCCCCGGCGCATGCGACCAGTAGAGCGGATGCGGGAACACGAACATATAATGTCCGCCCAGCGTCGCGTCCGGCTCTTCCCCAGGAATCAGAAGGAACCCATCATCCGACACGCGCCGGCAGCCTTCGAAGTAGACCTGCTGCTCCTTGAACCGCACCGGCCCCGGATCCGTCGGGTGCGAGTCGGAATGGAAATCCGCGAGGATCGCAATGTTGACTCCCAGCCCTCGAAATACCGACGCCCACGACGGCTGCGTGTCGAGCGTCCCCAGATCCGTCAACTGCTCATTGAAGTGGAAATGGAAATGGCTCACCAGCACCTGATATCCCGGCATCGGCTTGTACATGTCGTCATGCGTATAAGCCAGCACCGCCGCATCCGTCGCGCGGCCATCAGGCACGGCGCTCAGATAAAAATAGACGGGCATGTGCTGCTCCGTCCCCGGCGGCGCATTGTAGAGTGCGAAGTTGTCGATCTGATGCCGCGCCTCATGCGCGCGCTTGTCCCACTCCGCGTCCGAAAGTCCATACGGACGATACGGCTGCTCATGCTCAGCCATGCGAGCGCCCAAAGCAACGGAACCAGACGCGTCCTTGCGGTAATAAACGTAACCCAGATTGGTTTCAATCTCACGCGAGAAGAAGAATTTGTGCGGAGGTGGAAAGACAGCGATCGAGCCGCCGCCCGTCTCAAGGATCGCCAGGCGATTGCGCGCCACCAGCGCGACATCATCCTGATTGACCGGGCCGCCCAGATGAATTTGCTGCCACTGCTGCGCGACATCGCGCCACAAAAGACGCGTCTTCGGGTCCACCGCGAACCCCTTCAATCCGCCGTTGTATTTGTAAGCGACCGATGGTTCGTTCGTCGACGCAATCACTTCCTGGCGCAACAAATTGCTGCCGCGATACACCGTGTAGCGGAGCCCTCCCGCGAAAATACCCAGCGCCACGCTCTTCGGGAACGTAAGCTCGATCCGTGCATCCTCGGTGCGGACTTCGCATGCGGACGCATGATACTCGGCCTTCCCTCGCCGAATCTCCTCGGCCTTGCGCGGCATATCGATGCTGCCGCCCGGATTGCCCGGAACGTTCAGCGGAGCATCCCAGAACGCGCTCCACTGCTCGCGCTCAACGACATCCGGCGTGAGCTTGATATTGAGCTTCCTCAGCGGGGCCATCTGCTGTTCCGACAACCGGCGGCGTCCGCTGACGACGTCGTATTCAGGAACCAAGTCGCGACCCAACACGATCCACTGCGAGCCGGCATTCCTGCGCGCCGCCAGTTCGCGTATGACCGGCGAACCCTCGCGCACGGCGATCAAGGCTCGAAGCTGCTGTCCGTTCTCGCCATCCCAAACGAGTTCAACTGCGCCGGCGGCACGCGCGGAAGCCGTCAGTCCCGGCTGCGATTTGTATCCGCTCAGGTCGCAATTGGACGACTGACCAAAGCAGACAAATGCCCCCGTCGAGAGGATCGCGCCAACGATGAATATCGATTGTTTCAAAGCAGATCCCGTGCCTCCCAAGCGCCCGTGCGTGTAGTATATCGCGCGCCGATTCGTGAAGAATTGTTCACAACGTACAACTTGATGGCCGGCGTGGTGCTTCAGCTAAAGTCAGCCGGCATAACGACCGGCTGTCCCCAAATCATTAGAAGGAGCCAGTGGATGAATTTACTATGGTCCGAGGAACATTCGAGTCAGAAGCCTGTACGTTTTGGAATTCTTCTCTTGGCCGCGATCGGCGGCGTTAATCTGTCGGCGATGTCGGTCTCTTTGACGCCCTCGATCGACTCGCCCGCCCCGCTCGGCACGACCGTCACGTGGACCGCCGCCGTCGACTCCCCGCTGCCCGGAACTCTCGTCTACGCATTCCGCGTGCGGCCCCTCAACCAGGCGTTCAAAACCATCGTGGACTACGGCCCCAGCGCGACCCTGAATTGGACGACCATCCAACACGAGGGCTATTACGAGATGGAAGTTTCTGTTCGTAACAACTCGACCTCTGAAGTCGTCACCACCGCGGCAGTATTCGAATTCAGCAGTCTGGTTGCAAACGGTGCCCCATCCGTATCGCGGGCCGACAATCCACTCGTGTACATTTTCAGCGCGCCGTCCTGCGCCTCGGGCAGCCGCATGCGCGTGACCTTTCAAGCGAAGGGCGGGCGTCCGCAGTACACTCCATGGCATCGTTGCAGCGGCAATTATTCAATGAACTTCTATTTGGCGGGAATGCGGACGAACACGCAATACTTCGCCTCGGCCGTGACCGACTCCGGCACAACGATCATCACCGGTCCCACGCAGGTTAGTTACTCCACGTCGGGGATCCCCTTTGATCCTCCCGAGGCGACGATCCTCACGCCGGCCTCCGACGACGCGGTCAATCCGGTCCTGCTGCAATCCATCATAGGAGGGAATACCGTCGCCACCGATCTTTCCGGCAACGTCCTCTGGTACGCTCCGTCGGATGTCTCGTTCGTGACGCGCCCGCTCACCGGCGGAACGTTCCTCGCCATCGGTCAGGATCAAACCAAGGATCCCTCGTATCAGTTCTTCCGCGAATTCGATCTCGCCGGCACGACGATCGCACAGACCAATGCCGCGCAGGTCAACGTACAACTGGCCGAGATGGGGCTCCATCCAATCGACGGCTTCCATCACGAAGTGCGCAAGCTCTCCGATGGCAGCTACCTCGTTCTGGCGAGCTCGGAACGCGTGCTGACCGACGTCCAAGGGCCCGGCGCCGTCGATGTCATCGGAGACACGATCCTGGTGCTGAACAGCAATCTGCAGGTGACCTGGGCCTGGGATTCATTCGATCATCTCGACACCACGCGCGAGGCGATTCTGAATGAAACCTGCTCACTTCCAAATCCCGGCTGTCCCTCGTGGTACCTCGCGCCGCTCGCCAACGACTGGCTGCACGGCAACGCGCTGCAGTTGACTCCGGATGGAAACATTCTCTACTCATCGCGTCATCAGGACATGGTCTACAAGATCGACTATGAGGACGGCATGGGAACAGGCGCTGTGCTCTGGCGACTCGGCAACGGCGGCGATTTCCAGATCGTCTCCTCTGATCCGAGCCCCTGGTTCTCGCATCAGCACGATGCCAACTTCCTCGCCGACAATACGACTCTCACGCTCTTCGATGACGGCGACACGCGGATCATCAGCGATCCCAACGCCGATAGCCGCGGACAGGTGTATTCGATCGATGAACAGAATCTGGTCGCAACGCTGACGACCAATGCCGACGTCGGCAGTTACTCGTTGGCAGTCGGATCCGCGCAGGGATTGCCGAACGGAGATTTCCACTTCGACTCCGGCTACATCCTGGATTCGGCATTCAACATCAGTGCCCAATCCGTCGAGGTGACGCCAGACGGAACCGTGGTCTACGCGATCCGTTTCGCCGGTCTCGAGTACCGGACGTTTCGGATGTACGATTTATATACGGCGCCGTAAATCCGCTGCTGTTGCGGTAGGTGACCGACAGAACGAGGACTCTTAGATGGACCGAACGCTGCCGCGTCTGGCCAGGCGCGATTTTCTTAGGGCGGCAGCTGGCGGGGCATTGTTGGCGGGCGCAGCCGCCAACGCTCAGTCAGCGGCCGCGCGTCCCAACTTCGTCATCATTCTCTGTGATGACCTGGGCTA
>DASXZC010000510.1:0-4871 GCA_036502165.1 Bryobacteraceae bacterium
TAGGGGGTAAGCGAAATGTCAAGTTTGCGAAGCGGCCTTGTAGCCCTCGCTAGCGGAAACGGGTTTTCCACCGTCCGCTCGAGAGCCCTATTGGCCGTTCTCCTCACGTTTCTTTGGTGTTTCACTCCGGCGTTCGCTCAGAACGTCACGGGCACCTTAACTGGTATCGTCAGTGACGCTTCCGGCGCCGTCGTTCCGAACGCAAACGTTACGATGAAGAATGAGGCTAGCGGCGACGTTCGAAAAACGCTCACGAACGGCGAAGGTTTCTTTTCGATCACGGCTGTGCAGCCAGGCAAATACACTGTTGCAATCGAATCGAAAGGGTTTCAGAAGTGGGAACAGCGTGGACTCGTCTTCAACGCGGGTGACAAACGTACGCTGGCCGACATTAGTCTGACGGTCGGTTCGACTGGCGACACGGTCGTAGTAGAAGGAACGGTTGCTGAACTCTCCCCGGTCGATTCGGGCGAGAAGGCGGCCGTAATTTCCCAGCAGGAACTCCAGAACGTCTCGATCGTGGGATCGAACGCGGCTGAGTTCGTAAAGATCCTGCCGGGTATGGCAATGACGGCCGGCGCCACCAACTCGGCGTCGTTCAACGGTGAAGTCCACGGTACCGGCTCCGGTCCGGTGGGCAGCTTCTCGGCGAACGGCGGACGAACTGGCGCGATGGACATCACGTCCGACGGCGCACACATTATTGATCCTGGTTGCAACTGCGGCCAGGCGGTCGACACGAACGTCGACATGACGCAGGAACTGAAGGTGACCACCTCGAACTTCGGCGCGGACGCGCAAAAGGGCCCGGTGGTGATCGCGGCGGTCGGCAAGTCCGGTGGACAGAAATTCCACGGACAGGCTTACTTCTATGGCCGCGACAGCATCTTCAACGCCAATGACGCATTGAACAATGCGCAGGGGCGCGACGCTACCGGCAATCCGTTGGCGCCGAAGCCTGCGACCAAGTACCTGTATCCCGGTGGCAACATCGGCGGTCCGGTGATCATTCCGCACACGAACTTCAACAAGAATCACGACAAGCTGTTCTTCTTCTTCGCCTACGAATATTACGGACAGACTGTCGACAACGGTATCTACCAGGCCACTGTCCCGACCGCCAACATGCGGAACGGAAACTACAGCCCGGCTGAACTCGCGACGCTCGGTAACGCCGGCTACGAGTCGACGTCCAACGTTGGCGCGCAGTTCCCTGGTGGGATCATCCCGGCCAGCCAGTTCGCCGGAACCTGGGGCCAGGCGATGACGAACCTGCTCCCTCTGCCGAACGCCAACCCGGCGGTCGCCCAGGGTTACAACTACGTCAACGTCTCGACGAAACCGCAGAACGCTTATCAGCTTCGTCCCCGCATCGATTGGAGCATCAACGACAACACCAAGTTGTTCGTCAGCTACAACCGCCAGCGCGACACTGCGTACTTCCTCGACACGCTGTGGTGGAGGCCGAGCCCGACGGTTCCGTATCCGTCGCGCCTCATCGCCGCCAACCAGTCCGACTCGATCTCGGCCAACTTGACGAAGGTGTTCACACCGACGTTGACCAACGAGTTGATCTTCACCTATACGAACTTGAATCTGCCGAACTCCTTTGAGAGTCCCTCGAAGGTCGATCCCGCCGCGCTCGGCGCTGCTTACAAGAACATCTTTGGAAGCAACACGAAGGAAATCCCCTCGTTTACGGCTTGGGGCGCTGGTTTCGCGAGCTTGATTCAGCCCAGCGGATTCCAGTTGACCGGCGCGCTCTACGCGAAGAAGACCTTGCCGACGCTTGCGGACAACATGACGAAAGTCTGGGGCACGCACACGTTGAAGGCCGGTTTCTACTATGAGCGGACGGCGAACAATCAGCCGACCAACAATAGTGTGAACGGCGAAATGATCTTCGCGACCTGGGGCGGCAACTCGGTCGGAAACGCCTACGCCGATTTGCTGTTGGGCAACGCTCAGCAGTACATCGAATCGAACAAGGACGTTCTGATCATCATGGCTTACAACACGTTTGACGGCTATGCAACGGATTCGTGGAAAGTCTCGAAGCGCCTGACTCTCGATTACGGCATGCGCTTCAGCCACCTCGGTCCGTGGAATGACTCGAACAACACCGGCCTCGCCATTTTCGACCCGTCGAAATACAATGCCGCAGCGGTTCCGACCGCGTTGACCGGTATCGAATGGAACAAGATCGACTCGGCGGTTCCGCTCTCGGGCACGCCGTCTCGCGCACTCTACTATGAACCCCGCTTCGGTATGGCCTGGGACATCTTCGGCACAGGCAAGACCGTCATGCGCGGCGGATATGGCATGTATCGCTTCCACGACGAGCAGAACGTTCAGGCCGGTGCGTTGAGCATCACGCAGGGCGCCTACACGTACAGCTCGCCGACGGCGTTGACCATTCCGCAGATCGCCGCCCAACAGGCCAGTTTCGTGGTTCCGGGCAGCATCACCGTCCTCGATCCGAAGGACAACCAGCAGCCGATGGTACAGAACTACAGCTTCACGATCTCGCAACGGGCGCCATGGAAGTCGGCGATCGAAGTTTCCTATGTGGGCAGCGATAGCAAGTACCTCAGCAACTGGAACAACAACTTCGGCCAACTGAACGACATCCCGTACGGAACCTTATATAAGACTCCAGGGATCTTCGCGGGCGACAACCTTAATCCCAACGCGACGCCGTACCGTCCTTATCAGAGCTACGGCACGTTGAAGGAAATCAACCACCAGATGTACTCGAACTACAACAGCTTGCAGGCAAGCTGGAACAAGCAATCGGGTAAACTGAACTGGCTGGCAAACTACACCTTCAGCAAGTCCCTGGGAGTTCGTGGGGAAGGCGGAGCGGCTACTGGCGATCCGACCAATCTCGCGAACAACTACGGCGTTCTTCCGAACGACCGTTCGCAAGTCTTCAACCTCGCCTACATCTATGCGTTGCCGTCCATGCAGGGCGGGGCGAAGGTGGTGAAGGGCATCGTAAACGGCTGGCAGCTCTCTGGTATCACGATCTTCCAGAGCGGCGTCAATCTCCAGGCTGCCTACAGCGCCAACTTCGGACTATCCGGCACGCTGCCGGCCGGAACGAAGCTGCCTGACGGGACGGTCCTGACCACTCCGCAAGGCCTCACTTCGTCGGCCATCAACGGTTCGCCGGACATCGCCATTCAACCGGTGCTGACCTGCAACCCGGCCCACGGCTTGACGGGTAACCAGTTCATCAACCCGAGCTGCTTTGCACTGCCGACGCCCGGACACAACGGGGACTTCATCTTCCCCTACATCCACGGCCCGGCCTTCCTGAGCAACGATTTGTCGGTGTTCAAAGATTTCCACTTCGGCGAGTCGAAGAAGTTGCAGTTCCGCGCATCGGGCTATAACTTCCTCAACCACCCGTTGCGGAGCTTCATCGCCGCCGATAACAACTACTCGAACCTGTCGTTCAACGCGGCGGGCGCACTCTCGAATCCCACGTTCGGCCAGGCTCTCTGGACGACCGGCCACCGTTCGATCCAATTGGCTCTGAAGTTCTACTTCTAGAGCTGACGCGACGAACCGGTGTTTCACCAATGAATGAAGAAAGGACGGCCTTCGGGCCGTCCTTTTTTCGTATGTGCTGGGGTAAGATGAAGACGCGGGAAATGATGCTTCGCTTCCTTTTTGTGTGCCTGTGCGTTGTCAGCACAGCCAGGGCCCAGCCTCGGCCGGATGCGGGCGCAAACACCGATTTGCGGCAGGCCGTCGAGGCCCATCAGGCCGGGAACTATACGGCGGCGATCGATGGCTATCGACGGTTCCTTAAGATCCATCCCGAAGCTGCCAACGTCCGCTCGAATCTCGGCGCCGCCTTGTCTCACGAGGGACGTTATGAGGAAGCCATCCGCGAGTATTCGCTCGCACTCGATGTCAATCCGAAGAACACTCCGGTGCGTCTGAATCTGGCGCTCGCCTATTACAAATCGGGCGACATCGCTCAGGCGATCGTCCATCTCGAAAAGGTCCACGAAGCGGAACCATCCAACATGCAGGCCGCCGAACTGCTTGGCTCCTGTTACCTCGCCGCCGGAAAGAATGCCAAGGTGGTCGAGCTGCTCGATCCGATGGTGACCGTCGAAACGGACAATTTGGGCATCGTCTATCTGATGGGAACTGCGCTGGTGCGCGACAATCAGGCCGCGCGTGGACAGCTCTGGCTCGACCGGATCCTCAGCAAGGGCGATACCGCCGAAGCCCATCTGCTGCTTGGAACAGCGAAGCTGATGGCGAACGAAATTTCCGCCGCGCGCGTCGATCTCGAAAAGGCAGTCCAAATGAATCCAAAGCTGCCGGGCGCGCATTCCTACCTCGCTCAGGCGCTGCTGCGGAGTGCCGACACAGTCGGCGCGGCCGAGGAGTTTCGCAAGGAACTGGCGAACGATCCGAACGACTTCGATGCGAACCTGCAACTCGGCGGACTCCTGCGGCAGGAAGACAAGCTTGTCGAGGCTCGCAAGCTGATCGACCACGCTTTGAGTATCCGCGTTGGCGATTTCGCGGCACGCTATCAAATCGCGACCATCGACATGACGGAAGGCAAGATCGACGAAGCGCGCAAAGGTCTTGAGTCGCTCGTCAAGGAAGCCCCCGAATTCACCGAGGCGCACGTGTCGCTCGCGACCGCTTATTACCGCGAGAAGCGCAAAGAGGACGGCGACCGCGAACGCGACATCGTCAAAAAGCTGAACGCAGCGCAACAGGCTCGGCAGAAGCGGCCGCCTGAGGAGCCTGCGAAGCCATGATCGCTCCGGTGCTGTTGCTGCTCGCCTTCCAAGCTCCTGCTGCCCGCGGTGGAACATCGTTCAGCATCGTTTCCG
>DASXZC010000511.1:0-8069 GCA_036502165.1 Bryobacteraceae bacterium
CGAAAAGAGGAAGGGCGGCAAATATCACGGGCAGGTGAATCTTTTGGGCGTCTTCTACACGAAGGACAACGGAGTCGCCGCGCGGTTCAGCGATACTGTCGAGTTCGACTTCGAGAACAAGAAAGCCTTGGAGGCGTGGCAGCAGCAGCCGACGTTCTACTACGAAAAGGACGTCGAAGGGTTGCCGGGAGTCTATACACTCAAAGTCGCGGCGAGCTCGACCGACGGGCACGTCGCCAAGATGGAACTGCCGCTCGAGATCGACACCTATAACGGCCAGAAAATGGGATTGAGCGCGATCACGCTTTCGACCAACGTTCGGAAGGTCGATCAGAGAGCTGGGGGCGATACGGTCGAGAGCGAGGACGCGACGCCGCTGGTCGCGAACGGAATGCAGTTCCTGCCCTCCGCGCGAACGACTTTCAAGAAGACGGATCGAGTGGCCGTCTACGCCGAATTTTACGAACCTGCTTTGAAGGCGCCCGAGCTGCCGAAGGATCTCGTGGTCGCCGTTCGTATGCGGCTGACAGACGCGAAGACGGGCAAAGTGAAGCTCGATTCCGGAGTGATGCGGCAGAATCAGATTCAGGCCGGCCAGCCGGTTATTCCGGTTGCGCTGATGATTCCGGTGGCGAAGCTCGACGCGGGCGAATATACGTGCGAACTCGGCGGAGGCGATACCGTGGGTGGCCAAGTCCGGCGAGTCGTCCGCTTCATTGTCGAGTAGCAGAAAAGGTTACACTCAGGTCTGCCACCTCGCCTATGACAAATCGCGCTCAAAACTGCTGTTTTCGTTTTCGCGGCGCCACCGCAGTTATGGCGATGTTCGCGGCCGCCGGTTGCCTCATGGCGCAGGCTCCCGAAATGGCGACGCGCGAGATGGAAGCTCCGCCGAACTTCCGGTCGAAGGTCAATCTGGTATTGGTTCCCGTGGTGGTTCGGGATAAAAACGGCGATCCGATCGGAACGCTCAAGAAAGAGGATTTTGACCTCCTCGACAGGGGCAAGCCGCAAGTCATCGTCAAGTTTTCGATCGAGAAGGCGGGCAGCCGGAACGTGGAATTCGAGCCGGATGCTCCGGCTCAAGAGGAGCCCGGTCAAAAGCCGGCAGGCTCGCCGATGGTGGTTGCGGAGCGCTTCACGGTGTTCCTCTTCGACGATCTGCATTTGACCATGAGCGATTTGCTGCAGGTGCGCATCGCCGCCGAGAAGCACATCGCCGAAGGACTTCTTCCGACTGAACGCATCGCCGTCTTTACGACGTCCGGCCGCAATTCGGTCGAGCTCACCGACGATCGCGAGAAGATCGTTGCTGCCATGCGCGGTATCAAACCGGCGAGCCTGGTAGCCGACAATCGCCATAGCTGCCCACCGATGTCCTATTACATGGCCGACCAGATTGTGAACTGGAACAATGCGCAAGCGCTTGCCGCGGCGCAGTCCGACGCCATGGCCTGCATGAACCTCGACCCCACTGATCCGGCGTCGGCGGGAATCGCCAGATCGATGGCGCAGAGCGGCGCCCAGCAGGCCCTTCCGCTCGGCGACGCCGATACGCGCCTCGCCATTGTCAATTTGCGTAACGTCATCCACATGCTCGCCGGCATGCCTGGGCAGCGGAATCTGGTCTTTGTCTCTCCCGGATTCTTCGTCATTACCGATCAGCATACGAGCATCAGCGAAATTATCGACCTCGCGATCCATAGCCGGGTTTCGATCAATTCGCTCGATGCGCGCGGTTTGCATCTGGTCGGAGTGCTGCCCGACATCACGGACACCAGTTACAGCCCGGCCACCACGGCAATCAAGACGATGTACGACCGGCTGGATGCGACGGAATCGACGATGCTGCTCTCCGAACTTTCGGATGGCAGCGGCGGAGCGCTGTTCCACAACAGCAACGACCTCACGGGAGGCTTCAAGAAATTGACGACGACGCCTGAGTACACATATATTCTTGGATTTTCGCCGCAAAATCTGAAGCTCGATGGGAGCCTCCACTCGATATCAGTCAAGATCAAGCCTCCTGCTGGGAAGCAGCTCACGGTGCAGGCGCGGCGTGGATACTATGCTCCGAAGCATTTGGCGGATCCGGCGGAGGAAGCGCGGCGTGAGATTCAGGAAGCCGTGTTCTCACGGGAAGTCCTGCGCGATCTGCCTGTCGAATTGCACACGCAGTACTTCAAAGGCAGCGAGTATGAGGCGAAGCTCGGCGTACTGGCCCGCGTCGACCTGACGCAATTGCGTTTCAAAAAAGCAGAAGGTCGCAACCTGAACAACCTCACCGTCGTCGCCGTGCTGTTCGATAAAAACGGCAATTATCTGAAAGGCGCATCGAAAATTGTCGAGATGAAATTGAAGGACGAGACGCTACAGAACAAAGCGCATTCGATGATCACCATCAAGACGAATTTTGACGTTAGAATTGGCGGATATGTCGTCCGCCTGGTCGTTCGCGATAGCGAGGGCCAGTTGATGGCCGCCGAAAATGGATCCGTAGTTATACCGTAGGGAGGAAACCGAACCATGGCACACACCCGAAACAGGATCGCGATCGCCGGCTGCTGCATCCTGACCGCTTCCGTATTCATTGTTGAGAGAGGCTCCGCGCAGGAACCGGCCGGCGCGGTCATCAAGACCGAAACGCGGCTCGTGCTGGTCGATGCCGTCGTCACGAACAAGAAGGGCGAGTACGTCCGCGAACTCGGCCAAAAGGACTTCAAGATCTTCGAGGATGGCCACGAGCAGACGATCTCGTCGTTCTCGTTTGAAGCGGATCCCGCATCGCCGACCAATAGTCAACCGCGCTATTTGGTGCTGTTTTTCGACAATTCGACCATGGATGTGGCGCATCAGCATTACGCGCGCGAAGCGGCGGGCAAGTTCGTCTCGACCAATGCCGGGCCGAAGCGCATGATGGCGGTTGTCGAGTACGGCACCGGCTTGAACATCGTCCAGAATTTCACCGATGACGGCGAGCGCCTGAAGCAGGTCGTGAGCGGCTCGAAACTCGTGCCTCGATTTACCGACTCGAACGGCATCGCCGTTGCGGGACTGAATCGCGCTGCGGCGGCTTATGGAACGCGTAACACGATCCTCGCCATGAAGGCGCTCGTGAAGAATCTGGCAAGCGTTCCGGGACGCAAGAGCCTGGTGTTGTTCAGCGGCGGTTTCCGGCTCGACTTCGAGCTGCAGTCGGAGTTGACCGACCTGATCGACTCTTGCAACAAGGCGAACGTAGCGGTCTATCCGATCGACGCCCGGGGCCTGGTCGCATCGAACAGCACGCCGAATCCCGCTGGGCAGTTGGTCGCTTACGGCGGATTCCGCATCCCGGGAATGAACTTCCTCATGCAGGCCAAGGGAAATCCGAATCCTGGCGGAGGTGGCGGAGTCGCGCGGCCACCGACCGGCGGCGGCGGCACAGTGGCCCGTCCGCCAACGACTGGCGGAGGCACGGTCACGCGTCCGTCTACAGGTGGAACGGTTACGCGAACGCCAACCGTGAATCCGAATGTGCAGCAGCGGGCGATCATCGTTCCTCCGATGCTGTCGGGCGCAACCGACAATCAGCAGCCCCTCTACATGCTGGCCAATGGCACCGGTGGATTCGTGATCGTCAACACCAATGACTTGTTTGGCGGGCTCGACAAGATCGGCAAAGAGCAGAACGAACACTACATGATCGGCTACTCGCCGGAGAATTTCGCCGAGGGGAAATGCCACGCGTTGAAGGTCAAGGTGACGCAATCGGGCACGACGGTGCGCGCGCGTACGGGTTATTGTGACGTCAAGCCGCCGGATTTGCTCTCCGGAAATCCGGTTGAGAAAGATCTCGAGAAGCTGATTGCGACTCCGGGCACGGGAACCGTGACCGCGTCGATGCAGGCTCCGTTCTTCTATACGGCCGCGAACAGTTCACGCATGAACGTGACCATGGACGTACCGACTCCGGTTGTGAAATTCGAGAAGCACAAGGGCAAATATCACGGACAGGTGAACATCCTCGGGCTCGTCTACCGTCCGGATGGAGGAGTTGCCGCGCGGTTCAGCGACACGCTCAAATTCGACTTCGAAGACAAGAAGGCGATGGAGGCGTGGCAGGAGAATCCGACCATCCATTATGAAAAGGATGTCGACGGCGTGCCGGGAAAGTACACGCTCAAGCTGGTCGTAAGCTCGGGCGCGAACAGTTATGCGAAGCTCGAACTACCGATTTCGATCGATCCTTATGACGGGAAGAAGTTGAGCTTAAGTTCGCTGGCGCTCGCGACCAAAATGCGCCGAGTGTCGCAAAACGACGCCGGTCTCGATACTGTGATGGAAGAGGATCGCACGCCGCTGATCGTCAAGGGTCTGCAGATCTTCCCCTCCGCACAGACGTCATTCAAGAAAACGGAAACCGTCGCGCTGTACGCCGAGGTTTATGATCCGGCGCTCACGGCCGCCGAACCGGGGAAGGAAGTCGCCGACTTCATCCGCATGCGTTTGCTCGATGGCAAGACCGGCGAAGTGAAGGCTGATTCGGGCGTCATGCGGACTTGCGCGACTCCGGCGGAGTGCGAGGCGCAACTGCATCAAGGCAATCCGGTCGTTCCGGTGGCGTTGAAGGTTCCGATCAGCGGGCTCGCCGCGGGTCCGTATGTTTGCGAACTGATCGCAGGCGACAAGGTCAGCGGCGAAACGCGCCGGGCGGTGAAGTTCAACGTCGAGGAATGACGCTTACTGGACGATCTTGAAAGGGACGTCCTCTTTGGCGGCAGCGGCCGCCGCCGCGGCCTTCACGCCGACGGCCACCGGCTTGCGAACCTTCGTGACGGCCGACTTGGCAGCGGCCGTCGCGTTAAACAGTTCGAGCGAGTCGAATTCGTCATCGGCGACGGGAGTCAGTGCGAGATCCGTGTAGTTGCGAGCGTTCGGGTCGCGCTTCAAATCGATTGCGATGCGGCGATAGTGCAGCACTGCCTTTGCGAGCTTGACGTGCTTCTCGATGAGGTTCCACGCGTAGCGCGGATAGAATGCCCAGGCACTCTCGACGGGCAGCTCAGGCCGGCGGTCTTTGCGATACTTGCGCCGCAGATATCCGCCTTGATACGGATGCATCCCCTCGAGCATGACCGACGCGTAGGACCACATCAGCAGCGTCAGTAGCTTTCCAGGACTCCCGCCCACGGCGGCTTCGCGGCGCATGATGGTTTCCATGTGCTCGGGCGTATAGTAGGCGGCCCAGGCGGCTTTATATGCCTTTTCCCACTCATCGCGCGACATTTGCGCATGGCCGGTGGTGACATGTTCGACGTCGTAGCGATTGAGATCCTCGTCCATGGCGACGCCCGCGTTGAAGAGCTTCTGATGATCCTCTGAACCGGGCAGCGGAGTGAGAACGGTGAACTGCACGAGGTCGATCGGAAGTTCGCGCTGGATGATCCCGATGTCGCGCTGGATCGATTCGGGAGTGTCCTCGGGAAATCCGACGATGTAGCCGGCAAACGTGTGGACTCCCGCATGTTTCCAGGCGAGCATCATCTTGCGGTATTCGGTGATGCGATTCTGCTTCTTCTTCGCGCCCATGAGGCTGTCGGGATTGATGGTCTCGAGTCCGATGAAGACGCGCACGACGCCGGCTTTCTTGGCCTTTTCGATGAAGCGCGGCAGCCGGTGGCACATGGTGTCGACCTGAATCACGAACTTGACGTCGAGCTTCGCGTTCTCGCGCAAGTCGATCAGGCGGTCGAAGATATGTTCCCAATCCGTATTGCGGGCGAAGTTGTCGTCGGCGATGAAGAAGCGGTTGACGCCCTGGGCGATATTCGCGCGGATGATGGCCTCGACATCATCAGGAGTGCGCCGGCGCGACTTGCGGCCTTGCACATTGATGATCGTGCAAAAGGAGCACAGGAACGGGCATCCGCGGCCGGCATCGAAGCTGGTGACCATGCCGCCGGTGCGCTTGATCTGTTGCGCGGGAAGGATGGGAAGCGTCGCACCTTCGAGCGCAGGCAGATCGTTCATGTAGTTATAAACGGGCTGCAGCGTGCCGTTCCAGGCATCGTTGAGCAGGCTCTCGAAGCGGTTCTCTGCTTCGCCGGCGAAGAGCGAGATGCCGAGATCCTGAGCTTCCTTGAGCTCCGGCGTCAGGCCGGGCAGCATCGCGAGGACGCCCGAGACGTGAAATCCGCCGATGCAGACCGGGACGTTCTCGGCGCGCAGTTGGCGCGCGATGTCCATGGCGCGGGGGAACTGATTGGATTGAACGCTCACGAGCGCGACCAGTCCACGTCCACCGTTGTTCCGCAATTGGCGAGCGATTTGGGCAGGCTTGATGCGCGTGTTGGTTTCGTCGACCGCGGTGATGTCGATCTCGACGTCCTCACCGAGCACGTGCCGCTCTTTGCAGTCGAGCGCCAAACCGTTCATGACGGCCAGGGTATTCGAAGGGATCGCGGAGCGCAGCCACTGGATCACGTAGCCGTCGTCGTCATAGTGGGACGGCTTGATGAGAAGCAGGGAAAATCGTTTGGATGATGATGCGCGCTGGGCGGCCTTCATTTGGGACTTTTCGATCAAATCGACCCGAAAGTCGAGGGTAACGCGAACGGCTGGCTGAGCGCAAGCGAACGTGAGATACTGGGAGCGATGTGCGCCTGTAGCTCAGCCGGATAGAGCGACTGGCTTCGAACCAGTAGGCCGGGGGTTCGAGTCCCTCCGGGCGCACCAATTCCCTCCCTTCCCACTCATTCTCGATAGCCCTAATGGGACTTCTTGTCCCTGCCGATTCTTATGGTGCACGGGTACATGCATGACTGATCGGGGACCTTAATGACTGTAAAATTGACGGGCGCGCTGCTGGGCGCCTCTCTCGTGCTCATCCTGAGTGGATGCGTTGATTACCTTAGCAGCTACGAACGCGATATCAAGGATTCAACCCGCGTAATCGAAACCGCGCGCGATGATGTACAACGCGCAAAAGGATATACAAAACGCGGTAGCGCCTATTCCGAAAAAGCTCGCTACAGCCGGGCAATGAAGCTGATACCCGCGGATGAATATGGACGGTTGTTCGACCTCGCTCTCAAGGATCACGAGCAGGCGATCGCATTGAATCCGGCGAGTGCCGAGGTGTACTTAAACCGGGGGCAAGCTTATTACGATCGGGCCACCTTGGACTTACAAGATCATAAAAATCCCAAGCCCTGGTTCGACCCGGCCGCGGCGGATTTCGAGAAGTCTACGGAGAAGGATCCGCAGAATTACCATGCGTTCGACATGCTGGGGCTCGCCTATGAGCAAAATGACCAGTTTGAGGAGGCGATCGATGCTTACACGAAAGAGAGGGCTCTCAATTCCTTAGGAAAAGTCAGGCTGAGTGACGCTTATTGCACCTGGGGAATGAAGCATCAGAAGGAAAAGAACGACAGCGCCGCGGCTGTGGCTTACCAGAAGTCGGTCGAGATCGGCACCAGGGCCGACGATGGCTGCTCATGCGATCCGTATTTTCCGCTGATTATGATCTACACCGAGCAAAAGGAATACGACAAGGCTCACGAGGTGATCCGTCTGGCGCGAACCTCAAACAGGTGGATCGACCCCGAAGTCATCGAGCGATTGAAGAAGGAATCCGGGCACAAGAACTGAACGCGAATGGGCGATCGCGCAACCGATAGGATTGCGGGATCGCCCAATCGTTAAACCCTACTGAAATGGCACCAGAGTGATTACAGCCTGCTCGTAGGTGAATACCGCGAAGTCGAATCCCGGTGCGGTAAAGCGGCCGGTATTCGTGAATGAAGCCGTACCGAAAGCGATCGCGCCTCCAGACACCGATTGGCCGCCGAGGGTGAACGTGTCCGAGGCGGGAAGGCTCGAGAGCACCCACGCCGGAACGGTGAATTGGCCTGCCCCCACATCGACAGCACAGAAGAAGGTCGATGTAGCTTGCGTTCCGGCTGAGAGTCCCACGACAAATGCGAACTCTGTGTCCGGATTGCCGCCGGTCCACGTGATCGTGAGATCCTGCGTGCGGTCGAGAGACGAGAGTGCGCCCTGGTTCGTCCAGGTCGCCGCGGGCG
>DASXZC010000512.1:0-30958 GCA_036502165.1 Bryobacteraceae bacterium
ATGACGAGGCGTCCACCGTTGACCAGCGGAACGATCCGCGCGGATCGCAGCGGACGCGTAGAGCGCAGGAACAATCCTCCGAGCCCGATGACAAGGCCGGGACGGATGATGGTATGTCCGGCGTCTTTAAAGAGCTGTTCCACTCTATATTTCGTGCTTCCGTACTCGCTGCGGGCGTGTGGAACGGCCGAGCACGAGCTGAAGTACAGCACCCTTCGTGCGGGCAGTAACGCTCGTGCGAGTTCGATGTTGCGGGTGAGCGCTCCCGACGAGAAGTCGTGGGCGCAGTGAATGATCACGTCCGCATCGAGCGGACGCGGCTCGCGATATCGAACGGCTTCCGCGTGCAGATGCTCGACCAATGCGGAGCCAATAAATCCGGAGGCTCCCGTGACGAGGATCTTCACTTCAACTCCTCACGCAGACGCGACGCCGTGCGCAGCGAAAGCGCCATCAGCGTGTAGGTGAGGTTCTTTGCAGGCAACGTTGGAAAGACCGCGCCGTCGCACGAATAAACGTGCTTCGAACCGGCGAGACGTCCGTCGGGATGCGTCTCATATGGTCCAGGCTCACTCGACATCGGGAGCGTTCCGGCGTAGTGGATGCCTCCGCCATGTGCTGGATGTTGGATCAGCTGCGGCAGGCACATAACGCCAAGACAGCGCAGGTGACTGCATACGCGACGCTCGAGTGCGGAATCGGGCGACCACTCATACTCGGCACGCAAGGCGCCGGAGGGAAGCAGTTGCAGATAGTTCGAAGCACTCCGTTCCTCGGGATAGAACAGCATCAGCAGCGTCAGCGCGGGTGCGACTACGCGAGCGAACGCGACTCCGGACTGCAAGGGCAGCGGGAAGTTTGCGATCAAGTCGGAACGCAGCGCGCCGCCGGATCCATAGACGCTGCCTTGTAGCGTTCGCTCTTCCGTTTCGACGATCACGTTCAATTGCGCCACTGCGCCTTCGCGCGTTTCGAGTGGACGTCCGATGCCGCGCCAGTGGACGAGTGGGAAGACGGCGATGGGATTGTCGCAGATGGGCAAGCGAGTCGAATAATCGTTCTGCGATGCAAGAGCGATCCGCGCCGAATTGATCGCGCCCGCGGCGAGCAGCAACTTGCGAGCTTCAAAGATCTGACTCCTCGCGCCATCGAGCGAGTTCGCATGAACAAGAACGCCGGATTCGGTCTCTTCGTAATGCGTCACGATCCAGCCGGGTTCGTATGTGACTTCGTTCGCGGCGATCATCTCGCGCAGCGTAAATACGGGATTGTACGCGGCCGGATCGCGCGTCTCAAAGAACTCGAGGTTGCGGTATCCATAAGGCGTGCGGTTCTTGTGGGGTTCAGTGAGTACCGCGAGACGCGCGTGACCCATGCGGATTCGGGCGTTCTGGAAGTATTGCCGCTGGGCTGTGTAATTCGAAAAGATGCGCGCCACGTTCGGCGAGAGGCGCACCGGCGATTGGAGATCCGCTTCCGTGCCGAAGTCTCCGAGCAGATCGTCGTCCGCGGAACCGGAGATGCCGATCTCACGGGCGATCGTGTCGTAGAACGGCGCGAGTTCCCTGGCTTTGATTGGGAATCCTGCGAGGTCGCGATCGTTGAAGCGGTAGACTCCGGCGCCCCAGGCGTTGGCCAATCCTCCTTGAGCGAGACTGATGGCAGCGCGAAAAGATTCGGAAACGACCGGCGTCAAGCGAGCGGATTCTCCGATCACAAACGAGGTTCGCGGCGACTTCAGCTTGAGGCTCGGTGAAGGAGTGAAAATGTGCTGCAGGCCATCGAGCGTGTCGCCGAGCAATTCGCGGTCGAGGCTCGTCGACGACTGGCGCAGATCATAGAAGTTCGCGTCGAACGACTGAGCTTCTGTTGGAGGCTGCAATCCTGCGTCCAGCATCAGGACGTTGCGTCCGCGAAGTCCGTATGCGGCGAAGACTCCTCCCGGGCCCGAGCCGACGACGCAAGCGTCAAACACTGAATCGCTCCCGAAGGCGATGTATGCGTATCAAGTAAAGGCCGCGCGTGAATTTCCATAGGGCGCGGACTCCGAGCCATGGCGCGCCGAACCAGCAGAGCAACAACGGCAACCGATGTCGTTGCACGAACCGCGAGTCATATGCGGATCGCACTTCGCAAAGCGTCAGGATCACTTGAAAGCGCTGCGTCAATCCATTCTGTCCACGGACTCGCAGGCGCAGCGCGTATTCGACGGCTTCCAAATCAAGCTGGTTTTCGACAAGAAACGCGACCATGGGAGCATAACGGTCCCCGGTGAAGAATCGCGCGCGGGCTTGTTCGTAGCGCTCGACGACCGCTTCGTCGACCGGAAGATCCGGGAACAGCGCCCGATGGATCATTCTGGCCTCCGCTCCTTGGTCCATTGAACTCGTCATGTGTCGAGAGTCGAAGTAACGGCCGCAGGCTCCTGCTTACGCTTGCGGAAAACGAAGTCCCGCTGGATGGCGAAATTGGCGATAAACAGTGTCCCCTCCGCGGACAGTTTGGCGGCAAATACTGTCAAATGCGTATGTGAAACTAAGAATTCGATCAATCCATAGGATACGATCCCGCTGGCCGCGACGAGCAGCAGGTAACGCGGTAACGTTACGGTGTGCGATTCGCGCGAAAGAAACACTGCGCGCCGGGCGGCCAGGTAGTTGAACAGGACTGCTGCGATGCGTCCGGTGATTTGCGCTGCGGCGATGTTCGCGACGACCGGGAACGTCAACAGGAAGACGAGATTGTCGATCGCCGCCGTTAGAAGGGAGATGAAGCCGAAGCGAAGAAGGACGAAGTAAATACGCGCGGAATCGAGCAAGGGATTGAAGTGCGAGGAGCGGTTGCCATCGAGGTAGATCGCGGCGACGGGTTCCTCGACCACGTGGAAGTCCTGATGGCGGCACGCGATGAGCATATCGAGTTCGAATTCATAGCCGGTCGATGCGATGCGCATTAAATGCGGTAGGAACGAGAGAGGCAGGCCGCGCAAGCCGGTCTGCGTGTCGGAGAGCTTTTGGCCGACGAGCAGGCGCATGGCTCCGATGGTTAATTGATTTCCGAAACGGCTGCGCCATGGGATCTTGGAATTATCCGCGAACCGCCGCGCGCCGAGGACGACTGTATCCGGCGCCTGGCCGAGACGCTCGGCAATCCGATGGATGTCGCCGGGGGCGTGCTGACCGTCTGCGTCAGCCGTGACGACTCCCTTCGCGTCGGGGTATTCGCACAGGACGTGATTGAATCCGGTCTTGAGCGCGGCGCCTTTCCCCAGATTCACGGCGTGTCGAAGAAGTGTGACGCCGGGAAAAGACTGCGATTCCGTGAATAGCGTCGTAAATTCGGAGCCGCTTCCATCGTCGATGATCACGACCCGCCGGTAATCACCGGAGGACGTGAGTTGCTTCACCAATACAAGGAGAGCGGGATCGGGGCGGTATGCCGGCACAACGATGATTGCGTTCATCGGGTCATGGCTTGCTTCTCCCAGTATCTCTTAGGTCCAAAAGGAAAACACGCTGCCGGGGTTGCCGGCAGCGTGTCTTGTGTTCGATCCGACCTTCAGCCGCTTGTTATTGGCAAGAGAATGCGGAGAAGAATCCACCGCCGCCCGGCAATTGCGGATTGCTCGTGCTGTTTGTGGTCAGCGTCATGATCGTGCCCGCGGAAACGGGGTTCGATGCAGTCGCGGTACATTTTGATCCACCCGCCGATAACGTCTGGCAGGACATGACTGTGGAGCCAACCGTCCACGTGCTTGAGCTTGTCGACGGATGCACGGTCGCCACCACCCAGGTCGTGAACGAGCCCGCGTACGACCAGATGGTCATCGAAGGCGTGCAGGCGGCTGGCGCAATCACAGTCGGCTCGGCATTGAGACTGGCCTGCTGAATACTCCCGCCTGGCCGATTCCAAATCGCTAAGCCCGTATTCCCGCCGCTTATGAGTTCGACGCCTGTAGCCGCGGCACCGTTGCCCTGGTTTTCACCAGCCGGGCCGGTCGCGCCAGTAGCTCCGGCCGAGCCATTGGATCCATTCGATCCAGTTGCACCCTTTGCGCCTGCAGCTCCGGAAGGTCCGGCAGGTCCGGTCGCGCCAGGAGAGCCCGCTGCGCCGGCAGGTCCAGTAGCTCCGGGGGAACCCGCAGCGCCTGAAGGTCCGGCAGCTCCGGTGGCACCAGGAGAGCCCGCAGCACCGGCGGGTCCAGTAGCTCCGGGGGAACCCGCAGCGCCTGAAGGTCCGGCGGCTCCGGTGGCACCAGGAGTGCCCGGAAGTCCGGTAGCACCAGGAGCGCCCGCGGCGCCAGTCGCGCCAGGAGTGCCCGGAAGTCCGGTAGCACCGGGAGAGCCCGGAAGTCCGGTAGCACCGGGAGCGCCCGCGGCGCCAGTCGCGCCAGGAGTGCCTGGAAGTCCGGTAGCACCGGGAGCGCCCGCGGCGCCAGTCGCGCCAGGAGTGCCCGGAAGTCCGGTAGCACCGGGAGCGCCCGCGGCGCCAGTCGCGCCAGGAGTGCCCGGAAGTCCGATCGGTCCGGAAGCGCCGACCGCACCAGGGGCGCCGTCAGAGCCCGTCGAGCCCGTGGCACCAGTAGGTCCGGTGGCACCCGGGGCTCCGCTGTCAACTAACGTGACCAGCAGTTGTGCCGGATGGCTCGTGGTCGTGCTTTCCTTCGTGTCGAGCAGCGCATTTACAGTGTTGTCGCCGGCAATTCCGAAACTCACCGCTCCGCCAGCCAAACCGTTCTGGACGGCCGAAGTGACGTCCACGTAAATATATCCCGTTTGGCTCACGCTGATGCCAGAGGCGATCGGCGCACCGGTCGACGGTGCCGTCGCCTGGGTGACGGTCAATTCGCCCCAACCCGGTGTCACCGTGGCAATGGAGATGTTGCCGGTGGCCGCGACGCGGTTCACATAAAATACTAAGACTGCCTTTTCAATTTGACTCGGAACGAGCGTGTTAGGCAGAGAGCCCAAGCTGAACTCGACGAGCGAAGTGGCGCCCACTCCGACATTCATCGAAGGGAGGTTCCCATAATTTCCAGCGGTGTTGGCGGTTGTGATGTAGGCGTCTTTGGTAAGAACTCCATCGACCGCCCACACGGACATCGGCAGCAACATAGCTGCCATCGTTACCCATAATTTTCTGCGCATTTCCCTCAAAGCCTTCCTTTTAGCACGTAACAGTGCTGCCTCTGTCCAGGGCTTCGAAGGCGCAGCAACGCCCTAACCCAAATCGCACCATGTGCCGAAGCGCATAGCCGCGGGGCCTTCTATTCCCAGGAATAAAGTGTGTCAATCGAGTCTAACTGATCCGCCGGTTCCCATCAACTTAAAACGTAAGGAATCCTACACATATGGGCCGGCGAGGGCGGATAGTACTACTGGAACTACCAGCAGTAAGCTAGGTGCGTTTCCGCCTGGCGAACGCTACTCCGGCGAGGATGCCGGAGCTCATGAGTGTCCATGTAGCCGGTTCGGGAACGCCCGTAGATGCGTCGGGGAGCGTTACGTCAATCGCAAATTGTCCATTGCGCTGATTGCCGAAGACGTCCATGAAGGGCGGCGTTGTCGCGTTGGTATCGGGCGGTAGCGGATAGCTCATCGGATCGAGGCCGTCATTGACGCTTTGTTCAGACAAGACCAATATGTAGCTGCCCGCGGCGGCGCTGAAGTTCAATGTGGCGTCCAAACAGAGGTCCACCGAGGTGTCCTCATTGGTTCCGTTGCTGCATCCGCCGGCAGGAATAACACTGCCGCCTAGGGCGTCCTGCGCCTGCAAGGAGGAATCGGAAACGAGATAAAGGGCCAGGCTGGGTGCAAAGCCTCCGGCCGTGAAGACCTGAGAGGCAGCGTTGGTGCCGCCACCGTATCCAAAGGTAATCGCGGAAACTACGCCTGGTGCGGTCAATGTGAAAGGAATTGTTTCGACATCACTATCGAAGGTGAAGGTGCCACTGTATGAAAGAGTACCGGCGTACACTGAACTGCCGACACATAGAGCGCACAAAAGCCCGGCCCCGCGCCAAGCAGATGAGATGGTCAAGAAATGTCCTCCGTAACGGTATCGAGAAAAAGGGGAAGTGCCCATCGAGTATAACCGGGCTTACAGTTCTGTGCAAGTCAATAGTCCTTTCGTTTGACAGTGTAGTACGTTTGATTACATTTTTTAACAATTTTATCGATACGCGCGGAGGCGGCGCGAGTCCGTCCCCGGTCGGTCGTATCCCCATTTCCTGATTTTTCGAATTTTGCGCCGGGACATTTGACGAGGACGCTAAGATAGAAGACTGGGCGGGAAACGGAAAAAAAGAATACCATGCGCGTGCTGATCGTCGACGACGAGACTGAACACAGAGACTATCTGGCAGAGATTATCTCGAGCTGGAACTACGAAATTGGGCAGGCCGGCAACGGCGAGGAAGCTCTGAACCTGTTTAAGGATACTTCCTTTGACATCGTGCTGAGCGATCTCATGATGCCTAAGATGGACGGCTTTGAGTTGCTGCGGCAACTTAAGGCACAGGGCAATCTGCCTCCGACCATCCTGATGACGGCTTTCGGCAGCCTCGAGCGGGCGCTGCATACGATCCACGAACTGGATGGATTCTGGTTCCTCGAAAAGCCGATTGATCTGACGGCGCTCGAATTGCTCTTGAAACGAGCCGGTGCGCACCGGCGCCTCGCGATCGAAAACCAGGAGCTGCGGCGGCAACTCTCGTTTACGGGGGTTTTGGGTGATTTGGTTGGGCAGACTCCGGCGATGCAGGAGATTTTTGCGCTGATTCGCCAGGTCGCTCCGACATCGGCGGCGGTGTTGATTACGGGCGAAAGCGGCACGGGGAAGGAATTAGTGGCACGGGCGTTGCATGCCAATAGCAAGCGGAGCGCGGGTCCGTTCGTGGCGATCAATTGCGCCGCGCTGCCCGAATCGCTGATCGAGAGCGAGATTTTCGGGCACGAAAAGGGAGCTTTTACGGGCGCGGTCGACCGCCGGATGGGTGCGATGGAACAGGCGCATGGGGGAACTTTGTTCCTGGATGAATTGGGCGAAATGCCAATGGCGATGCAGGCGAAACTATTGCGCGTGCTCGAGGACTTGCGATTCCGCCGCCTGGGCGGGAAGCAGGAGATCCAGGCCGATGTGCGCATTATCGCCGCCACGAACCGCGATCCGATGGTGACGATCAAAGACGGCTCGCTGCGCGAGGATCTTTACTATCGCCTGAACGTCTTTCAAATTCACTTGCCGCCTTTGCGGGAACGCAAGGAAGATATTCCGCGAATTGTGGAAGCAATGATCACGTCCATGAACGATAAACATGGCACGCGGGTGCAGAACGCGTCCCCTTCATTTCACGAAACGCTGATGACGCTGAATTGGGATGGAAACGTGCGCGAACTGCGCAACGTCGTCGAACGCGCTGTCATCATCGCGGGCGAGGGCGTCCTCGAGCCGCGGCACGCGGCATTTGGGTTCAAACGAGGGCAGCCGCCGGTTCAGGCGGTGCCTGCCACGGAGGCCAATGGCGGCGTCGGAGTCGATGTTGGCATGACGATCGACGAGGCGGAGCGGCTGTTGATCGAAGCGACGCTCACCCACACCGCCAATAACAAAACGCGGGCGGCCCTGATTCTGGGCATTTCGACGAAGACGCTGCATGTGAAGCTGCGGCAGTACCGGCTCGATGGGAGTACCGGGGGAGGAGATGACACGGCCGATGGGAATTGAATCTACAGACCGGCAATTAGAAGAAGTAATGTCGCGCCTAATCACTGCTTTTGCGCATGATTTGCGGGTTCCCTTGCGGTCGATCATGATGAGCGCGCAGAGAATCCAGAGGCGGCCGGAGGAATTCAGTCCGGAAACGAAGGCGAAACTCGAGGAAATTATGGCGGCCGCGCGCAAGCAGGAGGAATTGATTTCGAGCGTCGTCGAATTCGATCATGCGCTGCAGGAAGGGTTGGCCAGCGATAGTCCGATGGCGCTGAAGCTGGCGATCCAGACGGCGTGCATGAAAGTGGAGGCGTACCGGCAGGCCGTGCAGGGGACGGTTTCCTTTGATGCGAATGCGGCTCCGCGGTTGTCCGCGCCATCCGGAATCTCACGGGTGGTCGAGAAAATTCTGCAAAACGGGCTGAAATTTCAGGCGCCCGGCAATGCGCCGGTTTTGGTTGTGCTGGCCTTCGAGGATCCCCCGGGCCAGGTTACGATTCGTGTGCGCGACAACGGCATCGGCATTGAGCGCCAGTACCGCGGAACGGTTTTCGAGCCGTTCAAGAGGCTGCATCCTGCGAGCGAATATCCAGGGTCGGGGCTGGGGCTCGCGATCTGCCAGAAGTCGCTTGCCTCAATCGGCGGGACCATTGGTTTCGAAGACGATGGATTGGAAGGGCGGGGGATCGCGACGGTGGTGCGGTTTCCGAAACTGCAGATGGCCGCTTAGGCCATTACACCGTTCGGCAACCTGGCGTGCGTCAGCCAGAATTGCTCAATGGCGCGGATTTTATCGATGAACGCGTCAATTTCGAGCGGCTTGGTAATGTAACAGTTCGCGTGCAGGCTGTAGGCTTTTTTGACGTCGTTTTCGCGGTCGGAAGTCGTGAGGACGATCAGGGGGATGAGAGCCAGATCGCCGCTGCCTTTGACCTCCCGCAGGACCTCGATACCGTCTTTTTTGGGGAGATTTAAGTCCAGTAGAATCAACTCGGGCACGGGGGAATCGCTGTACTGACCCTTGCGCTGCAGGAAGCGGATCGCTTTATCTCCGTCGTCAACCACGCTCAAACGAGTGCGGGCTTTCCATACGGCAAGAGCTTCTTCAACCAGCTCTACATCGCTCGGGTTGTCTTCCACGAGCAGAATCTCAATTACAGCTCTTGACATCGCCTACCTGATGTTAATACGGAAATCGTCCTGTCTCCAAAGAGTTTTTATGATTGTTCGATAGAATTGGAACTTCTACTGTGAAAACAGTACCTTGGCCGTCGGGGTTCGGTTGTACGGTAAATTTGCCGGAATGGCAGTCCACGATTCGCTTCGAGAGGGCCAGGCCGACGCCGGCTCCGGCGTGCTCTCCGACGGGATGGAAGCGCGCGAACATCTCAAACATTCTTGGCATAAAGCGTTCGTCGATGCCGATGCCATTATCTGACACGGACATCCACCATTGGATGGGCGTCCGCCCGACCGCGACGTGCACGGCCGGCGGAGTATCTTTGCGGCGGAATTTGATGGCGTTCGAGATCAGGGCGAGGGTCAAAGTGCGGGTCATGTCGCGATCACCGACGATCGAGATTCCTTCCTCAGCCTCGAGATCGATGGCGCCACCGGAAGCGGTGATCTCGTCCTGCAGTTCATGCATGATCGAATCGACGAGTGGCGCGACTGGAATCTCAGAGCGGTATACGGCTGCGGGAGTGATCACCGTGTACTGCAAGAGTCCGCGCAGCATCAACTGCAGACGCTTCGCTCCTGAGACCGAATATTCCAAATAACGGTTAGCGGTTGAGTCGAGCTGGCTGCCGTATTTGAGGGCGAGCAGGTTGTTAAAACTCGCGACCTGGCGGAGCGGCTCCTGCATGTCGTGCGAGGCGACGTAGGCGAAGCGTTCGAGCTCCTGATTGGTGGCCTGCAGTTTCGACACAGTAGCCTCGAGCTCGCTGGTCTTGTCGGCGACGCGTTCCTCGAGGGTGGCGTTCAAAACGCGGATCGCAGAGACCTGATCGTTGAGGCGCGTATTCAAGGCGCGAATTTCGAAATCCGATTCGTTGCGCTCGTATAAATATCTGCGGCTCGCTGTGTACGCCCACCAGATAATGAGCAGATTCGCGGCGATCGCGATCGCAGTAAATACCCAAAATGAGAGGTCGGCCGTCGAGCGTGCCTGCTGACGTTGGGCGAGCAGGATGCGTTCAGCGGTACGGATTTCATTGATGGTTTCGGTGAACGGCACATCGGACAATGAGCTGTCGGGCACTGTGGTGAGCGGGGACGCTGTAATTTGGGCCTCCACGCGCTGCGAGAGCTTGCCGGTCAAACCTTTCAAATACTGGATGCGACCCATCTGGCCAGAGTTGTCTTCCGTTAATTGCACCAGTCGATCGAGACACGCTTGCGCACGTTTGACGTCGTCTTGCGCGGAATGGCGATTGACGCCCGAATCCGTGCCGTAGCTGGGATCTTTGAGTCTGACTTGGGCGGCGAGAATACTCGATTCGAAGCGTTCCAGATTTTCGATCACTTCGATTGTGTGGCTGACCCAGCGATCCCGTTCCCGTGAAGTAAGAGCTCCGGCGACTAATAAAATGGTGAGAGACAACAGGCCCAGGGCCATCCAAAGAAACACGTACGAACTGAAGGGTCGCCTCCAGAAGTTCCAATTCATTTTGCGCGCGCCACAGACCAGCCTCTAAACGTACCTTAGCCGCGGACGTGTTGCCGTCCGCGGCCCAAGCGATTCTCCGACTAAAGTCATCCTCTTAGGATCTCTCAGTTGAAGTCACTTCGTTATTGACGCCCTCCATTATTCGGCGAGGGGCTGTTCGGATCGGGATTCGAGAGCATCGGTCCGTTGACAACCAACTCCACGCGGCGATTGGCTTGACGACCGGCGGCGGTCGCGTTGTCGGCGACGGGCCGGGTGTCGCCGAAACCAGCGGCAGTGATGGAGTTTTCATCGAGCCCCTGCTCAATCAAGAAGGAACGCACGGCAATCGCGCGGTGCTCGGAAAGCGGCTGATTGATCGCCGGTCCGCCGGTGCTGTCCGTGTGGCCTTCGACCTGAATCTTGAGTCCAGGGTGGGCGATGACGATGCCAGCAATTTTTGCCAGCTTCTCACGCGCGCCCGGTTTCAGAGTGAAACGGCCGGTGTCGAACAATACATCGGACATGTTGACGATCAATCCGCGAGCGGTCTCGCGCGTCGCAAGCACGATGTTCAGTTGGCGGGACAATTCCGCACGCGCTTTCACTCGTTCTTCTTCAGCCTGCTGAGCGACGGCCTGGGCGCGGAGAGCGTCCGCTTTAGCTTGCGCGACTTCCTGCGAAAGTCCCTGCTGCTTGGCGCGTTCCGCTTCAGCTTCTGCAGCGGCTTGGCGAGCGCGCTCGGCTTGATCAGCGAGCTGGCGATCCTTTTCGGCAATCGCCGCAGCCGATTGAGCCTGCGCCTGCTGCGTAGCATTGCGAGCTTCTAACGCCTGTTGCTGCGCGGCCTGCGCTTGCTGTTGGGCAGCCAGGGCTTCGCGATTCTTCTGCTCGGCGTCGAGCTCCGCCTGATGCCGGCGCGCGGCTTCATTCTGCGCTTCCTGAGTCAGCGCGGCATTGCGCTGTTGATTTTCATAGCGTTCACGGGCGAGTAGTTCGTCGTTCGCCTTGCGCACGGAAATCAGGCGAGCGTCTTCGGCGAGCTGAGTGACGTGGCGGGCGAGCGTCTGAATCCGCTTCTTATCCTGATTGGATTGGAGAAAGGCCTCGGCGTTCCCGAGGTCGACATTCGCTTTCGCCATCGTGTCCGCAGCGTAGCGATCGGCGCCGGCGGCCGTGGCAACGGCCATTGCCTGCCGCGCTTCCATCAGGTCGAGCGGAATATTTTTCGCTTCGCGCAGGCGGACGCGGTCCGCGGGCGGCAATTGCTGCAAATATCCGCCACGTTTCACCAATTCATATTTCGCCTCGATCGGCATAATCGTGCCCGAGGTGTCCTGATTGACGACGGCTTCCATGACGACGTAATCGCTGGGCTGCGTTACGGCGTAATAGGGTTCGGCCGTTACGATGATGCCAAACGTCTGCAGTTCGGTGGCGGCCTGCAGGTGCGCATGATCACCGTCGAGGAAGAGTTCTCCCATATTCTCGGGCCGGCCTTCCGGAGTGATGGCCCACATTACATAGGTCAAGCATCCTTCGGAAATCGCGCTGGCCGGCGGCATCCTTTCAATGGATGCATCCACTTTGGTCGCACCGGTCTTGCTATCGACTCTGACCATGCCCTTGCCCCGTGGCGCGAGCGACGAGCCGAGAAGAGTGAGCGACGTCGAACCTTCCCGGTGGTGATAATTGATGGCCTTGGTTGTTCGGGACACCACATCGACGTGGAACACGACCGGTGGATTTCCGTTGGCTGGTTCGGTTTGCGCAAAGACCGGAAGAGCGATGCAAATCGCCGCCGCCGGAAGCAGTGTGCGAGAAATAGTGGTGAAGCGATTCATAACGCATCGATAGAAGCACTCCAGACGCCAATTGCTAAATTCAACAAAATAAACAGAGGCGAAACAATTTCCGGGTGGACCCCGGAGGATTGTTCCCGGGCAGGGAAGTTACGACACTGTAAGCGCCTGCAAACAGGAGTGGACGCAGTGGACCTGAAAGTGCTTGTTCGGGCTTCGAGAGAGGAGCTGAAAAGATGTCACAACATGTTTCCATTTGGGGGGTGTTCCCCGATCAGGCCGCCGCAGGGCAGGCTTTGACGCTTCTCGAATCCACCGGTTTCCGTCAAAGCCAGATCGCTATTGAGAAAAGATTTAGAGCAGCGCTTGCGGGCTTCGATTGGAGTCAGGCAATATATGTTCGCCTTCCTGAAGGGATCGTTGCTGGATTTGCCGGAGGAGGACTTCTGACGGCGCTCGCCTGTTTGATCATCGCGCGCGGCATTCCGCCGATCTTCCCGATGGCTGCGCTTACGAGTGTGGGATGCGTTGTTGGAACAATCCTCGGCGCCTTCGCTGGCATGATGCTCGCTCGCTTTGAGACCATGCCGGGCCACGCGGATAACAGCGACCACATTTCAATCGGCGTTCTTTGCTTCGATTCGCAATCAGAGGATCGCGCGAAAACAGCCTTGCAAGAGGCTGGAGCCGATACGATCGACGTTCAGTCATAGAGCGAAGGCTGATCTCGGCGATTGCGTGCGCTATCCTCAAATTGCAGTCATGCACACGCCGAGCCCCCGCGCCTCAGTCGACTGGCAGTCATGGCGAGAGTTTGTGGAGTCCGCACCGCGACCGATGTGGTTGGTCGAGCGCGGCAGGATCGCGCTGGCAAATCGTCCGGCGGCGGAGTTGTTTGGGGCCGAGCAGTTCGTAGGATCTGCTGCTCCTATTATTTCCGCAAGCGCCGACGGCGGGCCCGTTCAAACGTCCATCACTCGATCGGATGGTTCGCATGTTCGCGTTGTCTTGCTGAGTTGGATGGCGGGTCCTGATGTCAGCGTCTTTGAAGCAAAGACCCTGGACCGAACGCCTGTCGACTTGCCGAGCAGCCTGCTCGAAAGCAAGGCCGATTGCATCCACATTCTCAATCTTGAGGGACGGCTCACATTCGTCAATCCAGGCGGCCGCGAACTAATGGGCTCTGATAGTGGGATCCTCAATCGCGACTGGTTGACGATTTGGGAGGACGAGCATCGCGAATCCGCGGAGCGTGCGCTCGAGGATGCGCGTCAGGGAAGGACGTCGCGATTCACTGGGCGGACGTCCGATAAACAGATCCGCTGGTGGGATGTTGTCGTGAGTCCGATGCGCGACAGCGCGGGCCTTGTGACGGGGATGCTGAGCATTTCGCGCGACGTGACGCAGATGAAACACGCGCAGGCGCTCGAACAGATCGAGCGGGAAGTGCTCGAAGCAACGGCGTCGACACGGCCGTTGCTGGAAGTTCTGAACGGCGTCTGCCGGTTGGCGGAGTTCGCAGTCGAAGGCCGCGGGCGATGCAGCGTGCTGACGGTTTCCGATTCGTCGGAGGAGCAGTTGCGCGTGGCGAGTGCGCCGTCGATTCCAGATCTGATCGGCATGACCATTTCACGCACGGCGCTCGAGAACGGCGGCGCGGCGATGGAGAATTGCCTGAAAATCGCCGAGGCTGTGGACTCCTTGCGCGTTCCCTTGCGCGGTCCTGATGGCCAGCCGCTCGGAGTCTTCGTGCTGTGGACGAATATAGAAACGTCCGAATGTACCGAGCTGTCGAAGGAGATCGGCACGAGCGTCAACCTGGCAACAGTCGCTCTTACGCGTGATGCGCATTTGCGGCGCTTGCGGAATAAGCAAGCACGCCTCGCGGCAATGAGCCGTTCGATGCCTGTGGGACTTTATCAAGCCGATGTCACTGGACATTGGATCTATTCGAATGATCGCCACGCCGAGATGACGGGTTTGACGCTCGAGCAATCCGATCAGGAAGGTTGGCTCGAGAGCGTCCACGCGGAGGATCGCGAGATGGTACGCGAGGTCTGGCGCGAGGCTCGTGCCGCTGGCAGTGACTTCCGCGCCGAATATCGCCTGATTCATTTCCGTGGCGGCGAGCCTCAATGGGTGGTCGCCGATGAGACTCCCACGCGGGAAGGCGGCTGTATCGGCACGATCACCGACATTACGGAAATGCGGCGTGCATTAACGGCCGTGGCCGAGGGAGCGGAGCGGTTCCAAACTCTCGCAAACAATATCAGTCCATTTTGTTGGATGGCCGACGCGAACGGCCGGATCTTCTGGTACAACGAACGCTGGTATGACTACACGGGCACGACGTTCGATGATTTGCAGGGCGAGGGCTGGCGAACCGTTCACCATCCCGACCATATCGAGCGCGTGATCGAAAAGATGAACCGGCATTGGGAGACGGGCGAAGCGTGGGAAGACACCTTTCCGTTGCGTGACAAGCACGGCAACTATCGCTGGTTCCTGTCGCAGGCTTTGCCGATTCGTGACTCGTCCGGAAGGATCACGCGTTGGTTTGGCACCAACAGCGACGTCACCCAACTGCGCCAACTCGAAGCCAAGATGCACCGCCAGAATCGAGCTTTGCAGCGGTCGAATGAAGACTTGACGCGATTCGCTTTCATTGCAAGCCACGATCTGCAGGAGCCCTTGCGGATGATTTCGAGTTATGCGCAACTGGTGCAGCGAACGGCGGCGGAAAGTCTGGACGAGAAGTCCTCGGGACATATTGCGAAGATCGTCGACGGCGCCGCGCGGATGACGCAACTCATCCGCGATTTGCTGGTTTATGCGCAGGCATCCGCGGAGACTGCACCGCCGGCGGAGATGATACCGCTGAGCCGGGTGGTTCCGGCAGTGATCGAGAATCTACGGGCCTTGATTGAGGAAAGCGGCGCGACTATTACTTTCGATCAGCTTCCGGAAGTTTGCGCAGTCGAGGCGCAGATCGCGCAGGTGTTCCAGAATCTTTTGTCGAATGCGCTGAAGTATCGGCGCCACGATGTTCCACTCGTGGTTACCGTGACCGCTGAGCGCGAGGGTCCGCAGTGGCGGATCTCTGTACGCGATAACGGACAGGGATTCGATCAAGAGTATGCGACGCGAATTTTCGATTTTCTCAAGCGGCTGCATGGCAAGGATGTTCCGAGGTCCGGCCTGGGCCTTGCCATTTGTAAGACGATCATCGAGCGCAATGGCGGCACGATCGGCGCGGAAGGCCAACCGGGCGTAGGTGCTGCATTCTGGTTCACGCTGCCTGCGCATCCCTAAGTAGTTTTTGCCCGCGCCATTACCAAATGTTGCAAGCTTTGATCCTACAAGCTCATATTTTCTGACTCTCACGGTTTGGCCAACGAACTGCAGCATTATTTGCACCGGATGCGGCGGTCACGCACAGGCCGGTTGCGAACAAAAACAAACTGGAGATTTGATATGCGAACGATGTTAACCCTCAGTATGGCGGCCTTTATGGGCACGCTTATGCTGTCGCCGCTGAAAGCGGATGAATTTAACAAAAAAACCATCATTACCATCGACACTCCGGTGCAACTCCCCTCTACCACGCTGCAGCCCGGCACATACACGCTGAAGCTGCTGGACTCGCAGTCAGATCGTCACATTGTGACGGTGTGGGATAAGGATGAAAAGCACCTGATTACGACAATTCTGGCGATTCCGAATTATCGGCTGAAGCCGACGGGCCACTCGAAGTTCACCTTCTGGGAAACCGAGACCGGCCAGCCTGCGGCGTTGCGCGCTTGGTTCTACCCGGGCGATAACTTTGGTCAGGAATTCGCGTATCCGAAGGCGAAGGCTGATGTTCTGTCGGCGGCCTCGCACACGCAGGTTCCAACTTTGACGGCCCAGGAAGACAAGAAGTACGGAAGCGAAGAGTCGAACGACAACAATACGACGGCTTCGGCGGCTCCAGCTCCGGCTCCCACGGAGACGACTCCGGCACCGGCGTCGACTGAACCCACTCCGGCGCCCGCGCCTGAACCGGCTCCCGCTCCAGTAGCGGCGGCCCCGGCGCCTACGCCTTCGACCACCGCTCCTGAACCCGAACCGGCCGCGGCGCCCGCGCCCGCACCGGAGCCCGCTCCTCAGGCGCAAGCTCCAGCGACTCCCGCTCCTGGCGCTCCGATGCCGCAAACGGCTTCGAATTGGAATGAAACGATGTCACTCGGACTGCTGCTGAGCCTCACCGGTTTTGCTACGTTCCTCGCCAGGAAACGCAAGCCGGCACGCCGCTAAAGAATGCAAATAGAAATTCAGAAGATGGTGGACTTCCTTGATGGGCTCTGTGCGAAATGCGCAGAGCCCTTTCCTTACGTTTCGGAGAGGACCTGAAAGGCGGCATATCGTGCCAAGGCCCAGAGTGAGTTTTTCGTATGACGAGCCACACTACGCGAGGCTCTGGACGCGCTGGATCAGCTTGACCGCGGCCGCCGGCTGTTTCATTTGGTGCGGCGCTGTTTGGATGGAACGGCACTTGTATCAGGCCCAAGCCCGCGAGACGTTCGCCGAGTTGGGAAAGCCTGCGGAGCCCGAGCCGCGCGTCGAGAAGGCGCTTCGTTCATTCGCTCCGCCACCGCCGATGGCGAAGCTCGAGATCGCGCGCCTGCATGTTTCCGGATTTGTAGAGGACGGCCTCGACTCGGAGACTTTGAGCCGGGCGATTGGACATTCTCCGCAAAGTGCGAAGCTGGGCGAGCGCGGCAACGTCGTACTGGCGGCGCATCGCGACACGTTCTTCGCGGGACTCAAAGACGTCAGGACTGGGGATGCGATTGAGGTTGAGGCAGCGGATGGGAAGGTATATCGCTACAAAGTGACGCGCATTCTCATCATCGATCCCACAGAGGATTGGGTGCTGAAGTCGGATCCTTCCCGCAACATGTTGACCTTGATTACGTGCTACCCGTTTCAGTTCATCGGCAGCGCTCCGAACCGCCTTGTCGTGCAAGCGGAGCCTGTGGGCTCTTCGACAGTGCCCAGCGGATCTCTTCTGAGCCGTGACCGCAAACACGCGCGGTCCGCCTCAGAAGGCATCTAGCTTTAACACAGCATAAAAGGAGCCTCGACTAATGGAAGACAAAAAGAAGTGTGCGCACCCGACATGTGGTTGTCCAGCTCTGCCATTGATGGACTATTGCTGCGAGGAATGCCGTGACGCGGCCACTCGCGAGGTCGAGGGTGAGGAACCCATGAAGACCTGCAAATGCGGCCATGAGGACTGCGGTGGCGAGATCGAGATTCCGGCTGAGACGCAGGGGATCCTGATGGCGTCAGAAGCGCTCGCGACCTGAAGGAGAGAACCTATGCTGCCTCCTGTAGCTCCTGCGGAAATCACCGCTGAACTTCGAGACGAACGACTGCTCAAGTTGCGCGAGCTCATCGAACGCATTCCGGTCGCTATGATTTCCACGGCAGCGGCGGATGGTTCGATTCACAGCCGCCCGATGGCTTATCTGCATATGGAAGCCGATGGCGAGCTCGTATTCTTCACTCGCGCGGCATCGAGCAAGGCTGTGGAAGTCCGTCGGAATCGGCACGTCAACCTCACGTTTTCCGATGCAGGCCGCAATCTTTATGTGTCGGTGAGTGGACGCGCGTTCGTCCTGAATGACCGGGCGAAAATCGCGGCGCTATTCACGCCGATCCTGAAGCAGTGGTTTCCAGCGGGCGCCGACGATCCGGCGTTGCGCGTGTTCGTCGTCGATCCGGACTTCGCGGAATACTGGGATGGGCCGTCCGGGTTAACGCTGTTGCTTGCGATGACGAAGACTCTGTTCACGGGTAGTGAAGCGAAGGAACTCGGCGAGCACGATTTTTTCGAATTCTAAATTGGTGGATCAAAAAGTTGCGCCGTGCACGTTCTAAAGGGAACGACGCACGGCGCAATGGTTTTATGAGTGGTTGATTCGGCGACGTCATACCCTTGCGCGACGTCCGGCCAGAAGGCTGACGATAAAGAGCACGAGGAAAACGAAGAACAGAATCTTGGCGATTCCAGCGGCCGCGGACGCGATGACGCCGAATCCAAAGAGCGCGGCGACAAGCGCGATGATCAGAAAAACAACAGCGTAGTGAAGCATGGGGCAATTCTCCTTCGACTTAAAAAGAGCAATCCGAGGGCCAAAAAAAAAGCCGGGCCAAAAAGGCCCGGCGGAGTTGAGGGGGTTAGTAGTAGTTAATGTTTTTCCCAAGTAGAATACGCGGTCAAAGTCCGTGCCAGCTCGCGGCTCGCGTCATTGCGATGCAGCGTCACGCCGCCGTCGAGGATTTCCTGACTCGTGAGACGGCTGCCATAGAGCTCGCGATTGTCGTCGAGGTCCTGACGGATCGTGCTGCCCTCGAGCGCGATGCCGGCGAATACGCCGCGCGAACGAGAGTAGCCAATCATCTCGGCATGCATTAACGCATCAGTTTCCGCTTGCGCCGTACGGCCGATCGGGCCAGCAGCGACCGCGGCTTCACCGCCGATTTTGAATTCACTCTTCATCAGCTTTTCCGCACCGCGGCGATTCATGACCAGGAGAATCAAATCCGTTTCATTCGCGCCGGCCTGGAAACCGAAGCTGCCGCCTTCGATGCGCATCGCGGCGGGACCGGCCCATCCGCCACCGACCTTGCGGCACATCATGACACCCTTGCCGTATTTAGCGCCCACAATGAACGCACCTTGTTTCAAGCCCGGGATGATGACGACGCAATGAGAGCGGTCGAGCAGATCCTGCGGAATTCCGGCGTCCTTGGCATCCATGATTTCTTTGAAAACGACCGATGCTTCGTGAACGCGTTTCATCTCCCCCGGCTCGTCATTCGTAGCGCCGAAGGTATAACTAGCCGAGGTGGCGATTAGCGCAGCCACCACTGTTTGAGTACGTAGTTTCACAACTTCTCCTCGGCGATGAGTCGCCGCCAACGAGGGAGCAAGCGCAATGCCAAAGCTCTCATGAAGATAGGAAACGAATTCCGGCACGACATGCGCGCCGCTCTGTGTAGAAAGTTCCGAATGCATATCAATTTGTGCCGGAGACCCTGCTTTTGTTGCCTAAACGCCTGAAAAAGAGTTCTAATCACTTTGGCACCCGGCATGCAGCTCTGCTGGTGTGCTCGACACCGATGTGGCCGGGTAAATCTGAAAACTTGTAAAAAGGAGAAATCTCATGAATTGGGACCAGGTCGAAGGAAACTGGAAGCAGATGACCGGCGCGGTCAAACAGAAGTGGGGCAAGCTTACCGATGACGATCTTACAGTGATCCACGGGAAAGCGGACGCCCTCGCTGGCCGGATCCAGGAGCGCTACGGGATTAGCAAAGAGGAAGCCAGGAAGCAGATGGATGAATTCATCAAGGCTCAAAAAGAATATAAGGCGACCGCATAAATAACGACGGCCGTCGATCCCCTTACGCTGAAGGCCAGCCTTCCCCTCCCGAGAAGGTTGGCCTCTTTTTGTCCTCTCGACGTAACAGTTGATGCCGCAAACTGTTGATACTTGCGGCCTTCCCCGCCATTCATTTAGTGTAAGAACATTGAGCAGCAACACTGCGGACATCAGCGGAAAAGCCCGGGGACGGAAGATCCTCCTCGCGGAAGACAATCCGCAAGATGTTTTTCTTCTGACCGAAGCCTTCCTGACCGAGAACATTCCCGTGCAGATCGATTGCGTCGAGGACGGTGATCAACTGCTGACTCTCCTCACCGGCGACGGTTGCGGGTCCTATGGATTGGCGGTTCTCGATGCGCACTTGCCGAAGCGATCGGCGGAGGAAGTGCTGACGCTTCTGGGCCGCCAGCAAAAGCGTCCTTCGATGCCTTTGATCATTCTCACGACCCTCGCTTCGAATCAGGAAAAGGATCGCCTGATGGAACTCGGCGTCAAAGAAATCCTTGCAAAACCCTTCGATTTGAATGAATATTTCGCGCTCGCTAAGAAGTTGGGCGCGCTGCTGATCGCCTGACTCCTCTACCAGCTTGCGCCGAAATGCGGATCCTGCGAAGTCCCCGTTACTTTGATCTTCAGGTACGTGCCTGCGCCGTTGCGGGCGAAGAACGGATCCGCTGCCTTCAACAACCAGTGCTTCCAGCCCGTCATCGTCTCTGAGACGTGCGCCTCCAGGCTTAGGGAGCCCTGGAAGTCGAGCGAGTCCTTGGCCACGTTGTACTGGCCGGCGAGCGAGACTCTCGAGCCTGGAACTTCGAACGTCAGTTCACGCAGCCGGATGTTCTGATTTTCCATGTGAAACGAGCCGGCCATATCGGAGAAGACGTTGTCGATTGATTCATTTTTCGGCTGCCCTTGTCCGCGGCGACTAAGCATGTCGATGTTCGACTGAACCGAGGTGTCGAGGAACTGCCCGCGACGGATATGGAAACGGCCATCGAGGATCAGCTTGTTCTGGATCGTTCCGTTCAACGGCGGAATGCGGATCTTGGCGACCATCTGCAGCCGACCCGACAGGAACGGCTTGGCCTTGGTCGCGAGCCTCAACAGGTCGAGCATCTCGCCATCCTGCATCGTCACGTCGAGGTCAATCGAATGTGGATGGTTGCCTTCGCGTTTGAGAATCGCGCCGCTCGTGACGAATGAGGTCGTCCCCAGGCGTACGTGGACGGGCTCGAGGACGGTGTTGCCATTGGTTCCATCCACCAGCGCCGCAAATTGGGTATGAAGGAAGACGGGGTTCCCGACACCTCGCAGCCGGAAGTCGGGCACATCGGCCTCACCGCGGGCCTTCACCGCGTCCAGCGTTCCTTCGAATGATCCTTGTGACGTGAGAATGCCTTGGATCGCGGAGAACACTCCGAGATCGGCATTTTGGAACAGATAAGCGCCATTGAGAAGTGTGTCGCCGGGCGAGCTTGCGTTCCAAGGCCCGAATTGGCCGTTAGCGTCGATCATCCCGGGAGGCACGGCGTTGGTGAGAGTCGCGCGATATTTGAACGGCTGGCCGCCGCCGACTGAGTCGAGCACGACGCGGTGCAGATCGAAGTCGAGGGGCTTGCGGGTCGTGTCCTTTGGAAGAATGACCAGGCGCGAATCCGTCAGGATGATGCGGTCGATCACGACCTTCACTCCATTCGATGCGCTGGATGAAGATGTCGTGAGCGTCGGGCGATCCCCTTTGGGAGGAATGATGAGATCCATTCGTTCGAGACGCACGAGCGAGATGTGTTTGACCGGTGCGAAGACTTCGCCCAAGTCAGCTTCGAATTCGAAGCGGCCCATGCTGAACATGGGCGGAACGTCGCGGCGTCCGCGGTGGCGCAGGACGATGTTCTCGCCTGTTACTTTTGCAATCACGCCCTTGCCGCGAGTCCAAAACATGTGCATTAAAGGTACGTGAGGAACTGCGATGCTCAGCTTGCCGATCTCGACGTCACTTTCGAAACGCTTGCTCAGATAGGTGATCGCCTCTTGGCGGATATAGGGATCGAAGCGCTTCGCCAATACGGACGCGGCAATGAATACGGACGTTGTTCCGACGGCGACCACAATCGCGGCGGCAATCAGTCCACGCTTCATTAGTTTTGACACTGCACGACCAGTTGTAGCAGATCGAATGCCAAACGGTGACGGAACCTTTTTTCGAGAGCAGCGTAGAAAAGTTCCGCTTATGCCGCAGCTTGGCGGCTCGGAATCGGCGCGAATTCTTTGGCCCACTTCGTGCAAATGAAAGTGAAGGTAGGCGCCTGAGAGCGTCCTCTACCAAAGGATCGAAGAAAGCAGGAACGATATGGCCAAGAACATTTCAGTCTTCGGAATTTTTCCAACCCGGACGACACTCGAGACCTCCATCGACACGCTTCGGAAGAATGGATTCCGGGCGATCGACATCTCTGTGCTGTTACCGGAAAACTATGGCAACAAGGACATCGCGGTCGAAAAATCCACGAAGAGTCCGGAAGGCGCGGCTACTGGTGGTGCAACCGGAGCTGTCGTAGGTGGCGCGCTTGGTTGGCTGGTTGGTATCGGTGCGTTGGCGATCCCCGGTCTTGGACCCTTCATCGCGGCAGGCCCGATCATGGCGGCTCTCGCCGGCCTCGGGGCAGGCGCAACAGTCGGTGGACTGACTGGCGCACTGGTTGGCCTCGGCATTCCCGAGTTCGAAGCCAAGCGATTCGAAGGCCGCGTCAAGAGCGGCGGCATCCTTCTTTCGATCCATTGCGACGACAATGAATGGGCGAAGAAAGCGAAGGCGATCCTGGGTAACACAGGAGCCGAAGACATTTCATCGAGCGGCGAAGCGAGTGCGGATTATGGCTCGACCGATAAGCCGGTCCCGCGTCATTCGCCTCCGCCTCCGACGCGGTTCTAAAGAATTCTTGACAAGGAAAACGAATCCGCCCAGCGCCAATTTGAAGCGCTGGGCGGTTCTTTTTTGGTCTTGGTTTATCGGCGGCAGAGCGCGGGCGCGTGTTCGACAGCGGGCACTCCGACGGTGGCCGTGATGATGTGCTCTTTGCCGTCGTCGACCAAGTCGACAAACTCGGAGTCCTTGCAAGGTTGACCATCGCAAGTCAGTTCGACGCGGGCGCCTTTGCCGGAACCACTGGTGACTACGATGCGATAGCGTGCCGACCGGAACCGGTACAGGATTTCAAAGCCGGGCCATCCGGAAGGAATGGACGGAGCAATCCTCAGGCGATTTCCGCCTTGCAATTGAAAGCCGAGAACGTCCTCGAGCCAGACGCGATACATCCAACCAGCCGATCCTGTGTACCAGGTCCAACCGCTGCGTCCGACGCGGCCAGGAGAAAACGACACATCCGCGGCGGCGGCGTAGGGTTCGCCGCGATATTTCGACATACCGGCACTCGATAGCGTGTGCTCCGCGGGATTCAACATTTGCAGCAGACGCACTGCGTTCGTGCCATCCTTCATCTGAGCTCGCGCCTGTGCGAACCAGAGCGCACCGTGTGTATATTGGCCTCCGTTTTCACGAACGCCCGGTGGGTAACCCATTATGTAGCCGGGATGTTGCGCGGAATTGTTGAAGGGAGGCGCAAGCAACAGGATCATCTCCTCGTCGGCTTGCACGAGCCGGCTTTCGGCGCTCTCGATGGCGCGGCCAGCGCGCGTAGGATTCGCATGTCCTCGAGAGAGCACAGCCCAGGACTGAGCGATGACGTCGATCTGTGCCTCGGTCGACTTCTTCGATCCTAACGGCGAGCCATCGTCGAAGAATCCGCGGAGGTACCAGTCGCCATCCCAGGTGGTCGAGTCGACGGCTTTTTCCAAATCTTGGACGCGAGTGGTCCACGCCTTGGCCTGCGATGCGTCGCGTTGTTTCGTGAGTTCGATCCAATCATCCAACACGCGCATCAGGAACCACGCGAGCCACACGCTTTCGCCTCGGCCTTCGGCGCCGACCAGATTCATACCGTCGTTCCAGTCGCCATCGCCGAACAAAGGGAGCCCGTGCGATCCGAACCGGCTGCACCGTTCGATCGCGAGGCGGCAATGTTCATGCAGCGTCGCTTCGCGATTCGATATCGCCGGCGTGAAGAGATGCTCGTGCTGACCGGCTTCGAGTTCCTTGCCTTCGAGGAACTTGACCTTCTGCTCGAGAATGTCCGAATCGCCGGTGCGTTCCACATATCGCGCTACCGCCCAGGGCAGCCACAACATGTCATCGGAGCATCGCGTGCGGACTCCGAGGCCCGACTCCTCGTGCCACCAGTGTTGAACGTCGCCTTCCGGAAATTGGCGCGACGCGGCTTTCAGAATATGTTCGCGCGCCAACTCGGGGGCGGCATAGGTCAGGGCGATACAATCCTGCAACTGATCTCTGAATCCGAATGCGCCGCCAGATTGATAGAACGCGGAACGTCCCCAGAAGCGGCACGATAGTACTTGATACAAGAGCCACCGATTGAGGATGACATCCGCCGACGCGGCGGGAGTCGAAACCTGAATCACATTGCAGCGGACGTCCCACCAGTTGCGCACGGCCTCGAGCTCGCGATTGGCTTGCTGGCCATCGCGGAATCGCACGGCCAATTCGATTGCTTTCGCTTCCGACTCGGCTTGGCCCATCACGAAAATGATTTCGCGGCTCGCGCCGGGTGGGATGGTGACGTTTACCGCGAGTGCCGAACATGGATCGAGGCCGCCGCCTGTTCGTAAGTCCAAATGAGGAGCATTCAGAGCCGCGGGCATTGACGGAGATTGTCCGCCGAAGAACGAGATTCTGTCGCCTGAATGCGAACTCGCCAAAGGTCCCGCCGAGCAGAATGCGACATAGCCTTCGAAGGGAGCGGTCCACGTTTGGCGCGCGAACATGACGCCATGCGCCTGATCGTAGTTGGTCTTGATGTGGATCTGCTGCTGCTCGCGCACAGATCCGAGAACCCACTCAACGAAATGCGTGGCGGCGAGCGTTCGAGGCCGCGACGATTGATTGGTGAGCCGCAACACGCAAATCTTCACGGGGTCTTGAACGGCGACGAACGCCGTCAGTTCCTGCGCGATTCCATAGCTCGTATGTTCGAATCGCGTGTAGCCTTGGCCGTGGCGGATCCGATACGGACCGGGTCCGCGGACGGGCAGGCCCGCGGGAGTCCAGATCGCACCCGACTCGTCGTCGCGCAGATAAATGATCTCCGACTGCGGATCCGACACCGGATCGTTGTGCCACGGAGTCAACCGGTTTCGTTGACTGTTGCCGTACCACGTGAAGCCGAGCCCGCTCTCGGTCACCATCGAACCGAAGTGCTCGTTGGCCATGACGTTCGCCCATGGCGCAGGCGTTTGGGCGCCCGGCGGAAGGTCGATGATGTATTCGTGGCCGTCCGCGCTGAATCCTCCGGCGCCGTTGAAATACCGGCGTCCGTTGATCGGCGTGAGAGCTTGCGCGGCCGCGACTGGAACGGGTTTGCGTGAGACGCGCGCGACTGGCGCGGGCGAGTCGACAGAACGAAGCAACTGCTGCTGCAGAGGTCCCAGATGGCCTCCGAAAACTACACTCGCAACGCCCATCAGCAGTTCACGATCAGGCTCGGGCACAGTGCGCCAATTGAGCAGGTAGGTCTTGCCGCCGGGCGAGTTGGGCCTATTGTCTTGCGCATGCGATTGGACGAGACGCGTCAATTGATCTTCGAGCGGCGTCTGATATCCGGCGCCTTCCTGATTGGCGATGACGAGGTCCGTCTCGAGTCCGCGCATTCGCAGATAGGCGTGCGCGAGGATCAGCTCACGCACCAGCGACGCGGCCTGCAGATCGTCCGCAGTGACGAGAATGATAGGCAAATCACCGGAAACGCCGTACTTCCACAGATCCGGTTGACCGCCGCGGCTACGCGCGAGGCGCGCCGGATTGGGGCGAAGCATAGGATTGGGGTACAGCAAATGTCCGGCGAGATCTTCGAAGCGGTGCGCCGACGCGGCGCCAATGCGCAGGTATCGGAAGTCCAACTGCGCGCGCGTCCACACCATCTCGAATGCGTGCGACAACGCGCCCGCTGCTTGATACTTGCGAACGAGCGTCATCAGATCCTCGCGCGATGAGGCAGCGAGAGTGACGATGGAGATTTGAGTGTGCTGGCGCGGATCGAGCGAACACTGCATGCGGAAGACGAACACCGGGTCGAGCACGGGTCCGGTGGTTCCAGAGAGCCGCTCATCTAATCCGGCAGGATGCGTCAGATCGCGTCCGCGACCAATGAAAATGGACCGATCAGTCTCGAAGTCGATGGTTCCCGTCGCTCCGATCAGAACCGTGGCGACCCAGATGGGAGGATCGTTGTCCGCGCGTAGGCGGCGATGAGCGATGAGAAGTCCGCGCTCGGGCGATTCCGTTTCGACGAACATTTTCGCGAACGCCGGGTGCGCGCAATCGGCGCCGTGCGGTGCGAGCGACAATTCCATGTACGTCGTGATCTCGACCTTGCGCGATCGCGGTGAACGATTGTGGACCAGGAGGCGGCGGAGCTCGGCGTCGTCGTCAGTTGCGACGGCGACCTCCACGGTCGCTTCAATTTCGTTCACCTGGCGGCGGAACTCCGCGTGATCGGGTGTAAAGATGACGGACATCTCGCCGGCCGGCGGAGCAGTCGCCGAAGCTGGGATTAAATAAGGGGACCACGCCGGGCCTGACCTAACGTCGCGAACCCAGACGACGCTGCCGCAGGAGTCAAGCGCGCTATCCGAGCGCCAACGTGTAATGTCATTGCCCTTCCAACGGCTATAGCCGCCGCCGTTGTTCGAAATCATCAATGAATAGCGGCCATTCGAATTGAGATGAACGTGCGGCAACGGAGTCTTCGACGTCCAGATGCGATCCTGCGCGCTCGAGGGAGGCGCAGCCTTCGGCGCGCGGAAAACTTCGTCGGCTTCGACGCGTGTGATCGGGATCCGTTCGCACAACAGCGATTCCACTGCGCGTATGCGAGGGTCGGCGTGGAAGCGCCGCTGCACGATGCGGCCCTTCAGCGCGTTATTCATCGCGAGCAATGACATCGCCTGATGGTGCACCATGTAGGTGAAAATCACGACGCCAGGCTTGCCTTCACGACGTGGACGCGTGTAGTCGATGGCCTCATAAAATCCCATCGATCCGGTCGCGCCTTCCTTCTCGAGGCGGCGCAGATTTTCAACCGCGCGGATTGGATCGACCATCAACGCGAGAGCCGTTGCATAAGGCGCGACGACTGGACCAGCGTCGGCATCAGGACTCAAAGCGAGAGCGGGAATTCCGAACGCCTTGTATTGATAAATCTGATTGCTGTCGAGCGCGCTGTACGCGCATTCGGAAATGCCCCACGGAAGTTTACTGGTCTGGCCATACGCAATCTGCGCCTCGAGCGCCTTCGCGCCGGCCTCGGCGAGAAGAGAATTCTCGAACGCTTCCGTGAACAACACGGGCATCAAGTACTCGAACATCGTGCCGCTCCATGAGAGGATGGCTTGCCGGCTCGGCGTGGCGATCCGCGGGCGGCCGAGGACGAACCAGTGCTCGACGGGCACTTCGCCTTTGGCGATCGCGACCAGGCTCGCGACTCGGCACTCGCTGGCCAACAAATCGTAGTGGCCGCTGAATGCGACTGCCGATCCGACTAAATATCCGGTGCCAAAGAGGCTCCGCGTCGGATCGTACAGGAAGGACATGTTGATTTCTTCGGCGAGTTTGTTGGCCGTATCCGCGAGCGAACTGAGCTTCGCCAGAGTCTCCGCCGCGTTGCGGCGCGCCTCCACATAGGCGGCATAGACCGAGTCCAGCCATGTCGCGAGTTCTGGACGCAGCTCCGGCGTGTGACGCTTTGAGAGCAGTGCCGCTAGATAGTGCGGCATTTCGCCGCATAGATCTTTTAAAGAAGGAAGGTCCTTCAATCCATCGCGCCGCAGTTGTACGAACGTCGGACCCAAACGGAACAGCGCTTCATCGGAAGGCTCGCTCAGCACTTCGATCCAGTGAAGATACCGGTCGACAACATCGCACCAACTCTGCAACTCGGTGGCGAGCTTCAAGGCCCAGTACGTTTTATCATCGCCGGTGCCGGCCTGCCAACGCTTCGTTTGTTTGAGCTGATCAATGAAATGCGCAGCGAGGCGGAGGCGGCTGATCTCTTCGAGTCCAGTCGCACCTTCGCGCACCGCCGTGCGCAATGTTTCGAGGGCGATGGCGAGTGAGGGATCTTTTCCTGTAAGTCCGCGGAGGATCTCCAGGCCATCCGCCAATCCTTCGAGCGCGGAATCGAGGATCGGAGTTCCAGCCAGGTCATTCGCTCCACGGGCGAGCACCCATAGGCTCGCGATGAGGTTTCCGCTATCGACCGTCGACACGTAGCGCGGGGGCAGTGGCGCGAGGCTTTGCGTGTCATACCAGTTGAGAAGATGCCCTTCATAACGCTCGAGCTTCGCGATCGTCGCGAACGTAAGCGAGCAGCGGCGAACGAATTCATCAGTCGTTAAATAACCGAAATCACGAGCCGCTTGCGCCGCATTGAACCAGAGTCCAATGTTTGTGGGCGAGGTGCGCTTCGCGACCTCGATACGCAAGGCCAATTGCGAATTGTCGGGGGGCAGCCAGTTCGATTGATCGTTGACGAGCTCGTCGAAGTAATGCCACGTGGAGCGGGCGACTCCTCGCAAATATGCCGTATCGTCGCGGCCCAGACGCTCGCGGCGCGGTAGCGGGGCGGGCTTGCCGAGCCAAATCATCAACCATGGCGCAATGATCCACAGGCCGAGAAAAAGGAACGTAGGACCGAACTCGCCCTCGAATGCGAGGATCAACAGGGCTGCGGCGGAACAACCTGCAATGACCATCAGCTGGCGAGTTGTGAGATCGCGGATCCTCTGCTTTCTCGAGTCGTCGGCGGCCGTTTGCCACTCGAGGATTCTTCGCTTCGAGATCCATTTGCGATGGAACGCGCGGACAATCGCATCCGCATTCAACCATGCTTGATGAGGCAGGAACGCGAGTCCTACGCCTGCGCGCTTCAAGTCATCCGCGGCGCCGCGCCATCCGTACACCGTACCTTCGATGCGCCTGCTCCAACGTTCAAGCACCGGCACGAGCGCCGGCGTCACCACCGCCAGTCCGACTACGAGGGTCCACACACCGGGCACGGCTGATACAAACCATCCGAAGGCCAGCAACAGGAGCGACGCCATCGGCACGAGACTGCGGCGTAAATTGTCGAGCACGCGCCATCGATTGATCGTGGATAGAGGATTCTTGACGCGCCTGCCATGCGGACCCGGAACGTGCCCGGTGACCCACGGCGCGATCTGCCAGTCACCACGAATCCAGCGATGCTGGCGCCGTGCAAAGGCCGGATAGTCGAGCGGCAGAGTTTCGAGAAGTTCGATGTCCGAGGCGAGGGCCACGCCGGCATGGGCGCCTTCAATCAGATCGTGGCTGAGCAATGTTTCCGCGGGAAAACGTTCGCCTACGATTCGATGGAAGGCCGCGACATTATAGATCGCTTTGCCATGAAACATCGCCTCCGAGAACAACTCCTGATGGGCGTCGGAGACTACGAACGAATACGGGTCAGTGCCTTGCGCATCCGAAAAAATCTGCGTGAACCGCGATGCCGCCGCGCCAGGCAGAGCGATACTGACTCTCGGCTGGATGATCGTATAGCCGCGTTTCCGCACACCTGTTTTCGGGTCAATCTCGACACGATTCATCGGATGCGCGATGGTCTCGATCATCTTGAGCGCCGACCCCGGCGGCAGTTGAGTATCGGCGTCGAGCGTGATCACAAAACGAATTCCGGTCGGCGGTGTGCCTTCGACAACGATCCGCGGATCGCCCTTCCCCACCAGAAAAGCGTTCAAATCCTCGATTTTCCCGCGTTTCCGTTCACGACCGATCCAAGCCTGTTCGCTTTCCGACCACGTTCTTCCACGATGAAAGAGGACGAATCGATTCTCACCGTATTTGCGATTCAACGCCTCGATGCCATGCCGCGCTTCGCTCAGCAGGGGCTGATCTGTATCCGCTTCCTGTTGAGGGGCATCGGTGAAATCGGAGAACAGGGAAAACGTGACGCCATCGATCCGATTCGCCAGAAACCGGATCTCCAGCTTTTCCAATTCACGGCGAACGGTGTTCGAATTGGTCAGCATCATGGGGACGACGACCAGGGTCGCTGCGTCCTCCGGCACTCCCTGATGGAAGTCCTTCTTCGGCAGGCACTCTGGCGGAAATGCTGAAATCACCAATGAATGGACGGTTTGGAGAGCGAGCTCACTTAACGGGAACGTGGCCAGGATCCCGAGAAGAATGAGCAACACCCGTTGGTGAATTCCGGCGTCCCAGGCAAGAATCAAAGCCACAAAGGTAAAACAAACCGTCAGTCCAATCGTCGATGTCAAATAGACGAGGACGGAGTTGTGGCGCATCACACGGCGCAACCGCAGCCGGACCGGCGGCTTCACGTGTACCGCACGTTCCAACTCGCTCGCGCGCTCGCCGATCAGAAAATCCAGGACTCGATTTTCGCCCTCCGGTGATTTTTCGGCGAGCTCGACCGCGGTGCGCGCGACCTTCGATTCAGGAAGGCCCTTGCGCCTTGCGATCATTGCCACGACGCGCCGGCAGCGGTCGCGTGTGTTGAAATCACTCTGCGCATAGATCCCTGAAGGATCCTTCCAAAGCTCCGCATCGGCGCGGCTGACCGCTTCGAACGTCGCGCGGTACTTCAACTGAGCGATCGTTCGGATGCTGCCAAAGGCGTTGGCAGCGAGCAGAGAATCTTCGGATTCGTGCTGATGCTCGGCTCGCACCAACTCTGGAATTCTCGCACCCAAGCGGCTCTCGATGGACGCCTGCAGCGTCTGCATCGGCGTTTCCTGTTCCTGTAACTGCTCGGCCAAGGCAACAGAAAAGCTTCGGTCTGCAGCATAAGGCTGCGACTCCATGCGCTTGATGGTTGTGCGCAGCAGATCGCCGCCATATGCGGAACTGTGGGCGATGCGATCGGCCCACAGAAATGCTTCTTCACGCAATTGTTGAATGCGGCTGCAGCGGCAGGACAGTGCGACGAGTTGCTCGATCAGCGCAACGCGGACCATCAAAGGGAACGACCAGAGTTGCTCGCTATCGAGTTCGCGCGTAAGCTGCGTCTCAGTCAGGAAGTCGCGCAACAGATCGCCAGTGACGCGATTCGACGACTGAGCGAGGAACTCTTTCGCCAACTTCGAGAGTTCACTCAGGTGCGCTGGAGGCATGCGCCGCAGAGATCCGTGGACCTCGGCGCGAATATCCTTGATGCCGAGTTGGACAAGATACG
>DASXZC010000513.1:0-23471 GCA_036502165.1 Bryobacteraceae bacterium
GAACGACCGGCGTCAAGAGGTGTATATGAAGTTGGGGGCATCACTCTTCACACTGACAATTCTGGCGGCCGCGCAAACGCCTGTTCCCACGAAGCCGGAGGCGCCGATCGAGTTCGATGTCGCCTCGATCAAGCTCAACAAGAGCGGCAGCGGCAGTTCCGGCGTTCACCAATCGAATGGCCTATGGCGAGGCAATAACAACACGGTCAAATCGCTGATCGTCAACGCCTACGATGTTCTGCCCGATCAGATCTCCTCTGCCCCCGCGTGGATCGATGCGGAACGCTACGACATCGACGCGAAGTATGATCGCGATCCCGCGATCAGCGGCGCCGAGGACTCAAAACAAACCAAGCTGCGGTTGCAGGCGCTGCTCAAGAGCCGCTTCCAACTCGAGGTCCATCGGCAGACGAAGGAGTGGCAGGCTTATGCGCTGCTCGGCGGCAAGAAGGGTCCGAAGTTGACGCCGACCGAACGCAAGGAAGGTTCCTCGATCAATTCGAACAACGGCCATATGGTGTGCCAGGGCGTCAGTATGGACGGCCTCGCGCGATCCCTCGCGGCCACGCTTGGACGCCCCGTGGCCAATGAAACCGGGCTCGAGGGCCGCTTCGATTTCACTCTCGACTACGAACCGGAAGGAAGGATCCGCCTGACCGACGACAGCAAGTCTGTCACTACCAACCTCGATGCGAGGGGACCATCGCTGTTCACCGCGCTACAGGATCAGATTGGCCTCAAGCTCGAGTCGAAGAAGGTGCCCGTCGAGATGCTCATCATCGATCGCATCGAACGGCCAAGCGACAACTAGCACCTATCGTTTCGGCGGCCCGCGCGTCAGTAGCATATCCAAGCTGGCTCCTCGAAGAAACTCTTGCAATTCAACTATGCGCATAGTAGTATGAACTCAACAGAAGTTATTCGATGACCAGCCCAAAACTGACGAAGCTCGAGTTGCAGGTTATGGAAGCGTTGTGGCTCCACGGCGCATCCTCAGTCCGGGAAATTCAGGAGACGTTTCCCGAAGCGGGCCGGCCCGCGTACACGACCGTGCAGACGACCGTCTATCGCCTGGAAAAGAAGAAGGCGCTCCGCTGCGCCAAGCGGATTGGCAAGGCCAATATTTTCGAGGCAGTCCTCTCGCGTGAGGATGCGCAGAGCACACTCATTGACAGCCTGTTGGCCCTGCTCGGCGGACGCGGCAAGCTGGTGATGGCGCATCTGGTGGAATCCGGCGAGTTGACTCTCGATGACGTGAAGGAAGCGGAGAAAGCTCTTCGTAAGACGTCGAGAAAGGACAAAGCCGAATGACGCCGCTGGTGAACCATCTCTTGCAATCGAGCCTGTGCGCGGCCGTCGCGTGGCTGTTGACGCTCGCTCTATCGCGGAACCGCGCGGCCGTGCGATACCGCATCTGGCTTGCAGCGTCGATGAAATTTCTCATCCCGTTCGCTTGGCTCGTGGACGCCGGCAGCCGCTTTGCGTGGCGCACCAGCCCGGCGTTCCAGCATCCTCATTTCCTCGTGGTATTCGATGGAATTCGCGGTCCACTGGGCGCGGCCGGCGGTGCACCGATCCCGCCTCCTCTACCGCAGCCGCCCACCACTGACGGCTTTCCGCAGATGCTGCTCGTGGCTCTCTGGTTGTGCGGATTTTCAATCGGCGTGATCGCCTGGTTCCTCAGATGGCGGAGGATACGCGCGGCTCAGCGAATGGCGTCGGTGCTGCCCCTCGATCTTCCGATCCACGCGTTGTCGACGCCCGCGCGCCTCGAACCCGGCGTATTCGGCATCTTCCGTCCAGTGCTGCTGTTACCCGAAGGCATCGCCGAACACATGACGCGTTCGCAATTGGATCTGATCCTCGAGCACGAACTCTGCCACGTGCGCCGGCGCGACAATCTGACAGGCGCGCTGCATATGGTGGTCGAAACGATTTTCTGGTTCCATCCGATGCTCTGGTGGATCCGCGCGCGGCTCGTCGAAGAGCGTGAGCGCGCCTGCGACGAAGAGGTTCTCAAGAAGGCCGATGATCCGAATGTTTACGCCGAAGGAATCCTGAACGTCTGCAAGTTTTATCTGGCCTCGCCGCTCGCCTGCGCGTCGGGCGTCAGCGGAGCGGATCTCAGAAAGCGGATCGAGTCCATTGTCGAAAACCGCAATGCCGATAGCCTCAGCGCCATGAGGAAAATCGCATTGGCGATGGCTTGCCTAGCCGCCGTTTGTGGGCCGTTTGCGATGGGCGTCCTCGGCGCTCGCCCGGCCAGCGCGGCGATCGTTTCACGCGATACAAAGAGGACCATCAAGGTCACGTTCATCAAAAAGCACCGCGTCCCGGACGAGCGTTTCCGTGTCCAGATCCGGCCTGACAACTGGCGTTTGACCAATGTTTCGCTCGATTTTCTGCTCGGGATCGCGTACGATTTGCGTCCCGGTGAGTTGAATAATGCGCCTGGTTCGATCTCAACTCAACACTACGATATTGAGGCGACGCTCGATGACTCCACGCCGGCCGGGCCCAAAATGGATGAACTGCGGCCTTACTTACAGGCTCTGTTACAGAAAGAATTTCAACTGAAGACACATCGTGAGAAGAAAGAAATGGACGTCTATCTATTGAACGTCGCGAACACCGGCGCGAGGATGACTCCTTCGAGCCGGTCCGCCGCGGCTCCGATGATCCGTATGGACATGGGCCGCTTGACCTGCTCCGGAATCAATATGGATGGCCTCGCACGTGAGCTTTCCCGGCAGACCGGCAGGCCCGTGCTCAATCAAACCGGCTTGAGCGGCACGTACGACTTCGATCTCAACTTTCAAGGTAAAGGCGTGGATGCGCCGCCGATCACTGCTGCCGTGCAGCAGCAACTCGGTCTCACGCTCGATTCGAGAAAAGCCCCCGTCGATGTCCTGGTTGTCGACAATATCGCGAGGGCCGAGAAGAACTGATGTGAACGCGGTCCGGCGAACACATTCATAGGGAACATTTTCGGACGAAGATCGTTTAGCTTAAGTTAGGGACTCAATGGAACGCAATTACTCCCGCCCCGCATTTTTTAAATGGATGCCCGTGCTGCTGTTGGCCGCGGCACCATTTACCTTCGGACAAACCAAGGAATTCGAAGTTGCTTCGGTGAAACCGCATAAGGATGACGACGGGCGCGTCGGCATCCAGATGGCGCCTGGTGGACGCTGGCGCGCCACGAATGTTCCAGTGAATCTCTTGTTACAGATCGCCTATGATCTGCGGCCCGGCCAAATGACAGGGGCTCCGAATTGGATTAATACGGAGCGGTATGACATCGACGCGAAGGTAGACGATTCGCTCGGCCCGAGTCCGAAACCCGAACAGATGCGGCCCTACTTACAGGCTTTGATTGAAAAGCGCTTCCAGTTGAAATATCATCACGAGACAAAAGACATGCAGGTCTATATTCTCGAAGTCGGCAAGAACGGATCGAAGATGAAAGAATCGGATCCCGCCGAGGTCGGACCACGAATCCGCATGGGCCACGGTTCTCTGACGTGCACGAAGATCAAAATGGATATGTTTGCCCGCGAACTTTCGCGTCAGGTGGGACGTCCGGTGCTCAATCAAACCGGTCTGACGGGCGACTATAACTTGGATCTCAGCTTTGCTCCCGAAGGCCCCGGCGGCGATGGAGGACCGGGCGGCGGTGGCGATCACGGTCCTGGCGGTCCCGGCGGTGGCCCGGGTGGTCCTGGAGGAGCTCCTGGCGGCGACCTGCCGACGGTCTTCACCGCCGTCCAGGAACAACTCGGCCTTAAGCTCGATTCGAAGAAATCCCCGGTCGAATTGTTTGTTATCGACAAGATTGAGAAAGCCGAAGAGAATTAAGATATTCGCCCACTGATCATGAACTGGACTCGCGCGGCCCGACATTTTCTATTCCTTGTAGTCTGCCTCTCGATGGCCGCGGCGTTTGCGGCCGATGGATCTCTCCACGGCCGCATCACCTACTCGGGACTCCCGGTGCCCGGCGTCACCGTGACGGCATCACAAAAGGATACGAAGCAAACCGCCGTGTCCGATGCCGAGGGAAACTACTCGTTCGCAACCCTCGCCGATGGCGCGTGGAAAATGGAAGTCGAAATGTCAGGATTCGCCAAGCAATCCGGCGATGTAACGACGACGGCTGGAACTCCCGTCGCGAAAGATTTCGAACTCACGATGCTTCCGATCGGCGACATGCATGCGCAGGCGATCAAGTTGCACGTGCCGGGCGCCGCGCCCGCCGCTACTGCGCGAACTGAATTGAAGGCCCCTCCCGGCGGCGCGCCCAAGAAGGAACCACCGAAAGAAGCGGCAGCCGGTGCGCCACCCGCAGCGCCCCCTGAGCCCGCCGAGAGCGATCTCAATCGCCGCTCCGCCGACGGACTCTTGATCAACGGCAGCGTCAACAACGGCGCCGCGTCGCCGTTCTCGCAAATGCAGGCGTTCGGAAACCGGCGTAACGGCGGACGCTCGCTTTACAACGGCAACATCGGATTCACGATGGATCATTCGATCTTCGACGCCTCCCAATATTCGTTGACCGGCCAAGCGACTCCGAAGCCGGAGTTCTATCACATGCAGGGCCTCGCGTCGTTCGGCGGACCCATCCGCATCCCGCACCTGCTCCGCAACGGTCCGCAGTTTTTCGTCAATTATCAATGGATCCGGAACAAGACGGCGACCACGCAGTCGAGCCTGGTGCCGACGGCAGCGCAGCGCGCGGGGGATTTCACGCAGACCGTCAATCCGCTCGGTCAGCCGGTAACGGCAATCGATCCCACTACAGGACAGCCATTTCCGGGGAACATCATCCCGTCGAATCGCCTGAGTCCGCAGGCGCTGGCGCTGCTGAATCTGTTCCCGCTGCCGAATTTTACGCGATCTTCGCGCTACAACTTTCAGACGCCGCTCATCACGGGGATGAATCAGGACGGCCTGCAGACGCGGATCATGAAAGGCATCGGCCGCAAGAATTTCCTGAGCGGCCTGTTTGCCGTGCAGAGCGTCCGCAACAGCAATCCCAATCTTTTTGGATTCCTCGACACAGCCCGCGCGCTCGGCATCAACACGAACGTCAACTGGCGCCACACGCTCGCGCCGCGCTTCTTCGTGACCCTGGGCGTGCAATATTCGCGCCAATCGAATTTGACCAATCCATTCTTCGCGAATCGCGTGAACGTATCGGGCGACGCCGGCATCACACAAACGCTTCAGAGTCCGCAGTATTGGGGACCTCCGGCGTTGAACTTCACTGGCGGCATCGCCGGCCTCAATGACGCGCAGTTTTCGAATACGAAGAATCAGACCGTCGGAACCACTTACAATTCGTTCTGGTCGCGCGGCAAGCACAACATCAGTTTCGGCGCCGATTTCCGCCGTGAGCAGTTCAACACGATCGCGCAGCAGGATCCTCGCGGAACCTTCACGTTCACCGGAGCCTCGACGGGCAGCGACTTCGCGGGTTTCCTACTTGGCGTCCCTGACACAACATCCATCGCCTACGGCAACGCGGACAAATATTTCCGCTCGGACATCTGGGATCTGTTCATCAACGACGACTTCCGCCTGCGCCCCGGGCTCACGTTGAATGCCGGCATCCGCTGGGATTACAATTCGCCGATCACCGAAGAATACGGACGGCTCGTGAATCTCAATGTTTCGCCCGGATTCGCCACGGCCACGCCAGTCGTCGGAGGGCAGCTCATCAATCCCGACAAGCACAACTTCTCGCCGCGTATTTCGCTCGCCTGGCGTCCGCTGTCGGCGTCATCGATGGTTGTCCGCGCCGGGTATGGCGTCTATTTCGACACCTCGGTTTATCAGTCGATCGCAAACATGATGGCGCAGCAGGCGCCTTTGTCGACCAGCCTGCGGATCGCGAACTCGCCCGCGCTTCCGCTCACTCTCGCACAAGGATTTCCCGCGGCCGCCGTTGCCGGAACGAATGCGACGACCTTCGGCATCGATCCGAATTTCAAGCTCGGCTACGCGCAAAACTGGCAAGTCGCCGTGCAGCGCGATCTTCCTTTCGCGTTGCAAATCGTCACGACGTATCTCGGCATCAAAGGCACACGCGGGATCCAGGAGTTCCTTCCGAACACCTATCCTTTGGGCGCCGTGAACCCCTGCCCGAGCTGCCCGTCCGGTTTCACGTACATGACGTCGAATGGCAATTCGACCCGTGAAAGTGGCGCCGTACAACTCCGCCGCAGGCTTCGCAGCGGCTTTGCCTCGGAGCTTGCCTACACGTACTCGAAGTCGATTGATGACGCCGCGCTCGGTGCTCGCGGATCTTATCTGATCGCACAGAATTGGCTCGACCTCTCCGCCGAACGTGGACGCTCGAACTTCGATCAGCGCCACCTGCTGACCCTGCAGATGCAGTACACGACCGGCATGGGCATCCACGGCGGAGGACTCGTCGGCGGCTGGCGCGGAGCCCTTCTCAAAGAGTGGACCTTCACTTCGCAAATCACCGCCGGCACGGGTCTGCCGCTCACTCCGACGTATCCATCCGCAGTCGCGGGCACCGGCGTGACCGGCAGCATTCGTCCCGACTACACGGGTGCGCCTCTCTACAACGCCCCCGCCGGACTCTCTCTGAATCCCGCTGCGTATACGATTCCCGCGCCCGGATATTGGGGCAACGCCGGGCGCAACACCATCACCGGTCCCGGCCAATTCACTTTGAACGCCAACATGTCCCGTACGTTCCGCTTGAGCGATCGCTTCAGCGCGGACTTGCGGATCGACGCGACCAATGCTCTCAATCATCCGACGTTCCCCAGTTGGAACACCGTCATCACGAGCAATCAATTCGGATTGCCGAACACCGCCAACCAGATGCGCAGCATCCTGACCACGTTCCGGGTGAGGTTCTAAATCGAAATGAATCGACGCGCTCCGCTCATCGCTTTGCTCAGCATGTCTCTCGTGCTGAATGCGCAACAAACCGGCACGAACGCCGTGAAGCCCGATGAAGGCGCGCCGACCTTCAAGTCCAGTTCTCAACTCGTCGTCGAGACGGTCAACGTCAAAGACAAGGACGGCAAGCCGGTCGAGGGACTCACGGCCAAGGACTTCGTCGTCACCGAGAATGGCATCGCACAGACGATCTCGTTCCTCGAATATCAGAAGCTCGAGGACCAGCCGGCCGCGCCGATGACGGCGAAGATTGCGCCCGCTCCGCGCCTCGCTCATAGCGCCATCGCACCCGAGCGCCCCGGCGACATCCACTACAAAGATCGCCGCCTCATCGCTCTTTATTTCGACTTGAGTTCGATGCCCGTTGAGGATCAGATCCGCGCCTTCACCGCCGCCGAGAAGTTCGTCCGCACGCAGATGACGCCCGTCGACTTGGTTGCCGTGATGCTCTACACGACCGGTTCCGTCCAGATCCTGCAGGATTTCACGACTGATCGCGAGAAGATCCTCACGCAACTGCAGACGCTGATCGTCGGCGAGGATGAGGACGCTCCGCAGGATACATCCGACAAAGGCGCCGCCTTCGGCCAGGATGATTCGGAATTCAACATCTTCTACACGGATCGTCAACTCGCGGCGCTGCAGACCGCGACGCAAATGCTCGGCACGTTGAACGAAAAGAAGACGATGGTCTACTTCGCGAGCGGCCTGCGGTTGAACGGCACGAATAATATGGCTCAGTTGCATGCGACCATCAATTCCGCCCTGCGCGCCGGTGTCGCGCTGTATCCAGTCGACGCCCGTGGACTGATCGCAATGGCCCCCATGGGTGACGCGACCACCGGTTCGCCAGGCGGATCGCAGATGTATTCGGGCGGCGGCGCGATCGCGATGGCCAATAATTTCCGGCGCTCACAGGACACCATGTGGACTCTGGGCGCCGACACTGGCGGCAAGGCGCTGCTCGATTTCAACGACCTCACGCGTGGCATTGTCGAGGCCCAGAAGGCCTTCTCGAGCTACTACATTCTCGGTTACTACACCAACAACTCGACCCTCGATGGCAAGTTCCGCCGCATCAAGATCACGCTCAATAATGGCCTCACCGCGAGCCTCGACTTCCGTCAAGGCTACTACGCCGGCAAGGTCTTTAAGAAGTTCACGACCGCCGACAAAGAGCGCCAGCTCGAAGAGGCGCTCATGCTCGAGGATCCCGTGACCGAGCTGACGATCGCCATGGAGATCGACTACTTCCAATTGAATCGCGCCGAGTACTTCGTGCCCGTTTCCGTCAAGATTCCGGGCAGCGAATTGGCCCTCGCGCGAAAAGGCGGCGCCGATCACACGCTCATCGATTTCGTGGGCGAAATCAAGGATGACTACGGCACAACCATCTCTAACGTCCGCGATCACGTCGACATCAAACTCACCGGCACGACAGCCGCGGAGCTATCGAAGCGGCCGATCGAATACGACACCGGCTTCACGCTTTTGCCCGGCAAGTACAAGCTGAAGTTTCTCGCCCGCGACGCTGAAACCGGCCGTATCGGAACCTACGAGGGCCACTTCACGATTCCCAATCTCAACAAGGAAGACAAGCGCGTCCCGTTGAGTTCGGTGATCCTCAGCAGTCAGCGCGTCGAGTTGAAGGAAGCACTCTTCAACGCCACCACCGGCGACAAGCAGCAGAAGCAGATGGCCGTCAATCCGCTCGTCGAAGAAGGCGCGAAGATAATCCCCAGCGTGACCCGCGTCTTCAGCAAGTCGCGCGACATGTACGTCTACTTGCAAGCCTACGAGCAGGGCCTCGACACGGTGCAGCCGCTCGTCGCGTCAGTCGCATTTTATAAGGGAAAAACGAAAGCTCTCGAGACTCCGCCGATCTCGCTCGCTGAGGCGACCGGCACGAAGCTCAAGGTGTTGCCGCTGCAGTTCCGCTTCGGACTTTCGGATCTCGATCCCGGCGAGTATCTCTGTCAGGTCAGCGTCCTGAATCCCGACGGCAAGAAGGCCACGTTCTGGCAAACTCCCGTCATGATCATTCCGTAGAATTTAGGATCCGGGGCTCGGCGCATAATATCCACGCCGCGCCCGCACTACCAGATCCTTACGGCTACGGACCTTCACGTCGATCGTGTGGAACAGTCCATCGCGCTTGAATGGATCGGGCGAATACAGCACGCTGTACTGCGACCGCAGCTCGTTCGCAATGTTCGTGAACGACTGTTCGAGATCCTGCACCTGGAATGGGAAGAACGATAATCCGCCGGTTTCCTTGGCGAAATAGCGCATCAGCTTATCGCCGTCCGTCTCGAGGCCTGACCGGTTGGTCGAAATCGTATACATCACGACGTCGGCCTTCTGCGCCATTTCGAGCGCCTGTTCACGCGTGTAGCGGCTCTGGTTATCCTCGCCGTCGCTGATGATCACGATCGCGCGGCGGAACTTGTGCCGCGGTTGATCGAGCACCAGCTTGTCGCGGCAGGCGAAGTAAATGGCATCGAACATCGCGGTGCCCCCGCCCGGACGCAGCTCGCGGACGCCCTTCTCGAGCTTCTCCATATCATCGGTCAAATCGGTTACCAACTGCGCCGATGAATCAAAGCTCACGATGATAGCCTTATCCTGCCCCGGCCGCACCGAGGACTTCAGAAATTCAATCGCCGAGTCCTGTTGAAAACGGAACCGGTCGCGGATGCTGTTGCTCGTATCGATTAAAATCGCAAGCCGCAGCGGGAGGTTCGTTTCCGCCGTGAACTCCAAAATGTTCTGCGGCTTCTTGTTCTCGAGGATGTCGAAATCCTGCTGTCCGAGATTCGTTACGAACCGGCCCTTCTTGTCGGCCACGCTGAACAGCAGGTTGACGCGGTTGACTTCGACGACGATGCTTTGCGGATCGTCAGCCTCCGATCCCCTCGCCGCCGACCCCTTTTTTGATGGCCCCTGCCGCGCATCAAGCGACACGAGCGCCAATAGGATCACAGCAAAGGAACAAAGAAACGGTTTCATAAGTGCTCCTCCCGGGGAAATGCCTTGTTGAAACCAATTATAGCGATCCGGTTCGTTCCGAATGTTGCAGCGATCCTTTCCTCACGAGCCACGCGCCCGCCAGACAGAACGCCACGCCCGCCATCGCAGCAACCGCGACGCGCTCGCCCCGCACTGTCACGCCCAGCAGCAATGCGACCACCGGGATCAGGAACGTCGTCGCCGACGCTCGCGTAGCTCCTAATCTTCCCGCTGCGACCGCCATGATCACATTCGCCGCCGCCGTCCCGAGCAAGCCCAGCGCCAATATCGCGGCCGCGGATTTCATCGACCATCGCGCTGTCCACAACGCCGGCGCACCCAGCGGAGCCGTCAACACCAGCGCCACTCCCATAGCCCGCCACACCACCGGCAGCGCGCCATTGCGTTGCTGCAGAGGACGCGCCAGGTTGATCGCGACTCCGTACGAGATCAGTGCGACCGAGATCATGAGGACTCCGCGTGCGCTGCTCCCGCCCCGGTCGAGTCCCGGCACCGCCATCAGAACCGCGCCCGCGAAGCCGACGGCCAATCCGTAGACGACCTTCCGCGCGGGGACTTTCTTCGCAAGCAGCGCCGCCACGCTTGCGGCGATCAGGGGGATCGCGCCGTTCAACATTCCCGTTAATGCAGATGAGACGCTCTGTTCCGCGTGTGGAAACATGCTCATCGGAAACGCCATCCACAACACGCCGAGCCACCCGATCCCCACTCGATCGCTGGCCAAAACAGGACGGCGCGCGCCCGGAACTAACGACAGTGCCGCAAAACCGATTACAAATCGGAGGAACGTTACGCCATCCGGCGCCACCGCCTCGAGTCCCTGCGCGATGAACAAGAACGACGCGCCCCAGATCAGCCCTGGCAACGCGAGCAGTGCCCAGTCGAACCAGGCTTGTCGCTCCATTTACTCGCCCGGAACCATCCGGCACGCGATCCCCAACCGATTCCACAGGTTCATCGCCGCGATCGCCAGCGTCAAGCCGCTGATCTCCGCCTCCGAGAAATTGGCGCGCGCCGCGCCATACGCACCATCGGATACGTGCGCGGGATGCAGATCCGTCACCGCCTCCGCCCAATCGAGCGCCGCGCATTCGCGATCCGAAAATCCGGGCGACTCGCGCCAGCACGGGACGCGTGAGAGCTTCTCTTCCGTCAATCCCGCCTTCCGCGCGTCCTTCCAATGCATGTCCGTGCAAAAGGCGCACCCGTTCATTTGCGAGATGCGGATGTACATCAGATACAACAGCGCCGGCTCAATCCCCGTTTCGTTGATTGCCTTGTCGAGTTCGAGCAGGCTCCGGTATCCCTTGGGGACATTCTGTTTAATGTTGAAGCGTTCTTTCATCATGCTCCGATCATAACCGGAGACCGGTACACTAAATGTATCCAATTCATGATTTTGGAGTGGTCCAATGCAGAAGACTCCCGACCTCGTTCTCACCGAGCGCGAGCCCGACACGACGCTCACGCACTGGCTCTATTCGGAACTACGCCGCGCGATTCTCGAAGGACGCCTGCCGCGCCGCGCGCCCCTTCCGCCCACCCGCATGCTGGCTCAGACGTACAAACTATCGCGCCGCATCGTAGTGAACGTGTTCGATCAGCTCCGCGACGAAGGCTACCTGACCGCGCGTGTCGGCGCCGGAACGACGGTCAGCGACAGCATCCCTGAGGACTTTCTTCCCAGTCCCCGCAAACGCACGCCTCAGCAGCCGCCATCGCCGCGCATTGAGACCGGCGACTTCTATCGCCGCCCCGTTCGCCCGTTTCGCCCTATCGAGCCCGCGCTTTCAGAATTTCCCATTGCCATATGGGCCCGCCTGACCGCCCGTGCCACACGCGGCGCGAGCACTGCGCTGCTTGCCGGAGGGGACGCCGCCGGATATCGTCCGCTGCGGGAAGCAATCGCCGCCCACCTCGGATCCACCCGCGGAGTTGCCTGCTCGCCCGATCACATCGTCATCACGTCCGGCACGCAGCAGTCACTCGATCTGCTGTCGCGCACCGTGTTGCGCCCCGGGGATGCCGTGTGGATCGAGGATCCCGCTTACACCGACGCCGCCGATGCATTTCGCTCCACCGGCGCCAGAGTCGTCCCCATTCCCGTCGACGAGCACGGCATGCGCGTCCACCCGGCGCAAACGAAGAAGCAGCTTCCGAAAGCCGTCTATCTCACCCCCGCGCATCAATTTCCACTCGGAGCCAGCCTGCGCCTCGATCGCCGCCTCGATCTTCTGCAATGGACGCGCCGCCACGGCATCGCGATCTTCGAGGACGACTATGACAGCGAGTTCCGCTTCTCCGGCAAACCCGTTCCCGCCATGAAAGGACTCTCGGGAGCCGGCCACGTCTTCCTGCTCGGAACCTTCAACAAGAGCATGTTCCCTGCCCTGCGCCTCGGCTACATCATCGCCCCCGACGCATGGCTCGATGCAGTCCTAAGAGTCCGCCGTCTCATGGATCGCTATCCCGCCGCGCTGCCGCAGTCGGCGCTTGCAGCGTTCCTGGCCGAAGGACATTACACCAAGCACCTGCGCCGCATGCGCGAACTCTATGGAACCCGCCTCGAGTCGCTCCGCACGGAGGTGAACCGTCATCTCGCCGGAGTGCTCGCGCTGCCGGAGATTCAAGCCGGATTGAACACTCCCGCGTTCCTGCTAAATGAAAACCTGAGCTCCGGCCGTGCGGTGGCTCTAGCGCAACAGCACAACGTGGAAGCGTGGCCGCTCGATCGTTTTGCGATCGCCCGTAAAGATCTACGCGGCCTGGTTCTCGGGTTCGCGGCGTTCAATGAACGTGAGATTCGATCTGGAGTGACCGCCTTGGCACGAGCGCTCGTCTCATGAGGGCTCTCCCAGCATTTCCTGCACGGCACGGCCCACAGTCGACAAAAATTCTTTGAGCTGTAAGGGCTTCACGATGTAGCGCGCCCCCTGGAGCGTGGCGCGATGCTTATCCTTCCGGTCGCCTGATGACGTCAGGATCGCGATCGGAACTCCCAAGAGGCGAGGCGTATCGCGGATCCGGTGCAGCGTCTCAAAGCCGTCCGTGCGAGGCGTGTTCAAGTCGAGCAGGATGACGTCGGGCTTGAGGTCCACTTTGGGTAGACCGGCGCACAAAATCCGAATGGCATCCTCGCCGTTCTCGAACCGCGTCAAGGTATGCTCAATTCCGTTTTCCTTGAGCGCCATCTCGACGAGTGTCACATCAGCAGGATTATCTTCAATCAGAACGATTTGAGCAGACTTCATGACTTACCGCCCGAATCTGGCACGGTGAAGGAAAAGGTCGATCCCTTCCCGTCAACCGAATCCACCCAAATGCGGCCGCCATACCGTTCCACGATTCTACGGCTCATCGCCAGGCCGAGCCCGGTGCCGGGGGTGGTGTTGGATAGCCTCTTAAAAGGAGCAAATATTAAGTCAAAATGCTCCGGTTGAATGCCAATTCCATTATCCGCGACCGAAAATACCCACGCTGAATCGCGGTGTTCAGCCGAAATATGAACCTTCGGCGTCCTGTTTGGATGGCGATACTTAATGGCGTTCGAAATCAGATTCTGAAACATCAACGTTAATGGATACGGCTCGCCCTCGAGTTTCGGTAACGGGTCGAAAGTGACTTCCGCTCCAGCGTCCTTTAACAGGTGCTCCTGATACTCCAGCGCCTGCTTTAAAATTTGATTGTAATCAATCGACTCGAGCTTGTCGATCTTTCTTTCGCCCACCGACCAGTAATCCCGCAGAGCGCTCAGCAGCACCTCCATTCGTGAAGCACCCAATACCGCATAGTCGATATATTGGCTCGCACTCGCATCGAGGGCAGGCGCATAATCGCGTGCCAGCAACTGCATGTACGTCGTCACCATTCGCAGTGACTCCTGCAGATCATGCGATACCGCATAAGAAAACTGTTGCAGATCGGCATTAGCGCGTTGTAAATTTTCGTTTAAACTTCGAAGTTCAATTTCGGCGGCTTGTAAACCTTTTTCCGCGTGTTTGCGCTCGGTGATGTCGCGCAGACCGACCATAATCAGTTGGACATGATCGAGGCGGCGGGCGTTCACCAGCATTGTGCGCCTTCCGATGGTCTCGAATGTGTGCTCGACTTCGAATTCATTCAAAGGAGTGTTCTTGGTCAGTACGTCCGGAAGCAGCCTGCGAAGCTCGGGGATATCCCACTGCCTGTTGCCCAGGTCGAAAATTCGACTGCCGATCGTGTTCGCCGGAGTCACCTTAAAATGGCGGTAAAACGCCGGGTTCGCCGATTTCACGACAAGCTCGGGTGTCAACACTAGCAGGGGCTCGTGGAGAGTTTCAATAATGCTCTCCGCATAATGTTTCGATTCGAGAACCTCGCGTTCCGCTCGTTTCCGATCCGTTACGTCGATGCAGTATTCGACGATCGTGCCATCGCCAAGCGACGCGCCTGCAAACAGCATCCACCACCGCGAGCCGTCTTTGTGGATGTATTCCTTCTCGTACGGTCCGATGCGGCCCGTCTCGGAAACCTTCCTCATCTGCTCTTCGCTGATCGCCACATACTCAGGAGGAGTCATGGCCCGCCAGGTCAGCGTTCCCGATGAAATTTCCTCTTTGCTGTATCCGGACATCCGCTGGTACGTCTCGTTGCTGTCAATCAGCGTTCCCTGCTCATTGAATATCAGGATGCCCACGACGTCGACGCTCACCATCTTGCGCAGACGCTCCACGCCTTGCTGCACTTTCGACTCGGCCTTCTTTCGAGCGTCGATGTCGAGGAACGTGATGACGACTCCTTCGATCCGGTCCTGCGGGCTGCGGTAAGGAAGCACGCGGGTGAGGTACCAGCGCCCGGTTTCGTCCGCCACTTCGCGTTCGACCGGAATCAAACGATCCAACACCGTCTGTGCATCACTGCTGAGTTCGGGATAACCGAGCCGGTTCGTCAGATCGGCAATGGGCCGCCCGCGATCGGTGATGCGAATGTTGAACAGCTCCCCGAGCTTCGGAGTAAATCGCAGAATCCTGAAATGACGATCGAGGAACAGCGTGGCGATATCAGTCGCCGCCATCAGATTTTGCAGATCTCCGGAAAGCTGCGCGAGTTCCTCGACCTTGTGGCGATTCTGCTGGTTGACGGTGTGCAGTTCCTCGTTGATGCTCTGCAGTTCTTCCTTCGAAGTTTCCAGCTCCTCGAGCGTCGAACGCAATTCCTCATTGGTGGATTGCATCTCTTCGCTCGAAGCGTTCATTTCCTCGCGGCTTCTCTCATATTCTTCGATAAGAGTCTGGGTTCGCCGGTGCGCCGCGGCGAGTTGGCCTTCCAAACTCCGCATCCGTTCAGCCACCGGTCCCGAGATGTGGTCGCGATCTTCCGGCGGCGCAGCCTCGCCATCCTGCGCGGCGCGTTCCTCAAAAATGACGAGAATATATCCTTCCCGCTCCGGCTCGAGCGCCGGTCGGACGTGCATCACTACAGGGCGCGCGTGACCGTCGAAGCGGACCGTGATCGGTCTCACATCGACAGGCTCCTGCTTGTCGCGAGCCTCGTGAAGAGCGGCCTGCAATTCAAGCTGCAGCTCTTCCCGCACCAGCTTCAGCACGCTCGCCGTCGGATCGCCGCCAGGCATCACCATGTAATGACCGGCGTGGTGCGAAAGGTGGACCAACTTATTTTCCGGCCCCACCAGCACGCTCGGAGGAGCGAATTGCTCGAGCATTCGATGATGCAGCTCACCCAGGCCGACCGTCTCCGGCAGCATCTTCCGGCGCGTCCTGTCTTCCGGCAAAAATCGGCTTCGAGTCTGCGGGAACACGGGAAGACGAGGCTCGCGGACGGGAATGTTCCGCTTCACGAACAGGCACAATTTTTTATCCAGCGCCCGGAACTGGTCGGAACTCTCGATCGACTCCGCCGCCCCCAGCAACATCACGCCGTCGGGGTTCAAGGAGTAGTGGAAGATCTCAACGACCTCCCGCTGCACGTCGCGCTCGAGATAAATCAGCAGATTCCGGCAACTGATCAAATCCATCCGCGAAAAAGGAGGATCCCACAGAATATTATGCGGAGCAAATACGACGAGATTGCGAATTTCCTTGCGGATCCGGTATCCGCCGTTTTCCTCTTGAAAGAATCTCCTCAGCCGCTCGGGGCTCACGTCCGCCTCGATATCGCCCATATACAGGCCTTCGCGCGCATGTGACAGGGAAACCGCATGCAGATCGGAAGCGAACACCTGAACCTGCGGCGGATTTTCTAACTTCTCCACCGCCTCCGTTATAAGGATGGCCAGCGAATACGCCTCTTCACCGGTGGCGCAACCGACCGACCATAGACGCACCGCATCGTGCGGGGACTTCTTGCTGAGCAGTTGCGGAAGCACTTCATTCTCGAGCTTCTCAAACACCTCTGGATCGCGAAAGAAGTGGGTGACCGTGATGAGAAGATCGTCGGCGAGCGCGCGGGCTTCTTCCACCCGGCTGCGGAGAACCTCGGCATAGGCCCGCAGATCCTCGACGTGGTTGAGCTGCATTCTTCTCGCGATGCGCCGCAGCACGGTCGATGGCTTGTAGCGGCTGAAATCACGCTCGGTGAGTCCACGCAGTTGCGCGAGAATGTTGTGCAGCAGCTGGCGTTCATCCTGCGGAACAGCCTGCCCGTCCCGCACTTCAGACAGACGGGGCGCGGTTTTATCGAAGGCGAGAATCGTGGCCGGAATATCGGCGAGCGGCAGAATGTAGTCCGCCATCCCCGTCGAGATGGCGCTTTGGGGCATTCCGTCGTATTCCGCCTCATTCGGATCCTGCACGATCACCAGTCCGCCGGCGGCGCGGATATCCTTGATCCCCAGCGTTCCATCCGACCCAGTGCCGGTGAGCACCACCGCGATGGAGCGTCCATCGTGCGCGGCCGCGAGGGTGCGGAAGAAGTGGTCGATCGGCGCGCGTTCCTGCCTTCGCGCCGCGAGCTTCGAGAGCCGCAAGTGCGTATCTATAGCGTTCAGATTCGCATTGGGAGGAATGACGTAGATATGATTCGGCTCAAGCGCCACCGTGTCGAGCACCTGCTCGACAGGAAGATGGACGTGCGGCTGCAGCAGTTCGGCGAGATGACTCTCATGGTTCGGCGACAGATGCACGATCACGACGAAGGCGAGTCCGCTGTCATCCGGAACGTGCGCGAGGAACGTCTTGAGCGCGGCGAGTCCGCCCGCGGACGCTCCGATGCCGATGACCGTGGGTTCCTTTTTTTCCATATGGGAGTTGGAATTCATGACGAATCTACCGTAAGGAACCGCCGTTCCCAGATAGATGATACCTCTTGTCTTCCTGCAGAGATCTGCTAGGAATCCGGATGTTCCGTGACGCACTTCCTCCTTCTTGCATGCAATCATTGGGAATCGAATGAGGGCAGACCGGATTACGCGGCAGCGGCGTTTGCCAATTGGTCGCCGCTGTACTATGGCGTGGTCTTGCCATCAGCATCTATGCTGCAATCCGAGTGCCAGTAATCGGGCGTCGATGAATGCGAACAGCATTCAGGAGGCTTCAGCATAACATTGTGCGGCCGGCATAAATCAGAAGTGACGAATTCTCTTCAATTTTGCTAATATTCGGGCGCTCGGGCCGATTCGCTGTCACAAGCCTTACAATGAGCAAGATCATGCCCCGCTTCTCTCATTCCTGCCTCGCATCCGCGCTGCTCATCGTCTCGGCCTCCGTTTTTGTTGACGCCGCCCCCGCTCAGAACCGCGCACTTCCCGATCTCGACGCCATCGTCAAGAAGGTGATCGCGCGCGAACAGATCGTCGGCGCGTCGGTGCTGGTCGCCAAAGGGAACAAGATCATCTTCCATAAAGGATACGGCTACGCGGATCTGGGGCTCGAAGCTCCCACGAAGGCCGAGACCGTCTATCACGTCGTGGGGCCCATGATGCCTTTCACGGGCGTCGCGATTCTGCAGCTCGCCGAGCAGCACAAGCTGTCGCTCGACGATGACATTTCGAAGTTCGTCCCCGAATTTCCTGTGCAGGGTCACCACGTAACCATCCTCGAGCTTCTGAATCATACGTCCGGCATCGTCGACTATCATTACCTCGGCGATCCCATTGAAGCGACCAGCCGTTTACCCAAAGCCCTCGATGAGGTGATGGCTCTCTATGCCGATAAACATTGGGTGAACGAGCCTGGGACGAAGTGGGATTGGTCGATCTCCGGCTTCCAACTTCTGGTCACGATCCTCGAACGCGTCTCGGGCCTCACTTATGAAGCCTACGTGCGTCAGAACATCCTCGATCCCGCCGGCGTCTCGAAGACTTCGACCACGTACTGTGACGACTCGACCCTCGTCCACGGACTTTCGCACGGCTATCGCCGGTTCGGCAGCGGCAAATCCCACGTCCTCGCGCATGAGGACTCGACCGCATACAACACCGATTTGCGCTACTGCTCAACCGTCGGCGATTTGTATCAGGCCTGGCGCGCGATCGAGGATAAGAATCTGATCAACGCCGGATCTCGAGCCCGCATGAGGATGCCCGTTGGCCCGGCGGTGCATATGCGCGCCGACGATCCGAAGATGCACTTCGGCCTCGCCGTCACGCTCAACCATGAAGACGATCACCCGAGCGTCGGCCAGCACGGATCCCTACTCGGCTATGCCGGAAGCCTCTACGAATTTCCCGAAGATCACCTGACCATCGTCGTCCTCACCAACACTGAGGGACAAAATGCGTACGCCATTTCGCGAGCGCTCGCCCGCGCGATCCTCAAATTGCCGGCGCTGCCCGACCCCAAACCGCCCGCGCCTGAACCGGAGTGGAGCGACGTCTCCGTGTCCGCCGATCAGATCCGAAGCCTCGACGGAACCTTCGTCCTCACGGCCGGCAAGTTGCCTCCGACGCTGCATGATTCCTATGCTCAATACCGCCGCACCTACCGGATCTTCAATGAAAATGGACGTCTCATGATCCAGGCCCTGGGCCAATCCCCGGAGCGTTTGTTGAAGCAGAGCGACGGCACGTTCCGCATGGCGTCCTCGCCGCGGACGCGTCTTTCGTTTGGCCAGGTCAACGACCACATCCCGATTCTGTCGATGGAATCCCCCGGTGGACTGCCGCTCGCCGGCGCCCGTGTTGGCCCCGGCGATCCTCAAACGTTTCATCGCCAACTGAATTAGGGCCGGACTTTGAGGAGAACGGATCCATGGCTCGGCACCGACGCCTGAAACTCGGTCCCTGCGTCGAGTTTCAAGTCCGAATGGGTCCACAGATCGCGTACCGACTTCGGCTTTTTGTGACGCGCGACCTCGGACCACGCGAACGAAACCGCCGCCTGCGCTGCACCGCGATTGAACAGCGCGATCGCCCATGTGCCATCGGCGAGCGGACGCTGCCAGACCTCTTTGTCGTCCGGCGCGGATAGGCGCGTAGCCTGTTTGCCGAGCTTGTCCTGATCGATTGCGATCACCTCGCGATTGGTCAACATCTCGAGGATCGCAGGCTTCATGTCCCGCAAATCGTTCCCCGCCAACAGCGGCGCCGCCAACATCGCCCAGAGGCTCATATGCGTGCGGTATTCGACATCGGTCATGCCGCCGTTGCCGATCTCGAGCATGTCCGGATCGTTCCAATGTCCCGGCCCCGCATACGGCGCGAGTTGGCTTTGATTGAATCCTATTTTCGAGAGCGAAGCCCAGCGATCGCTGATGTCGCCAGTCGTCCTCCACGAATTGCCGCCCACCTCCGGACCCCACTTCCACACTTCGTCGAGGCCGTATTGGCACAAGCTGTAAACAATCGGACGACCTGAGGCGAGCAACGCGTCCCCCATCTTCTGATAAACGGCCTGCATGTCCCGTTGCTCATAAATGTTCCAGGCGCCGCACCAGTCGTACTTCAAATAGTCGATTCCCCACGCCGCGTACGTCTTGGCGTCCTGCGACTCGTGACCGTAGCTGCCTTCATAGCCGGCGCAGGTATTGGGCCCGGGTGATGAATAAATCCCGAGTTTCAGACCCTTCGAGTGGACATAATCGGCGAGCGCCTTCATGTCCGGAAACTTGCGATTCGTTTGGATATTGCCTGCTCCATCGCGCCCGGCTTCCCAGGTATCGTCGATGTTGACGTACAGATATCCCGCCGCTTTCATGCCATTCGAAACCATTGCATCGGCGATTGCGCGGATCGTCGGATCGTCCACTCTGCCCTGGAACTTATTCCAACTGTTCCAGCCCATGGGAGGAGTCTTCGCCAATCCATTCCATTTGACTTTGTGCAGCGGCGGAGGCGCGATCCGCGCGGGCATAGCTCCTTCGCCGGCGGGAGCGCGCTTCGCAATCAACTCGACAGGCGGATGGTTGCCGCGAGCGGCCAAGGTGATGTGTAGCTGATCGCCATCGCTCTTGATCGTATAGCGCACCTTGCGTACGCCGCTGCCCTCGCGCCCGGTCGCATCGAGCGTGACGCCCGCTGGATCGTACGTTCCTGCCGCATCGGGATAGTAAAACAATTGCGCGTGGATCTTGCCTGTGACGCGCGTCCCATCCTGCTTGAGGTCGAAGTACGTGCGGCTCTCGGTTCCATCCGGACGAACTTCAATAGAGACCCAGTTGCCCGTGAGATTCGCTGCACAGAGAGGGCCCGCGATTGCCAAGACGCACAAGAACGTGTTGCATCCCATGACAATTCGCAGCCTATCACAGCGGGCACGCGATCAGGGACGGCGTTCGAATTTTATCGGCTTGATCGTGATAGGCGCACCAATGAAGTGCAGATCCGCCTTCCCTTCGCCCATCAGGTGCAGTTCGAATTTCATCGGAGTGCCGTCCTCATCCTGTTGATACCGGAGTACCGTGCCATCCACCTTTGGACTGAGGAACGGTTCTGGCTCCCCGGATCCGTCGGGCTTCTCGCCCTCGATCAGGTCACCGTTCTGATCGACGGACACCTTGCAGTCCTTCGAGGCGCCTTCGATCTTCTCGCCGTCATCCTTGATTTCGAGCGTACAAATGTCGACGCCCTTGAATGTCGCAACCCAAATCCCGCCGAACCGTTGAGCCGGAGGAACGGCGCCGTGGAGCGACAGAAGGAATAAAACCGCGCATAAACTCGTTCGCATGCGGACGGCGGTAGCAATTTCAGTTCCGCTTCATTTCCTATGGATTTGTTGAGCAAAACCATTGACGCGGAGTGAAAAACCCGCCTCAGAGGGGCTGCTCGCGCCCGGAACCGCTATGCTGGTAGGCATGATGCCCGCTCAACAACAGCCCAAACTCCAACTCGTCAACGGAGCAGACTATCGTGAACATTACGCCAACAGCGTGCAGATGCGCGTCAGCCTCTGGGACTTCTTCATGAGCTTCGGCGTCATCAATCAGGCGTCGCCCGACACCGTCACGATTCAGAATTTCCAGGGTATCTACGTGAGTCCGCAGCAGGCGAAGGCGCTGTTTAACATCCTGCAGCAGAACCTTTCGCAATACGAATCGACGTTCGGAGAAATCAAGCTCGAACCCAAAGGTGGCCAGGGAACCTTTCTTCAGTAGCGCGCGCCGCCATGCCCACGCCTTCCCGGCCTGCGTCCCGCGTCAGCACTCTCACGTTGTGGGGCGCCGCGTTCGCAGTGCTCGTTCTGCTGCACATTCCTTATTTGAAGCTGCCGTATTATTGGGATGAACTCGGCCAGTTCGTTCCGCAGACTCTCGATCTGTACAACGAAGGCCGTTGGATTCCAATCCACACGCTGCCGAACGTCCATCCGCCGGGAGTCGAGGCGATGCTCGCGTTCGTATGGATCCTCGCCCGCGGACCGTCGATCCTCACGGCACGGCTGTTGATGCTCGCGATTGCGGCGTTCGGCGTTGCCGGATCGTTATTGCTCGCGATCCGCTTGAGCCGCCGCTCGGCCGGTGCCCCCGCGTTCGCGGCACTCTTACTGCTGCTCGCGTCGCCCTTGTTCTACACGCAGGCGATGATGGTGCAGCTCGACATGCCCGCAATGGCCTTCACAGTTTGGGCTTTGCTGTTCTTCCTCGACGGACGCTTGCGCGCTTCGGTTCTGATGGCGACGCTCGCCGTGCTGATGAAGGAAACGGCGGTGGTCTTGCCGGTCGTCCTCGGCGCCTGGCTCATCTACGAGGAGCGCGCGTATCGCAAGGCGGCGTTTTATCTGATCCCCTGCGCGGCGCTCGCGGCGTGGATCGCGATCCTCTGGGGCGCGACCGGGCATCCTCTAGGAGATCCCGCGTTCGGCCGTTATAATACCTGGTATTCCCTCCATCCGGTGCGACTAAATGCGGCATTGTTACGCCGGATTTATTACCTTTTTTTCGCAGAATTCCGTTGGATCGGAACGGCGGCATTAATTTGGGCCTGGCGCAAGACCGACTGGTTCCGCAATCCCGAGTGGGGCGTCGCCGGAGCGTTCTTCATGGCGCACATGCTCACGGTGAGCGCCTTCGGTGGAGCAGTGCTTGAACGCTATCTATGCCCAATCCTGCCGATCCTCTTCGCGGCCTTCGGCATCGCCTGGATGTCCCTGACCGGCCGCCTGCGCATCCTAGTGCCCGGCCTGGCCGTGATCGGATCGATGCTGTCGATGGTGTGGAATCCGCCGTATCCGTTCCCCTATGAGAACAACCTGGCGATGGTGGACTTCGTCGCGATCAATACGCTAGCCGCCGAATACGTCGAAAATGAGCCAGGCATCGGCACCGTCGCGACTGCTTGGCCGTTGACGGATGCTCTCCGCCGCCCCGAATTCGGGTATGTGACGAAGCCGATTGCAGTAGTCGAATTGCACGATTTCCGGGCAGCTAATCTATTGAATGCGGAGGGCAAGCACGTCGACGCATTGATCCTTTACAGCCGCGATTGGAGTCCGCCGGGAGGTTGGGGATTGCGGCGGATCGACTTCATCCGCGGGTTCCTCGAGCGCTACTACGACTACGCGCCACCGGCGACGAGTGCGGAGATCGAAGCGGCTCTCGGGCTCCATTCGCAGATTCGTTGGGAACACCGCGGAATGTGGGTCGAAATCTTCCGCTGAAGCCCCTTGGCGAGGACTTTGCGCGCCTTCTCGAACTTTGCGCGGACCCCGGCTTTAATTAGAAAGTGACCGCGTAAGATCGCGAAGCCACGCAAAGTTCTCGCTAAGCTTTTGTCGGAATTCTTGGCGAGCCCTTTGCGAGTTCTTCGCGATCTTTCCACGGACCCCTGGAGCCTAGGAGGGATCGAATCCAGGAGGGAGGGACAAAAACAAAAGGGCGGAGGCGGACCGTTTAAGTTGAGGACCCTTCGGGCCGTCGCAGTGACCCGAAAATCGGCCGCCTCTCGCCCTCCAAGATGGTATGGCGGCAGTGCGAGAAGCAGGACCCGACGCCTCTTCTGCCAACCAGCCTCTTGGAAGCCTGTAATCGATTATCGCGAGTCGCAGGGCTCCAGCATTATAACCGAAAATATCCAATAACCCTTACAAACCCAGTTCCGTTCTGGAAGTTCCGGGTTGAACTTGTTCCTCAGG
>DASXZC010000514.1:0-8168 GCA_036502165.1 Bryobacteraceae bacterium
CGGGCCAATATTCCTCGAATGGAATGTATGAAGTCGAGGGGCAGCCGGCGGTTGCGGACTGGCGGAAGGGTCCGCAGGCGTTGTTCCGGTTGTCGGGTCCGAACTATTTTGCGACGTTGGGGATTCCGCTGATGCGTGGGCGCGACTTCACGGGCGCGGACAGTTATGACGCTCCGTTTGTGGCGATTGTGAGCCAGAGCCTGGTGCGGAGGAGTTTCCCGAATGAGGATCCGATTGGGAAGCAGATCCGGTGCGGACTCGATTCTCCCAAATGGATGACAATTGTAGGAGTTGTGAAGGATGTGCGGTCGCTGTCGCCGGACAAGAGTCCGGAAGCGGAGTTGTATATGCCGTTAGCGCAGCATCCTTTCATGGCGAACGAGCTGCAGGTCGCGATGCGGGTGGCTCCGGGGGTGAAGCCGGAATCGTTGAGCGAAGCGGTGCGGGCGAAGGTGAGGGAAGAGAATCCGGTGATTGCGGTGCGGTTCACGACGCTCGACGCGATGCTGTCGGGATCGATCGGGGGGCAACGGTTCCGGGCATTCCTACTGACTGCGTTTGCGGGAGTCGCGCTGATGCTTGCGATGGCGGGGGTTTACGGGGTAATGTCGTACGTGACCACGCAGCGGATGTCCGAAATGGGGTTGCGGATGGCGCTGGGGGCGGGTCCGTCGAGTTTGTTGATGCTGATCCTAGGGCGGGTGCTGTGGTTGGGAGTGGGGGGATTGGTGATCGGACTCGCGGGGGCGATGGCGGCGAGCCGGGCGCTGGCGGGGATGCTGTTTGGACTGCAGCCTCTTGATTTTGGGACGTACGCATTGGTGTCAGCGGTGGTGTTGGCGGTGACGGCGTTGTCCGCGTTGGGACCGGCGTGGAAGGCGACGCGGGTGGATCCGGTGATCGCGTTACGACAGGAGTAGGAGTTTGCGCATTGGTCTGCGCGGTTTGCCGCAGTTCCTAGAGGATTTCACTCGCGCGATAAAGTTGCCGACTTCGAAGGAATTTACCTTAAAAACAGCGGAAAAGACTTACGCAAGGCAGCGGACCGCTCCTTGCAGTCGCGGCTCTGAAGGGTTACCGGAGCAGTAGGTGGCAGAGCAGGCCGGTGGCTTGGCGGTTGGATGCCGGACTTCAGCCATTGATGACGTGTCCGCCTTGGGGGCGCTTTTATGCGCGGGGAGTGTTGCGGGCGACGGTTGACACGGGCTTGCGCGTCGTCTGGGGGGCTCGGCTTGCTACGTGCTGCTTGGCCGTCGAGGCGTACCTGTTGCTCACAGGGGCGGAATGGATCGTCGCTCGCGTTGACGGAGTGTATGCCGGCTTGGCCGTCCGTGAGACGGGGGCGGATGTGTAACGGCTCGATGAGCGGACTGCGTGGCGCATCGCGGGGGCCGGAGTATCGTAGGAGAATACGGCGGGGATTACCAATAGATCGCCGGCTTCGGGTTCGATGTTTGAGCGGCCATTCGCGTCGGCGATGACGGCGTTTGTCGTCCGATAGCGCTTCGCGATCGAGGCTACCGTTTCGCCCTTCTCGACTCGATGGAGCTTCCAGGCGGCGCGCTTGTCGGCGGGGACGTTTGCGATGGCGGAGGCTACCAGGGCGCGGGTCGATTTCGGAACGCGGATTACAAAGCCGGCGGGAGCGATTGGTTTTAATAGAGAAGGATTCAGGTCGCGTATGTCGCTCAGGGGACGGTCGGCAGCGACGGCGATGAGTTCGAGGTTCGTCGGCGCGGTAACTTCGATCGTGTCGTATTCGAGCGCCGGATCCTCGGGGTAGTTCTCAATCCCGTAGTCTTTCGCGTTTTTTGCCATGATCGTCATCGCGACGATGGCCGGGACGTAGGCTTCCGTATCGCGCGGCAGGGCGTGCATTTCGCGGAGCTTCCAGTAATCGGCGTAGCCTGTCCGCTGGACGGCCCATTGTACGCAGCCGGGGCCGCAGTTGTAGGCGGCCATTGCCAGATACCAGTCGCCGAAGGACTTGTAGAGATCGCGCAAATGGCGGGCGGCGGCGACGGTGGCTTTCTCGGGGTCGAGGCGGTCGTCCGTGTAGGCGGTCTGCGCTAAACCGTATTCCCGTCCGCGGAATTGCATGAATTGCCACATTCCGGCGGCGGCGGCGTAGGAGACGACGCGGGGGGAGAATCCGGACTCGAGTTGGGCGAGGTAAATCAGTTCCTGGGGAACGCCTTCCTGGGCTAACACCCGCTGGATCATCGACTTATAGCGGCCGGCACGGCGGAAGCCGGCGAGCAAAACCTTCTTGCCTTGTTCGCTCGAGAAATAGTTAATGTAGCTGGCGACCGCATCGGTTACGTCGAGCGGGAGCTGCGATTGTGTCGCCACCAACTCGTCGAGAGCCTTCGACTTCAGCTTCGGATCGATCGGGAACGTCAGGTCGAGGATGCCGTCACGGGGCGAGCTGTCAAATACGAACTGGTCGGGGGATTTCGCGGCGCCTAAGCCTTCGACATCGTAGCGGTAGATGGATTCGACCATCTCATCGAGGCGGCGTTCGAGACGCTGGCGGCCTACGCCGTCGCTGGGGGCTTCGAGCAGGAGGTCGATCGCGCCGTTGAACTGGCGGCGGGCTTCGGCCTGGTCGCCATCACGATAGGCTTTCTTGCCGGCGTCGAAACGATCCTCGGCGCGGCGCAGACGGGTTTCGATTTCCGTCAGCCGGAGCGTGGTCTGGGTCGATTGTGTCAGAGTGGGGGACTCGTTGCGGAACAAATCCTTGGGAATGTCGGAATCGCGCGGGGCCGGCGGGGCATCTACGTGCTTAGGGATGGTAGCGGCAGGCAGGAAAGAAGTTCTGAACTGATTCAATCCCGGGCTGGCGGGTCCGCAGCCGAATAGGGCTGCCAGACCGATCGCTACTGCAACTTCTTTGGTCCGTAAGAACGGCTGGGGCGCGCGGTTTTGAGTCATTCATCTCCCTCGGAAGCACAACAAGTGCGGCTCCAGGCCACTGCCCATTGTGCGCTTCTTCCTGAAAAGTGCCCGGCTACAGCTCGCTTGTCAAGCCTGAACAGGGAACTTCATCAGACTCGCAACCGTCTTAATTTACATTGATCTAGCGCCAACGGTCAAGATCCCGGGACGGTTTTTACCCGGGCTGTTTTCCCCCGCGCCTGTCAATGGCTATTCTTGCGAGCCTCGACGATCATTTGCCTACAGCAACTTAGATCGGCATAAGTACGACTGAAATACAGTCCCTTAGTACTATTACAAAAATTTATGCTTGGCCTCGTCCGTTCTGATTGTAATCTTCCTTACATACTCTAGCAGCTTCGCTTCGTCATCGATTTTCACCTCGATCTCCAGCCAGCACAACTTCACGCCGGTGAAGGACTTGAAGGCTGCCTCGGGAACGTTCACATAATCCTTCTCGGTCGTGACCAGGTATTCGATACCGGCCTCTTGCGTTTGCCGCGCCATGCGTTGGGTTTCGAAGAACGAGTACTTGTGATGATCCTCGTAAATCCACCTCTCTGTGGCGTCGAGGTTGTAGTCCTTCAGGACGCGCCAAAACGTATTGGGATTCGCGAGGCCGCAGAAGGCGGCGACCCGGCCGGAGGGTTTGCCGCCGCGCCATTTCGATCCTACGACCCAGGATCGGAAGATGGGAGCGTGCGGATTGTGGTGCCGCAGGATGGCCTCGATCCCGTCGGTCCGCTTGCCGGGTTGCGCGCGGGTCAGCACGAAGGCGGTAGCGCGCGACAGATTTTCGAGCGGCTCGCGGAGGCGGCCCAGGGGGAATACTTCGCCGCCTCCGAACGGATCGAGGGTGTCGATCAAAACGAGATCGGCGTCGCGTTTCAATTTGCGATGCTGGAATCCGTCGTCGAGGATGAAGACGTCCGGCTTGAGGAGTTCTTCGACTCTGCGGCCGGCGCGGTAGCGGTCGCTGTCGATGCCGAGATGAGCGATTCCGCGGCGGACGAAGATCTGGGCTTCGTCGCCGGTCAGTTCGGTCGGGGCGGCGCGGCCGGCGGGAATGATCACCTCTTCATGCGGCGTTTCGCGGTGGTAGCCGCGGGTGAGGATCGCAGGCTGCAGGCCCTGGGCGCGGATGCGATCGGCGAGCCAGATCGCCATGGGAGTTTTGCCGGTTCCTCCCATGGTGATACCGCCGATGCTGATGACCGGCGTTGAGAGGGCGCGGGCGCCGTCGGGAGTGCGGGCGAAGGCTCCCCAGATTTTCGCGAGCGGCGCGAGCAGCAGGCGTTCGAGGCCGTGGGGAACATCGTGTGGAACCGTCATGACCTGCAGGTCGATGAGTTCCTTGGCGCGCTTTTTCGCGACTCCTTTTTGGGTGGACGCGGCTTGATTCGCGAGGATGCCGATTTTGCGCCGCTCAGCGGGGTTGTCGAGCAAACGCGCGACGGCGCTTCCGAGTTGATCGGCCGAGCGGATCTCTTTGAGTCCTCCGCCGGCGCGGAATAAGGCGTGGATGGCCGCGAAGTTTTCCATGTGCGGGCCGACGATTACCGGCTTTGAAAAATACGCCGGCTCGAGGATGTTGTGTCCGCCGCGCTCGGCGAGGGTGCCGCCCATGAAGACGACGTCCGCGATCTCGAACAAGCTGCTCAATTCGCCCATCGAGTCGAGGAGGAGGACGCCGGGCAGGATTAATTCTTCGGTCGCCACTTGCGAACGCCGGACGAAGCGGATCTTTCCGGCATTGGCGAGTTTGGTCGCCGCGGACTCGAACCGCTCGGGGCGGCGGGGAACCAGAATCAGCAGCAAATTCGGATGCATGGGCGCCAGGTCCTGAAAGGCTCTGATGACGACGTCGTCCTCGTCGACGTCATGTTCGGAAAGCGGCGGCATCGTGCTGGCGGCGATCCAAATGGTGGCGTGCAGGTTGCCGATGAATTTCTGCAAATCCTCGGCGATTGGCTTGGCTGCGGGGTTGAAATCGAATTTCAGATTTCCGCCTTCGATGACCCGGTCGGGCGGGGCGCCGAGTTCGAGGTAACGGGCGCGGTCTTTCTGCGACTGCACCCAGATGCGATCGGGCTGCAGCAGAGCGGCGCGGAAGAACCACGCCATCCTCTTATAAGAAGGAAGCGCGCGATCTGAGATCCGGCCGTTGACGACGGCGAGTGCGCAGCATGCGAGTTTCGGCTGGCGATATAAATTAGGCCAGATTTCCGTTTCCATCACGACCACGAGCGAAGGGCGAATTGCGCGCAGCACTTTTCTCACGGCGAAGCGGAAATCCATGGGAACGAAGAATACGAGATCGGCGAGGCCGGCGAGCTTCTCTTCCGCCATAGCGCGTCCGGCGAGGGTGGTGGTCGAGACATAGAGCGGAACCGAGGGAGCGGCGATGCGCAATTCCTTCAGCAGTTCGATCGAGGACAAAATCTCGCCCACCGAAACGGCGTGCAACCAGATGGCACCCGGACTCGTCCGTTTTGATATCGGCAAACGCCCGAACCGTTCTGTAATGTGCGAGAAATAGCGGCGGTCTTTGAGTCCTCGCCAGAGCAAATACAATAAGACGAACGGAAACGCGGCGGCCAGCACGGTGCCATAGAGGAGATACACCATTCGGATGAACAAACCCCGAGGGACATTTTTGGCCGTCGACTGGACCATACTCCTGACTATTATCGTCGGGTTTTCCTGCGGCGTCGGATTTGCGGGCGACAAAGACAAGCCGAAGGACGCGCAGCCGTTCCACGCGGGCCGCGCGGTGACGTATGCGGCCAAATCCTCGCAAGGCAAAGTGACGGTCGCGGTGAAGGCGTACGAGCGCGATGAGGATTTGCGGGCGGCGTTTGGAAAGACTCCGCTCGAGCGGTACGGAGTTCTGCCGGTGCTGGTCGTCATTGACAATGACGGTCCGCGCGCGGTGGCGCTGCGGCTGCGGGTCGAGTTCATCGACGGGAAGAATGAGAAAGTCTATCCGACGCCGCCGAACGAGGTGCAGTATCTGAAGACGGCGAAGCCGCCGTCGATGATGGATCCTTCGAGGCAAACTCCGATTCCGCTTCCGAAGAGGAAGAATCCGCTGGCGAGTTGGGAAGTGGATGGACGGGCGTTTTCGGCGAAGATGGTTCCGGCGGGAGATTCGGTGAGCGGATTTTTCTATTTCCAGGCGTCGATCTGGAAGGACGCGCGCATCGTGATTGACGGGCTCACTGATACGGCGACCGGCGATCCTTTGATCTACTTCGAAATTCCGCTCGAGCCTTGAGAGGGGGCACCCGGAGCATGCAATCGAATCTGATCGCTGTGCTTGCGGCAATCGCATCCGTGGCCGTCGCGCAGCAGACATCGAAGCCGGATTTCACGGGCACGTGGAAGGTGCTGGCCGAATCCGGCAAATCCGCGGAGACGGACATCATCGAACAGACGGGCTCGACCTTCACCATCACGCCTATTCTGGCGAGTGGCAACAAGATTGCGCCGATGGTTTACCCGACGGACGGAACCAAGAGGGCGCAAATGGTTGGCGCGTTCAAGGTGTTGCGAACCGGCCATTGGGAGGGGACGAAGCTGCTTCTCGAGTCGATGCGCGACGGAGTTTCACCGGAGCATGGCATGGTGGAGACGATCTCGCTATCGCCTGATGGCAAGACAATTACCAGAAGTTTCCACGTTAGGGACGGCAAGGTGCCGGACCACCACGTCACTCTCGAAAAAGTCCGCAAATAGCGCAAAGCCGGGTGAGTCAATCCGCCACCACTCCGGGTCAATTGTCTGCAAGTCGTAGTTCATGCGCGACTTATTGACACTTTCCTACTTGACGCGTTGATCGATAGAGTGGTACAACAGATGAGATCGCGTGGTAGGGTTTGAGAGTGGATGTCCATCGAGGCATCCAAATGTATTTCAGAGGATGGTCCAAGCAGGCCGTCCACCGGCGGTGACCGACATAGGCGGCATCGACCGTACCGAGCAGTGGAAGTTCATTTTCGGACGTTTGTCCGTGAGAGCCGCTTGCAGTGGATCGAGTGTAGTTGCCAAGCGTAAGCGGAGCCGGCATCAGCCTGGAAGGGAATTGATCCGGCGGCCGTCAGTAAGGTTCTTGGGGGAACTCATGGAACGGGCAACTGGCTCTTTGTTGCAGCGGATCACTATCGGGCTCAGGTTTGAAAAAGAGAACTTCCGTCAATTCAAAAAAAATAAACCATAACACTTCACAAGGAGAAGGAAATGGCATTTAGTAAGTCAATTCTGTGCTTGGCAGCCGCGTCAGTTTTTGCGGTCGTGGCCAGCGCACAGACTGCTCCGGCACTCCAGTGCGTAGCCAACGCGGGCGTGCCTCCCACAATCAGAGCTGAAGGCTTGACCGAGCTCGTCGGTGACGTGACGCTGAACTGCACGGGTGGTATTCCCACTCAGGCAGGCGCGCAAGTCCCGGCGTCGAACGTCACGGTTTTCCTCAACACCAATATCACCAGCCGCATCCTCTCGACGTCCCAGGGCACCTGGAGCGAAGCGATCCTGTTGATCGACGAACCGCACTCGACCTCGAACCCCAACGTTCCGCTGCTGGCATGCGGCGACGCCAATGCGCCTGAAGTAGCGGGCAACCCCGGCGTTTGCATCGTGACCGGCACCGGCAACGGTGTTGGCGTTTACAACGGTTCCGTCGGCCGTCCGAACGTGTTCCAAGCCCGTCAGGGCGTGGGCGCGGCGGGTGGCACGGCGAACGCTGTGAGCTGGTCAGGTGTACCGTTTGACGCGCCCGGCACGTCCGGCACGCGCGTTATCCGCATCACCAACGTGCGTGCGAATGCCAACCAGTTGGGCACGTCGAGCACGCTGGTTCCGACCCAGATCACCATGTACATCTCGGTGACCGGTTCGAACCAACTGCCGATCAACAACCCGACGCAGACGGTTGCGTTCATCCAGCGCGGACTGGTTTCGACCGTGTATCAGGCGGGCAGCTACCAACAGTGCGTCAGCAACAACGCTGGCGTGGCGACGGGTGGCAACTATGGCGCCGCAACGGCCGACTTTATCGTGACCATGCGTGAAGGCTTCCAGTCTGCGTTCAAGCGCAAGAACTGGGTGACCGACAATCCTGGCGGGAACAACCCGCAACCTCTGGGCACGACTTATCCCAGCGGTGGTGATGAGAACCAGAACGTCCCCGGCGCCGTGTACAACACGGAATCGGCCTTCGAAAACATTGG
>DASXZC010000515.1:0-11736 GCA_036502165.1 Bryobacteraceae bacterium
TTCTTCCTTGTCCCAGAAGTCGTACTGCACACGCGCGGCGCCGAGAACGGTCCTGTTCCCGTCAGTCGTCTTGCCGTCGAACGCGCCGAGAGAGACCTTCAACTTTTGAAAATCGCCCCACCACATCACGCCGTTGTCGCGGCCGGTGTAAGCGAACGGATATCCATCCTGAACGCCGTCGTTGTAGGGTCCCCACTGGTTCGAATAATAAGGACCATAGAGATTCGCACGATCGCTCGGCGGCAGGAAGCGGCCGGCCCAGATGTGGATTTCAGGCGAAATATTGAACTGCGCGGCAGCGTCGAGAATGCCGACTTTGTTGGTTCCACCGTCGAACTCAGTGTTGAACATGAAGCTGATCTGATCGGTGACCGGCCCGCTGATGTAGATGCGGGCGCTGTTGAGCTGGAACTCGTCTGTCGACGGAGTTCCGGTAGTACTGTTATGGCTGAAGCTGGTCTGCAATCCAGCTCCGACCGTGACCGGGCCCAGGTTGCCCTGTGCCCTGGCAGGCGGCGGAGCAAAGGCAAGGCTACCCGCGAGCAGAAGCCAGCTCGTGGCGGATAGTTGCGTCTTGAGTGTCTGACTCATCAAAGTTCCTTTTCTCCAGGCGGGCGCTCTTTGGCGCCGCCGGTGCGGCATAACGCAAGATTCCGTCGTCGTCCCCAGGAAAATGGGGATGTACAGCTTCGCCGGGAATTCCCAATGAATAAACAAGGGGGTCCGGCTGCATACAACAGGTCTTTACCTAGCCGCGGAAGGGTTCTTCAGCGACATATCCGCATAGCCGGGAGTAAGGGCGATGCAGCTCTAGGAGAGATCTCGATTGCAGACAGGCAACTAAGCCTTCGGCTCGCGTATGATGCGTGAGCCAGAGCCGCGCTACGAGGAGCAGCTACGCCACGTGAGGAACTGTCGAAATAAGTGCCAGTTCGATCCGATGTTTTAATACCATACCATGCGTCATCCCGTTGTAATCATCGGTTCTTTTGATCGGATCCCAAGGGATTCGTTATCGGTTCGTCGACGGCGTTGGCGCGCCTTTGCGGATCGCCTTTTGCGTAAGCAAGTTAGGCTGCTGCGCCCGGTCGCTGGCCTTCCTTTCGCCAAGGCTCGATCTCGTTCAAGAAACGCTGGTGCATCATGACTGCCCGCCGCGTTTGCGAGCGGGGCGGTCGGGGGAGATTTTCGCTGTGTAACTCGTCCATCCGACGAGGCAGCCTTTTTTAACTTGTTGCGCAGCTCCTCTTCGGTTACGCTCAGACGACGGCGGATCACCATGGAAAACGAAGCGAAGGAACGAATCGAAAGGGCACTCAATGATTTTCTTGACGAGTCGATCTCGTTGCGAGCCTTCCAGTTCCGGTACACCCCAGACGCAATAGACATCGAACGGTCTGGCGATCAGAGCATCATCGGGTTGGTCTATTCGGTCGACGGAATTCTCGCCGAGGGCGCCGGCCGTTGGAGCGAGTCGGACATTCGCGAGGAACTAGCCAATGCCGTCCTGGCGCACCTTCCGGTTTCATAACGATGGCTAGACTCCCCGATGGCCGCGAATGTGTGAGAGAGAAGCATCGGGCGCCAAGCCCTCAGACCTGTTTCAATTTCCACGCTCCACGCCGGAACAGGACGATCGAAACCAGCGCCAACGCGGACTCCGCCGCAGGAACCGCCATAAGAACTCCCGTGGCGCCCAGCCCCGTTTTGTAGGCGAGCAGATAGGCAAGCGGAATTTGGAACGTCCAATAGCAGAAGAAGTTGATATACGTCGGCGTACGCGTGTCGCCGGCGCCTCCGAACGACTGCGTCAGCACCATGCCGTATGCGTAGAAAAGATTGCCGGTGGCAAACAGGCGCAGGGCCGTGATTGCGATCGTCTTGACGCCCGCGTCCGTGACGAACCATCCGACCAGCAGTGGAGCGAAGATCAGAAACACCGCACCCACGATCCCCAGGAACACCATGTTGCAGAACCCCGCCCGCCACGCTGAGGCTTCCGCGCGCTCCGGTTTTCCGGCTCCCAGATTCTGCCCGACAAGCGTCGCCGCGGCGTTGCTCATGCCCCAGCTCGGCAGGATCGCGAAGATCAGGATCCGGATGGCCAACGAATAGCCGGCGACAGATGCGCTCCCAAACGTCGCGATCATCCGCACCAGCGCCGTCCAACTGCCGGTGGGAATCAGGTACTGAATCAGTCCGCCGAGCGACAGCTTCAACAAACGCCCCATTACTTTCGGATCGAGCCGGAACTGAGCCGGCCGTATTTTGACGCGGCCTTTGCCTTGCGACAGAATGAACAACTGATAGAGCACACCAGTGCCGCGCCCGATCGTCGTGCCGAGCGCCGAGCCCAACACGCCTAGCGCGGGGAACGGCCCGACTCCGAAAATCAACAGCGGATTCAGAATGATATTGATGCCGTTCGCGATCCACAGCGAACGCATCGCGGTCGCCGCATCGCCCGATCCGCGAAAGACGGAATTCAGCAGGAACAACAAGAGGATCGTCGCCGATCCGCCGTAGATCATCCGCGTATAGCTCTGGCCGCGTTCGACAACTAACGCGGACGCGCCCATGGCCTGCAGGATATTCGCGGCGTACAGCCATCCGAGAATCCCCACGATCAACGACACGCCGGCTGCCGCCAACATGCCCTGCACGGCGGCGACCGATGCCTCCTCCGGACGTTTCTCACCAGTGCGCCGGGCGACAATCGCGCTCGTGCCCATGCTCAATCCCATGGCGACTGCGAATAGAATCGCGAGGGTCCCTTCAGTGAGCGCCGCCGCGGTCATGGCTTCCTTGCCGAGCTTCGCGACCCAGAAAATGTCCACGATTCCGAACAGGGATTCCATGCACATCTCGAGCACCATCGGCACGGAGAGCATGAAAATGGCGCGATCGATGCTGCCGGTCGTGTAGTCCCGGCTCGTCGAGCCGCGGATTGCCTCGCGTAATGAGCCCCACCATGAGGTCTTTTCCGCAGCCGGTTGGGGCGACACAGCTTGCCCGATGTCGGTTAGCATAAAAAATGTCCTGTGACTTACGAAGGAAAAGTTGAGGACCCGAACAAGGGGGGCTCGGATGAGGTCTCTATATTGTAGCGCACGAGCGGCCCTGGCTGACATTTCCGTGACATTTCTTGTGCCTGCCAATGACTCCCGCAGCCCGGCCCCCCGCAAAATGAAGTAAGAAAGACTTTGTCCAGCGGGATCAGCGTTTTAGAATAGATAGGTAGAGAAGGAGACCGGTTGATTCCACCCTTTGCCTTGCTGCAAGTCAGCGTTAGCGAACTGATTCACAACGCCACGCCGATTTCGGCTGCCGTCGAACTTACTTTGATTGTCCTGTCGGTTCTTTCCTGGGGCATCATTTTTAACAAATGGAGGGATCTCCGCAGCGGCCGCGCACTGAACCGTCAATTCCTGGCCTCCTTCCGCCAGACGCAGCAGCTTGGCCTCGCGGGCGCGGCGGCGATCAGCAAACAATTTGAGATGGCGCCGCTGTCACAGGTCTTCGCATTCGGCTACAACGAAGTAGATCGCCAGGTGCGGCAGCATCGCACGCTCGTCAACCGGGTCGCACTCGAGCGCAGCCTGCAACTGGGAATCAGCGAGGAGATCGCCCGTCTCGAACGTCATATGAATTGGCTGGCCACGTTCGCCACGATCACGCCGTTCATCGGACTGCTCGGAACCGTCATGGGCATCATCAATTCATTCAACGGCCTGGCTGTAGCGGGTAGCGCAAGCCTCCGCGCCGTCGCGCCCGGCATCGCCGATTCGCTCGTCGCCACCGCCCTCGGATTGTTCGCTGCGATTCCCTCGGCGATTTTTTATAACTATTTCGGACACGTGGTCAAGGAGATCGGAGCGCGCATGGAAGACTTCTCGCTCGAATTTCTGAACCTCACTGAAAGCACGTACGGAGGCTAAACGACTATGGCCTTCAGCTTAGGCGGCACTTCAGAAGGCGGCAATGGACCGGGCAAGTCGCGATTTCGCGGCACGACCGCGCTATCGGAAATCAACGTCGTTCCGTTCGTCGACGTCCTGTTGGTGCTACTGGTGATTTTCATGCTGACCGCGCACGTCATGGAGTACGGCATTGAAGTGCAGGTCCCGGAAGTCAGTCGCGAGAAAACGACCACCCAGGATCTGCCGGTCGTCACGGTATCGAAAGTGGGCGAGGTTTATTTGAGTGAAAGGGCGGTCAAACTGAATCTACTGAACAGCGAGGTGCACCGGCGATTTCCCAAAGCCAAGGACGTTTACGTTCGCGCCGACGCCGGCCTGACCTGGCAGGTGCTGGCGCAAGTGATCAGTGAACTGAGCGAATCGAAAATTAACGTGAAGCTCGTGACGCGGCCGACCGACGCCGCCAATCGCCGGCGATAAAATATGACGACTCATCCGCTAGACATCCTCGATACGCCATCCGGCCTCGGCGGCTCCATTTGGAAGTCCTTCTGGATGCATACCGCTGTAGTCGCATTGCTCGCGGGATGGGCTTACTGGAAGGGTACTCAACCGGTCATGGGCGATCCGGATGCGCTGGGCGGCGCAGTCGGAATCGGCGTCGTCAATTCAATTCCACTGCCGCAGAGTTCAGGAGTGCGCACTCCCATCGCGGATGACACCGAAGCCGAGACGCCGCGCGAAAAGGAAAAGCAGGTCAAGGAAGAAAAGGAAAAAGAAGCCCTCGAGAAACTGCTCGAGCGGGACCTGAAGCCTACGGCCAAGAAACCGCGGAGCACGGCCAAAGAGACGAAAGAAGTCGCCGAGAACCAGGTGCGGAGTCCGGAGAGCCGCGTCAGTTCACCAATATTCACGGGCTCAGTCGGCTCCGGCGGTATCGGCGCGCGGTCGAGCACGTTCGGCAATCAGTTTGGTGCGTATATGCAAGCAGTCCAGCAACGGATTTCGTCGAAATGGAGACCGACGGAACTCGATGCGCGGCTAAAGAATGGTCCCACTTGCGTCGTCGCATTCAACATCATGCGCGATGGAAAAGTCGACGGATTGCGCGTGGTCCAGGGGAGCGGGAATCAGGAGTTAGACCTTTCGGCCCAACGGGCGGTCACCGAGGCCAGCCCCTTTGAGCCCTTGCCCCAAGGCTATCCCGGTTCAGTTGCAAAAATGGAGGTTGGGTTCAAATTACAAAGATGAAACATACAACGACAATTCTGCTTTTGACAGCCGTAAGCGCCTTCGGTCAAGTAAATCGCCTTGATATCCTCAAGAACCCCGGCCGCCCAGTCATCGCGATTCCCGACTTCAATGGAGCCGGCGGCGCCGAGCGATTCATGAGCACCTTCAACGCGACCTTGTGGAGTGAGATCGCAAACTGCGGAGTGCTCCGCATGGCGCCGAAGAGCATGTATCCGCTGACCGTTCCTCAACAACCCGCCGACCTTCGCCAGCCCGCGACACCCTCTGAATCGATGGGCGGACGCGCGTTGACCGATTGGCTGAATCCACCCGCTACCGCGAACTACCTCGCGATGGGCTATACAAGCGTGGCCGCCGATCAGATCGTCCTGTCCGGATGGCTGATGAGCACGGATCAGCCGCCGTCGCAAGTCGCGTTGGTCGCCAAGCGCTACGTCGGACCGCTCAGCGAGAAAGGCGCGCACGATGTCGCGGCCCAGTTCGCGGCCGATATCATGGCACAGTTCGGCGGCAAGTCGCTGATGGGCTCGAAAGTCTACTTCATCTCCGATCGCACGGGCTCGAAGGAAGTCTGGGGCATGAACTACGACGGCACCGAACAGACGCAAATCACGAAGTACCACAGCCTGGTGCGCATGCCATCAGTCTCTCCGGATGGAACGAAGCTCGCCTATACGGCATGGCTCGATAATACGCCGCAGCTTTACGTGCAGTCACTGACGACCGGCCGTCGTCTGGTTTTCTATAACCAACGCGCGTCCCTCAACATGACGGCTGATTTTCTGCCGGATGGATCAAAGGTTCTTTTCGCCTCCTCCGCCGGCGGCGGCTCGGCACAGATCTACATGGCGAATCCGGATGGCAGCGGCATACAGCGCGTCACCAATACACAGACGATCGAAGTGCAGCCGCGCGCCAATCCGAAGACAGGCCGCGATATCGTGTTCACCTCCGGCCGCACGGGACATCCGCAGATTTTCCTGATGTCGCTCGACGGCGGCAATGTGCAGGAATTAACGCCCGGGGATGGCGAAGCCGTGCAAGCCGCGTGGAGCCCGGATGGCAAGATGATCGCCTTCAGTTGGACGCATGGCTTCGATATTGGAAATTTCAACATCTTCGTGATGGATGTTGCGACGAAGACGGTGGTTCAGGTGACGCATGGCGCGGGACGCAATGAGAATCCGAGCTGGGCTCCCGACGGATTTCACATTGTGTATTCGGCGAAGCGCGGTGGCAAAACGCAAATTTGGACCATGCTCGCCGACGGTACGCAGGACAGGCAGTTGACGACCGAAGGGAATAACGATCAGCCGGTGTGGGCGCGCTCCATCAATTGATGCGGCCCGAATTGGAAGTTGATTTGCTGTAAGATATGGAGTTCCAGCGCACAACCCGCTCTCGATCGGCCAGGCGCGCTGATGATTCGAGTATTTGGTTCGTGTACAGGAGGAAGGAATAATTCAGATGATGAAAGCTAACATCCAGTTAATGCTGCTGGGGGTGAGTCTCGCGACCCTGATCGGCACTGGTTGCAAGAAGAAACCGGCGCCGCCGCCACCACCGCCGCCGCCGAAAACAGCCGAAAGGGCGCCCGAGCCTCCACCCAAGCCGGTGATTGATCGCTTTACAGCCGAGCCGAGCACCGTCGCCCAGGGCAGTCCGTCCACCCTGCGCTGGAGCGTTGAGAATGCTACGGATATTTCTATCGATCAAGGCATCGGCACCTTGACCTCGGCGAGCGGCAGCCGCACCGTCACGCCCTCCCAAGACACGAGCTATACGCTGGTGGCCAAAGGCGTTGGCGGAACGACGTCCTCGAGCGTCACCGTCAGCGTACGCGCAGCCGACCAGCCGATTGCGCCACCGCCGTCCGCCAAGGCGCCGACGCGGACGTTTAACGAATCGGTCAGTCAGGATTTGAAAGACGCGTTCTTCGACTATGATCAGTTCACGATCCGCGACGATGCTCGCGGAACGCTCACGACCGACGCCGATGCATTGAAGACGATCATCAGCTTCTATTCGTCGGGCAACGTGATCATCGAAGGACACTGCGACGAGCGGGGCTCGGGCGAGTACAACCTCGCGCTGGGCGATCGCCGCGCGCAGGCCGCGCTTGATTTCCTGAAAGGCCTCGGAGTCGCGACCGACCGGTTGAAGACCGTCAGCTACGGCAAAGACCGGCCGCAGTGCACGGATGCGACCGAGGACTGTTATCAGAAGAACCGGCGAGTTCATTTCTCGCCGCAGTAGGCGTTGAGCAGAGAACAAGCGGTTGGGTTCCGGTAAGCCCGTGGACGTGGCCTCGATGGTGGTTGGCATTGAGGCCACGCTCCGCAAGCGATCCGGGATCGCGACCGGCAAACGGAGAGATGAATGAAGCGATTCGCAATTCCCGTACTGGTTCTGGCCGCGCTGTCATGGCCGGTGCGCGCACAGAATCAAAAGGAAATGACGCTGGCGCTGCAACGCGACGTATCCGCGCTGCAGGACCAGATCAAACAAATGAAGGCCAGCCAGGAGCAGCGTCTGGCAGTCATCATCGAGAATCTTCGCAACACGCTCGATCAGGCAGGACGCATCAACGAGAAGATGGCGGTGATGCAAAGCAACATGAACGAGAAGCTGAACGATGTCAGCGCCCAGGTCAGCGCTCCCACTCAGCACCTGCATCAGAAGGTCGACGCGATGAACGACCAGTTCCAAAATCTGAGCAATACCGTTGCGGAATTGAACGCGCGGCTCGGCAAGCTCGACACGAAGATGGAAGACGTCAAGAAGATGGTGCAGACGATTCCGCCACCGCCCGCTGCCGCGCCACAGCCTGTGAATCAGGCGTCGGCCGCTGAACCCGCCATCGTTCCTGCCCCGCGGCCGCCTTCCGCCGATAAAGTATACGAAGCCGCGAAAGCCGATTACGACGCAGGCGACGACGCGCAGGCGATGAAGGGTTTCAACAACTTTCTCGTGAATTTTACCGCCGACGATCACGCGCCCGACGCCGCGTTTTACATCGGTGAAATCTATACTCGCAAGAACGAATTTCTCAGCGCGATCAAGGCCTACGATGGAGTCATCGACAATTTTCCGGACTCGAAGCGAGTCGCCAACGCGCGCTTCATGAAAGCGGTGTCGCTCGCGAAGCTCGAAAAGAATCCCGCGGCTGCCAAGGAATTCCGGGTCGTGATCGCGAAGTATCCATCGACTGAATTTGCCCGCAAGTCGCGCGAGTATCTGAAGGCGCTCGGCATGCCGGTCAATCAGACGACGGCCCGTAAACACTCCCCTACCGCAAGGTAGGTGTTGAGGACGGTACACTCGTTACAGGAAGCGTTGTTTGGATTTTGAGGAGATCTCGGGGATGATCCAAGAGCAACGACGGAGAAGTGAATGAAGCGACACGCAACTCTGGCTCTGGTCCTGCTGGCGGCAGCTTGGCCCATTCGAGCTCAGAATCAAAAGGAAATGACTCTCTCCCTGCAACGCGATGTGGCGGCGCTGCAGGATGAAGTCAAACAGATGAAAGCCGCGCAGGACGAGAAGCTGGCGGTCATCAACGAAAACCTCCGCAACACGCTCGATCTGGTCACGCGGATCAACGAAAAAATGGCGGTGTTGCAAACCAACACGTCCGACAAACTCAACGACATGACGCGCCAGGTAGGCGCGCCCACGCAGGCGTTGAGCCAAAAAGTCGACGGCATGAACGATCAGTTTCTCAATCTGAGCAACACGATCGCCGAATTGAATTCGCGCATCGGCAAGCTCGATTCGAAACTCGAAGACATCAAGAAGATGGTGCAGACCATCCCGGCGAATCAGGCGCCTCCTCAGAATACGGGCAACGGCAATGGCGGGCCCCAGGCAACGAACACAGGCGGCGGTGGCACGACATCCACCGCGCCGGCGATCTCCGGCGAGAAGTTGTTCGATGACGCCAACCGCGATTACCTCGCCGGCAACACCGACCTCGCGCTGCAAGGCTTCACCGACTACCTCAAGAACTTCGCCGATTCGCAGCGCGCCCCCGATGCTCAGTTCTTCATCGCGGAAATCTACTCCCGCAAAGAGGACTTCGATAACGCCGTCACAGCCTACGACGCCGTGATCACCAACTATCCGGACTCGAGCCGCGTTCCCAATGCCCATTACATGAAAGGCGTCGCGCTCGTGAAAACCGGCCGCCGCGCCGATGCCGCGCGTGAATTCAAAATCGTCGTCGAAAAGTATCCCTCCAACGAACTTGCGAAGAAAGCCAAGGATTATCTCAAGATCCTGGGCGTGCCCGTGAGCCAGGTTCCGGCTCAAAAAAAAAGACACTAGTTTCCAATGGATGAAGTCCTTCCCGATCTAAACCCCGTCACCTACGAAGACGTGGCGCGTATGATCGACTTTCCCCTGCTCGCGCCCGCCTTTCCTGAATCCCACATCTCCGACGGCTGTGACCTTGCCCGGCGTTATCAATTCGGATCCATCACCGTTCGCCCCAGTGACGCGCAGCTTGCGTCGAAATGGATGGAAGCAAGCGGCGTCACCGTTGCGAGCGTCGCCGGATTTCCGCATGGCAACGAAACGACAGCGACAAAGATCTACGCGATCCGCGACCTGATCCAGCGCGGAGTCGGCGAGATCGAGACGTGCCTCAACACCGGCAAGATGACCTCGCGTCAATTCCAATACGTCGAAATGGAAATGATGCAGCTCGCCGAGGAGTGCCACAAAGCGCAAGTGAAGCTCCGCGTCACCATGGAGAACCACTGGCTCGCGCACGACCTCAAAATCATCGGCTGGAAGATTCTCAAGCGCGCCGGTGCGGACTCAGTCCGCGCAGCCGGAGTCTTCGGACCCGCGCCGTACGCAATGGACGACCTCGTATTGATGGCGCAAAAGTTCACCGGATTTCTGGACTTGGACGCCGGCCGCGGAGCGAAGACCCTCGACGACGTCAAAGCCCTGCGTCTCGCCGGCTGCGCTCGTCTCGTCTTGTTCCAGCCCGCGCCTGTGCTTGACGCGTGGAAAGCGGAACTCGCCGAACGCGCCAAAGCAGAAGCCGCCGCCGCAGCCACTAGCGATACGGCCGGAACAGATCCGTCGTAAAGTATCGCTCCATTCGATCCGGAAACACGGTCGCGACAATCGCGCCCTTTCCCAATCGCCTCGCGATTTCGAGCGCCGCGCGATAGTTCAACCCCGAACTCGGACCCACTGGTAGCCCTCGCCGCAACAACTCACGCGCCGTGTCGAGCGCCTCTTCGTCCTGCACTTCAATCGTCTCGAGCCCGAGCAACCGCTCCTCGCGGAAGATCTTCGAGATGCGATCGACCACGCCTGGAATGCGTCCGCTGAAGCTGCAGCATTCGAGATCGCTCGACAACGCAACCGGCTTCGCGAGTACCGGCATCACCGCGCATCCGCAATCGCGCAAGCCGTCGTAGAGCCCGACCAGCGTGCCGCCCGTGCCCACCCCGCTGACGACCGCATCGACTATCCCCGTCGGAATCTGATCGACAAGTTCGCGAGCCGTGCCCATCCGATGCGCCAGCGCATTGTCTTCGTTCGCGAACTGCTGCGGTAGGAACGCGAGCGTCTTCGCCGCGATCCGTTCCGTTTCACGAATCGACTCGAGTACACCGCCATCCCGCGCAGTCAGCCGTATATCGCCCCCGAACGCGCGAATCATGAGAGTACGTTCGTTCGACACACCCTCCGGCATGACGGCCAGAAATCGGATCCCCAATTGCGCACAAGCAAGTGCCATCGCGATGCTCGTCGATCCGCTCGATGCTTCGACGACCAAATGATCGCGCGTAAGCCGTCCTTCGCGCCACGCCTTCTCGAGGATGAACCGCGCAATGCGATCCTTCGTCGATCCGCTGGGGTTCAGAAACTCGAGCTTGCACCAGATCACAGGATCGCCGGGTGAAAGCTGCAAAGGGATCGCCGGAGTCGGCGGAATGCGATAAGTCGCAGGAAGATGCATTATTACTTCAACCAGACGTTCAGCGCGTCGATCCCCGCCTGCGCGATCGCCTCGTCGATTTCCGACTTCGCTCCGCTCGCCGCGATTGATCCGATCAATTGCCCGTCCACTCGGATCGGCAATCCGCCCTGATTCGGAAACGCTCCCGGCTGTACCAGCACGCCTAGATTGCCGTTCTTCAAGGTATCCGCCGCGTTCTTCGACGGCGAGCCGTACAATGCCGCATGCTGCGCCTTGCGCTGGGCGAACTGCAGTGTGTTGATATTCGCGCCATCCGCTTTTTGGAGGAAGATGACCGTTCCATGCTCATCCGCGATGCACAGCGTCACTTGTACGTTGCGAGTCTGCGCCTCCGCTTCCGCAGCCGTGACCATCGTTTTGATAGCCGCCAGGTTCAGCGACTTCTTCGCCGCCAACTCGCCCGCCGGAAGGGGCCGCAACAGTCCGGCAAAAAGGGAAAGAACGATCAAGGATTTCCGCATAGCGGTTATCGTACATCAATCCAGTGATGCAGGCACACTTCCGCCGTGCTCCCGCCCTCACGCCGCACGACCGCTACCTTATTCCTTCAATTTCAAT
>DASXZC010000516.1:0-10126 GCA_036502165.1 Bryobacteraceae bacterium
GGATCCGTCGGAGCAGAATCCACTTTCGGTTAAGTTGGAACTGCAAGCGGATTGTTTTGCGGGCGTGTGGGGACACTCGACTGAGGAGCGCCATCTGTTAGAGACGGGCGATATTGAATCGGGCCTGAACGCGGCCGCGGCTGTGGGCGATGATCGAATCCAAAAAATGGCGGGGCGGCGGGTTTCGCCGGAGAGCTTCACGCACGGCTCGTCGGCGCAACGCGTGCAGTGGTTCAAGACCGGGCTGCAGGCCGGCACGGTGGCATCGTGCCAGCCCCTCACTCCATAACGCGGCGACGGTAACCTGTTCGGCGGCCGCCGGTATTCGCCGGTATGGCTTTTCCTCTGATCTGTCTCTTGCTTGCCGTGGAGATCGCGCCGTCACGGCCTGACGTTGTCTATCAGCAACCGCAGATTGCCTCCGATGGGAAGAATACTGGCGTCGTCTTTGGATCCAAAGACAGGATCTATTTCGCTTATAACGATTCTCCGGCTGTAGTCGTCGCGGAGACACCTGTGCTTTCGCTGGGAAATCATCGCGGGCCGCGTGTCGCATTCACTTCGGATGCGATTGTGATCACCGCAGGCATCGGACCCACGGGTCAGCAGTATGGGCCGAACACGTTGCGGTCATGGCGTTCGATTGATCGCGGCAAGACGTGGACCGCCGGTCCGGATTTGAGCACGCCGGGCAGTGGTGGCATGGGATTTCAGACGCTCGCATCCGATGGAAAGCAGAAGATGGTGGCGTCCTGGATTGGGCCGTTGAACGGTGCGCCGAGGTTGTTCGTCGCGCACTCTGACGATAGCGGCAAGACGTGGTCGAAGCAGACCGTGCTGAGCCAAACCGTTTGCGAATGTTGCCATCCGACGGCTTCGATTGCCGATGATGGAACGGTGCGAATCCTGTTCCGCAATTCCGTCGATGGCAGCCGTGATTTCTATTTGGCGACCGCTAAGAACGGCGAGTCGTTCGCGATCGCCAAGCTCGGCACGGGGACTTGGAAATTGGATGCGTGCCCCATGGATGGCGGCGGAATGAGCGAATTCGAAGGGAGTGTCCTCACGGTTTGGCGCAGGCAGGGCGAGCTCTTTCTCGCGAAGGCGGATGGCACTCCGGAGGAAGGCTTGGCGACGGGAAAGAACCCGTCGATCACGTTGCGGAGGGATGGATTTTACGCCGTGTGGTCGACGCCCGAGGGAATTATGGCGCGGACGCCGGGGAAGTCCGTCGCATATCTGTTGTCGCCGACGGGAGCTTTTCCTGTGCTCGCGAATCATGGCGCGGTGAGCGCGGCGTGGGAGGACAACGGTAAGATTCGCGTCGAGCGTTTGGAGCCTTAACTCAAGCCGTCCTGCGGACGTTTCGGGAATCCTGTGATCCCTCGCGATCTGTCGAACTGATAGATCCTCGTCAGCGGCCGCGCTCCGAATTCAAATCGCCGCAACTCGCCGCGCTCGAGTGCTTCCTGCAACTCGGGCCGCTCACATTCTTTCGTGGCTGCGGCACGCATTCTCGAGGCGACATCGGACTCGATCGAATTCGTCAGTTCATGTGGATCGTCGTGCAGATTGAACAACTGCTCACGGCCGCCGTTCGCCATGTAGATGTACTTCCACGCGCCGCTGCGCACCATGATCTTGAAGCGGCGGGTTCCCGGCTCTCCGTAATAACCGAAGAGATGCTCGCGCGGCTGGGCCGATCCGTCGACCACTCCGAGCGCGTCGACGCCTTGACGAAATTCAGCTTTGCCGGCTGCTTTGGTTGCGATTCCGAATAGATCAGTCAACGCGGTCAGGCCGTCACACTTCGTGCCGGCGGCGAGCCGCGCGGGCCAACTGGCAAGCAGCGGCACGTGACACGAGACGTCGAAGAAGCTCTCTTTCTGCCACGCAGCATGATCTCCTAAATGGTCGCCATGATCGCTGTAAAAGCAGATCAGCGTGTTCTCGGCGTCGGCGCGCTTGTCGACTGCGTCGAGGATCTGACCGATGCAATTGTCGATGTACGTGATCTCGCCGTAGTAGCGCGCCCGCACGACGCGTGCGTGTGAATCGTTGATGTCCTCGGCGAAAATCGCGTGATTCATGAACGGAATCTGCTCGTCCATGTGATCAGTCATCCTGTTTCCGCGCACGGGATTCCGCATGCGATCGGGATCGTAGAGGCGGTTGAACGGAATCGGCGGAGCGATCGGCGGATGCGGACCGATGAAGGAAACGAATCCGAAATAAGGCCGCGGATCGCTCATGCGGACCTGCTCGACGGCCTGCGTTGCGGCCCAACCCTCGACGGTCACATGCGGCGGCATGGGGCTCATCTGCGGCATGTAGTACATCTCGGTGCGCTCGCCCATCAGGGTTTCGATGAAGTCGAACTCAGGATGCCGGGTCGCGATCCAATGCGCGTAGGCGTCGCCGCGGCGCTGCTGGGGCGTCGCGTAGAGTTCCTCGCTGCGCAGGTGGACGTCGTATCCGAGATCCTCATCCCACGGCTGCGTGTGGAACTTGCCGATTCCGAAGGTTCGGTATCCGAGTGCCTTCATGGTCTGCGCCAAGTACGGTCCGCAGCGCGTGGTCATCGACGGCGGCTGGCCTGCGAGAAGATGCGGCGGGCCATTCTGAAAGATCCGCGTGCGCGGCGGTTCACATCCTGTGCGGATCGTGTAACGCGCCGGAACGCACACGGGGCACGAGGAATAGGCATTGGTGAAAGTCACGCCGCGATTCACCAGGCGATCGAGGTTCGGCGTGTAGATGTCGGAATTCCCCAGCGCGGCGATAGTGTCGAACCGCTGCTGGTCGGCCATGATGAACAGGACGTTCGGTTGGCGCGTTCCCTTTGCCAGAGCGGCTGCCGCGGCGGCGGGCGCCGCCAGTTTCAAGAGAGATCGCCGGCCGATGGTCGCCATGGCTCACTCACCACTGAGCGGCGGTGGCGCTCGAGGATCCGGTCATGGCTCCTTCGTTGATCCGTTCAAAGACCGATTGCACGGCCACGCGGCCGGGCCCCGCGAGGCGCAGCCACATGTATCGCGCGCCCCATGAACTGCCCCAGAACATCCCGCGAGTCTGAGGCATTTCGAAGTGAAGCTGCATGCTAACCGTGGGATCCTTGAAGACCAATGCCGTCGGCTTCACGAGGATCGTCTGCCCGGGCTGCAGCGTGCGCACGAGGACATTTCCTCCGGCGTGGAGCAGCAAGAGTCCGGGCGTCTGGGGCGAAGCGAAGCGATCCATGAAATTGCCGACCGGATAGTGCGTTTCAGTATCATCGCCGTTCCGGGTTTGAAACCAGATGCCGGTCTGGAACCAGTCGTAGCCGACGTTGGTGGTCGCCGCGAGCAGCATGTGTTCGCGGACGTCGATCGCTTGGCCCGGCTGCAGCGGGACCGGGATCAGCTCGCCGGGATCATCCTTCGAAAATGCGATATGGCCGGGCCCTTCGGCTTGCGTCATGATCAGCGGAAGCCCCGCGAACATTCGCTTCCATGCGCCTTTCAGCGACATGGTCGTGATATTGACGGCTGGGTCCTTCCAGAGCAGAACGTGATGCGCGAAGTAGACGCTGTCACCGGCCGCGAGATTCATATCCGCGACGGGGACGTAGAGTCCTTCAATCTGGCAGGACGATTTTCCAAATTGCAGCTTCGCCATGTCTTTGCGCGGCGGGAGCTGCGTCCATCCACTCGCGCTTGCGGCGACGGGTGCGTGATGCAGAGTCGCTCCGCAGCGGGGGCAGGACGATTGTGAAGTGTCGACGGTGGCTCCGCACCAGTCGCAGCGAGTCATCCGCGCGGGTGCGGCTGGAGGCACTGGTGGAAGTGGAGCGGCCGACGGCACGGGCGGCAGCGGTGGCACTGGCGGCAAATGCTGAGCCGGCGGATTAGGCGCGGCGGCGGCCTGCGCCACGCGGTTGCCGCAGTTGGTGCAGAACGTTTGCCCTTCGTGAATCGGTGAACCACAGTGAGTGCAGAACATATTGGTCACTCGGTGTGGTGATGCACGTACATCGATTGGATTCCGACGCGGCCGGGGCCGGTCACTCGCGCGAGGCTCATGTTCGTGCCGCCGAAAAATCCGCTGCCGAGCCGCTGGAATTCGACGTCCATCGTGACGGTGGAGTCCTTATAAAGAAACGCGCCGGGCTCGAGCATGATGCTTTCGCCAGGACCCAGGCGGCGTTCGAAGACGTTGCCGTAGCCGTGCAGGATCAGCACTCCGGGGGATCCGGCGGTAACGAACCGGTCCATGTACATTCCCTGGCCGCCGAACAAAATGTTCGTCAGACCTTTGATGCGCACGAACGAATAATTGATCTGATGCGAGGAGAGCAGGAACGCATGCTCGCGGACGTCCAGTTCCATGCCGGGGTGAAGCGGCAGGACGATCAGTTCGCCAGTGGCATCGCGAGAGAACGCGATGCGTCCGGGGCCGGTGGCTACGCTGATGATGAAGGGCATGCCGGCGAAGGCGCGCTTGAATCCTCCCGACAGTTGGAGGACCGACATGGCGACGCGCTCCTCTTTCCACAGCATGACGTGATGCTCGAAGAACACGGAGTCGCCGGGGCCGAGATTGATTTCCGCGACCGGGACCACTTCGCCTTCCACCTGGCATGTGCTCGAACTGAACTGAATCTGTGTCATGTCGCGGATGCGGGGCGCTTCGCGCCATCCGGATTCGCTGATCAGATTGCGTATGTCAAGAGGAGCGCCGCAGGCGCGGCAGGCAAGGGCGGACTTCTCGTTCATGCTTTGGCACCACTGACACTGGATTCGTTCGAACGAGGATTCCGGAGCCATATGAGCAGGGTCGGCCATCACCCTGGATTGTACCGTATGGATTCGCGCCGGCGGCTCATTCGTAGCGGAGCGCGATCACAGGATTGATGCTCGTCGCGCGATGGGCCGGCGGATAAGAGGCGAGCAATCCGATGATCAGGAACAGGAGCGAGACGCCGGCCAGCGAAGCTACGTCGACGCCGTTCAATCCGAATAGAAGTCCACGGGCGAGATGCGAAGCTCCGGCGGCGAGTAGGCCTCCGGCGAGCAAGCCGGCGAAAACGGGCCGCGCACTTTCGCGCAGAATGAGCGACAGCACGTCGCTCTTGCGTGCGCCGATCGCCATACGGATGCCGACCTCGCGCGTTCGCAGGACGACGATGAAGCTAACGGTGCCGTAAATTCCCATCAGGGCGAGCAGGAGTCCGACGAGGCCGATGGATGTGGCGATGAACGCCGCCATGCTCGCGGCGATGAAGGGCGCGGTCTGGTGCAGCATCTCGACTAGAGTCGTGCAGCTCGCGACGATGTTCGGGTCGATCGATGTGAGCACTGGGTCGAGACTGGCGATGACCTGCTGCGGATCCGAGCGAGTGCGGATGAGGAGCGGGTAGAAGAGCGTGCGTTCCGCAGGCATCGCGAGGTAGACGCGTCGATAGTCCGTCGCGCGAAACTCCGCGGCGCGTGTGTCGCGGGCGACGCCAACGACCTGATAGGACGGTCCATCGGCAAGAAGTTCATTCACGGCATGGGAGCGTTCGTCTGTGGGTCCGAGCCGGATCATGCGGCCGATGGGACTCTGGCCGGGCCACAGATCTCTTGCGGCTGACTCGCTCACGACCACAGCGCGCGTGCTCCGTTCCGGAAGAGTGCGGCCGAGGGTGATGGGAACACTGAGAGTTTCAAAATAGTTGGGCTCGATGAATGTGTAGTGCAGCAGGATGGTCTGATCATTGTGCGGCTGCGATGAGTTTTCGTCGAGCGTGGTGGCGGCGGTTCGCGCTCCGGCATCGGTCGGAGCGCGCGCGGTGGTGACGGACGCGATGCCCGGGAGTGTGTCCAGGCGACGGCGCAGTTCCGCAATCAAAGCGCGCCTCTGCGGCGGCGCATACTTCAGAGTGTCGGGAAATTGGGTGTTCAGCGCGAAGACACGCTCCGTTTCAAAGCCGGTGTCGATCGCGACTGTGCGGATCGAGCTTCGAATCGTGACGCTGCCGGCGATCATGAGGACCATCGAAAGGGCCACTTGCGCGGCGACGAGAACATCCTGCAGGCGGCGGCTACGGGCCGGCGCTGTGCCGCCCGCGGTGCTGAAGGCGAGGCGCGAGCGGGAGCTTTCCATCGCGGGTACGAATCCCGAGAGCATTCCAGCGAACAGGGACGCGGCCGAGACGAAGCCGAAGATTTCGAGATCGGGAGTGACGTCGAAGATGAGGCCGCCGTATTGGCCGGGTATGGCGTTCGACATCGCCACGACTGCAAACTTGAGAATCGTCCACGTCAGCAGCAGCGCTACGCCGCCCGCGAGTATGCCCACTAACGCACTCTCCGTGATCAGTTGGCGGATCACACGAAGCCGGCTGGCACCGAGCGACATGCGCGTACGCAGTTCATTTTCACGGGCTCGCGCGCGGGCCAATTGCAGGCTCGCTACATTCGCACAGGCGACGACGAGCACCATCGCCGCTGCAGCCATCGTGAGCAGGATCGACAACGTCAGTCCGCCGTATTCCTTCAACGGGAGCGGGAACGGCGAGCCCGGCCACACGAGCGCAGTTGCCGGTTTCGCCCATTCCGTCCGCGGCGCATGGAGGGATCGCAAGTGATCCGCGATGGGATTCAAACGGGCCTCGACTTGCGTCATGCTTACGCCGGGAGCGAGACGTCCGAAGAGGCGGTACGACTGATTCTCGCGATCCATGAGCCATTGTTCGTCGCCGTGGACGAGCGGTTCGGCGCTGATCGGCATCCAGAAAGCAGGCGCTCCGATGGAGGTTCCGACGAAATCGTGCGGCGTGATTCCGATGATCGTCAGGGCGGCGCCGTTCAAGTAGATGGGCTTGCCGATGATCGACCGATCCCCGTTGAATTGGCGCTGCCAGAAGTTCTCGCTGATGAGGACGGGAGGCGTGGATGCAAGCTCTGCGGCGCTCATTGATTCGAAGCTGCGGCCTTGCAGCATCTTGATGCCGAGTACCTGGAAGTAATTCTCGGAGACAACGAAGACACTCGCGAACTGGGCGGCGCCGACGTCCTGGTTCAGCAGTCCGAGGCGGCCGAGAGTGCTTCCCGACAAGGGCTCGCGTTGTTTCCGTGGACCTCCGCCTTCCGAATAGATGAGTTGGGACGGGCGGTACGCGATCAGGCTGAGGACGTTTTTGACCGAATCCCGTAGCGCTTCATAGTCTGGATTGCTGAAGGAAAATTGCGGCGTGCCGGTGTCGCGCTTCAATGCGAAGTTCACCATCTCACCCGGGTCGCGCGCTTCGATGGGCCGCGCGACCATTGCCTTGAAGCCAGTGAATACGGCGGTGTTGACTCCGATGCCGAGGGCGAGCGCAAGAACGGTGATGAACGTCGCGCCCGGGTTGCGGGCGAGCATGCGGAAGCCGTAGCGCAAGTCGTGGAGTACGGTTTCGTGCAGCGTCATATTGGTGAGACTGCGTTCAGGCGGCGATTATTACACGGGTGCGCGTTATGATGTCCCAATGCATCGGCGTGCCCTTATCGTTATCGCATTTCTCGGAGTTGTGCCTTCGTTCCTGTTGGCGTCCGATGAGTTGAACGCGCGATTGAAGCGGATCTTTGACTCACCAGCATTCGCTGCGAAACGGTTCGGGCCCGCTCGCTGGATTCGTGGCGGAGCGGCATTCACTGCGCTCGAGGATGCTCCTTCGACTGAGGCGGGCGCGAAGGATATTGTCGAATACGATACCGCGAGCGGCAAGCGCTCGATCCTGGTTTCGCACACGCAGCTTACACCGGCGAAGGCGGCAAAGGCTCTGACGATCGACGACTACCGTTGGGATAAAGATGCGAATCGCCTGCTGATTTACACGGAGTCGCGCAAGGTGTGGCGCACCAATTCACGTGGTGATTACTGGGTGCTCGACCGTGCGAGCGGGTCGCTCAAGAAATTGGGCGGTTCAGACGCGCCGGCTTCGTCGTTGAGCTTCGCGAAGTTCTCGCCGGATGGCGGGCGCGTCGCTTATGTGCGGGCGAACAATCTATATGTGGAGGATTTGTCGACGGGCGCGATTCGTGCGATCACGACTGATGGATCCGACACGCTCGTGAACGGCGGCTCCGACTGGGTGTACGAAGAGGAACTGAATGTGCGCGATGGTTTTCGTTGGTCGCCCGACGGCAAGAGCCTTGCGTTCTGGCAATTCGATCTGACGGGAGTCGAGCAGTTCACGCTGATCAACAATACTGATTCGCTGTATCCAAAGGTCGTCAAGATTCCCTATCCGAAGGCCGGCACGAAGAACTCCTCGGTGCGTGTCGGAGTGGTTTCGGTTGATCGCGGCGCGCCTCGGTGGATGCAGATTCCTGGCGATCCGCGGGAGCATTATATTTTCCGTGTCGAATGGCTCGAGGACGGCGAAGGTCTCGCGATTGGCCAGCTCAATCGCTTGCAGAATACTGCGACCGTATTCGTCGCCGATCCTCACTCGGGTGCGGCCAAGATTGCGTTCGAGGATCACGACTCCACGTGGGTGGATGTGCCGAACATTGGTGGGCCAGGGACGGAATCGGGCGGATTCGCGTGGCTCAATCACGGCAAGCGTTTTCTCTGGCTGAGCGAGCGCGCAGGATGGCGACAGGCCTATTCTGTTCCGCGCGATGGCGCCGAGCCGGTGCTGATTACACCCGAGGCTGCGGACGTCATGAGTACGCAGGCGATCGATCCGCAGAGCCATTGGATCTACTTCATCGCGTCGCCCGTGAACGCGACGCAACGCTATTTGTATCGCGCGTCCGTTGATCATCCCGGGCCTGCTGTCCGGCTGAGTCCTGCCGATGAACCGGGGACGCACTCGTACGATATCGCGCCGAACTGCCAATGGGCGTTTCACACGTACTCGCGTTTTGATCGTCCACCGGTGACGGAACTGATCAGCCTGCCCGATCACAAATCGGTTCGCATCCTCGAAGACAATGCGGTGTTGCGCGCCAATGTGTCGGCTGCGCTCGATCCTCCCGTCGAGTTTCTGCAATTGAAGCTCGACGACGGGATCACGGTCGATGGATGGATCCTCAAGCCGCGCACGTTCGATCCGTCGAAGAAGTATCCGCTGCTGGTGCAAGTGTATGGAGAGCCCGCGGGCGTGACTGTGACCGATGCGTGGATGGGAGCCGGCGGATTGTTTCACCGGGCGCTCGCGCAGGATGGGTATCTGGTCGCGAGCTTCGACAATCGCGGAACTCCTTCGCCGAAGGGCCGCGCATGGCGCAAGGCTGTCTATGGCGCTGTTGGCGTGCTTTCCTCGCAGGAGCAGACGGAGGCGGTGGAGGCGCTCGCGCGCGAACGTTCTTACGTCGATTTGAACCGCGTCGGCGTGTGGGGTTGGAGCGGTGGGGGAACGAATACTTTGAACCTGCTGTTCCGTTCTCCGGACCTGTATCGCGTCGGCGTGTCGGTCGCGCCGGTGCCGGATCAGAGGCTCTACGACTCGATTTATCAGGAACGCTATAAGGGATTGCCGGATGAAAATGCGGCGGGTTATCGCAATGGTTCGGCAATCAACTTCGCGGAAGGCCTGCGGGGCAAATTGCTCGTCGTGCATGGTTCCGGTGACGATAACGTGCACTTCCAGGGCACGCAAAAGCTCGAGAATCGGCTCATCGAATTGGGCAAGCCTTTCGACTTCATGGAGTATCCGAATCGCACGCACTCGATCTCGGAGGGCCACGGCACGACACTGCATGTGTACAGCCTGATCGCGCGCTACATCGAGGAACATCTGCCTGCCGGGCCGAGGTGAGTTAAGGCAACGCGATCCGCTTGCTGTCGGCGTGGCGTAGAAATCCTTCGGCTTCGCGGAAGCCGCTCTCAGTGCCGCGGGCGCGTGTGATTTCGACTTGCTTCGGATACCATTTGTCCGGCTGTTGAGATGCATGGGCGTAGCAGGCAGCGCGGCGCTGTGCTGCGACAGCGGAGATGTCAACATACTCGTTGGGCTTGAACATGCTCGTGTCTTCGGCGACCTCGTAATAGTAGAGTGCGAATTTTCCTTTGGATTGGAGCCAGGCATCGAGCGTGAGTGAAGACACCGCGCGATGGTCGCGGTGAGAATCGACGGGCCACTGTGTGAACACAGCGTCCGGCGCTTGGTTTG
>DASXZC010000517.1:0-7331 GCA_036502165.1 Bryobacteraceae bacterium
GATGGCTCGGTCGATCTCATCAAGCAAAATTTCCCCACCGTTTCGCTCATCGAAAACGCCCGCAACCTGGGCTTCTGCGAAGCGAACAACCAGGGCATCGCCGCCGCGCAAGGCGAAATGGTCGCCTTGCTCAACAACGACGCGGAGGCCGATCCGCGCTGGCTCGAGGCGCTCGGGGCCGTCTTCGAAGGACATCCCGAAATCGGCATGGCGGCATCCAAAATCCTGGTCCACGGCGATCCAGGTAGAATAGATAAAGCCGGACATTTGATTTTCCTGGACGGCCAAAATCGCGGACGAGGCACCGGCCAACCGGACCGGGGCCAGTTCGATCGGGTCGAGGAAGTTCTCTGGCCTGATGGCTGCGCCGCGATGTATCGCCGTGAGATGCTAAATCGGATCGGTGGATTCGACGAGGACTTTTTTGCCTACGCCGACGACGCCGAACTCGGTTTGCGCGCCCGGATCGCCGGTTGGGGATGTTTATACGCGCCTGATGCCAAGGTTTATCATCACCGGGGCACGACGTTGGGATTACAATCGACACGCAGGTTACAACTCATTGAACGCAATCGCATACTTCTGGTCTTCAAACATTTTCCTTGGAGATTGTTGTGGCTAAACGGGGCTCTGTACCTCGCACGACTCACCGCCGGCGCTCTGGCCGCCGCGAAGGGCAAGGGCGAAGCGGGCAAGTTTCCAGGCCTGAAGGGCAAACTGCGCTTGGGTTGGGGGCTACTCACGGGAGCCCTGTCAGCGATCCCCCTGATTCCCCGAATGCTCAGGAAACGTTGGCAATTCCGCAAGCAGCGCCGGTTGAGCGGATCGCAAATCTGCCGCCTGCTGTGGAAGTTCCGCATCAGCCTGAAGGAACTGTCGGAACAGTCGACGTAGAATTCCAAAACGAAGTCAAAGCCAGCCCGCCCCCGCTGCAGCGGACGGCCGTGCTCACCTCAGACGATCCTTCTGAGCCCGCTCCCGCCCTGTTTCCCGAAATGGGCGAATGCGCCGCCTGCGGCGACAAGCAGGTGCGGACGCTGTTCCACTCGACCGATCGTCTCTATCACACGACCGATCGTGAATTCGCCGTTGTCGAGTGCGTCGGCTGCCGCCTTATACGCCTGCATCCGGTTCCCGATCCCGCCGAGCTCCGCTATTACTATCCGAATCTATATTGGTTCAAACCGTCCGACTCATTCGCCGCTCATCTGGAGGAAGGCTATCGCCGGTTCGTCCTCGGCGATCACGTGCGCTTCGTGCTGCGGGCGTTGCGCGAATGCGAGGAGGAAGGAGTCGTACTCGACGTCGGCTGCGGCGGCGGACTCTTCCTGCGCCTCTTAGCCGAACGCGGCTATCCAATCGTCGGACTCGATTTCTCGCTCGACGCCGCCGGCATGGCCTGGAAGCAAAACGGCGTTCCAGCCGTCTGCGCGTCGTTGTCGAAAGCCCCGTTCCCGCCCGGCTCCTGCGCGGCCGTAACGATGTTCCACGTGCTCGAACACTTGTACGATCCCGTCGGCTATATAGAGGCTGCTCATAAATTATTGCGCCCCGACGGACGTCTGATCCTGCAGGTGCCGAACGCCTCGAGCTGGCAGTTCCTCCTGTTTGGAAAGAACTGGAACGGCGTCGACGTGCCGCGTCACTTGATCAATTTCAAACAGAAGGATCTCGACGCCCTGCTCGACGCGTGCGGCTTTGAAGTGCTTCGCCACAAGCATTTCTCGCTGCGCGACAATCCCGCGGGCTTTGCCACTTCGCTTGCACCAACGCTCGATCCCATGGCACGCCGCGTTCGCGAGGTCCCCGAGACCGGCGGAGTTCGTCTCATGAAGAACCTCGCGTATTTCGGACTCCTGCTCGCCGGCATTCCCTTCTCCATCGTCGAGGCGACCTGCCGCGCGGGATCGACCATCATGATCGAGGCGCGCAAGAAGTCGTGAGCGCCTACGCCCGGCTGCAAGCGCTCCTGCCGCGGGGGATCCGCGATTACGTTCTCCATTTTGAAGCTTCCATCGAACGGTCCGTGACCGCGTTCGCTGATTCGTTGCCCGCCGGAACCACCGTACTAGATGCAGGCGCGGGCGAAGGTCAATACGCCGACCGGTTTACGCGCCATCGTTATACGGGAGTCGATCTCGGCATCGGCGACAACGACTGGAACTACGCGAAGCTCGACGCCATTGCGGATCTGCTCGCGTTGCCGTTCCGCGACGACACGTTCGATGCGGCGATCAACATCGTCACGCTTGAACACGTGAAGGAACCAGCGCGCGTCATCACAGAACTGTGGCGCGTCCTCAAGCCGCAAGGACGCCTACTGATCGTCGTGCCGCACGAATGGGAAGAACATCAGACGCCGCACGACTACTTCCGCTATACGCGTTATGGATTGCGCTATCTGCTCGAACGCGCTGGATTCACGGAAATCCAAATCGAACCCGTTGGCGGATATTTCCGCCTGATGTCGCGGCGTCTGTTGAACGCTTTGCAATTCTTCCCGGCGCCAGTGATGATTGTGGTGGCCGTGCTGATCGCCCCGATGGCGCTGATCGCTCCGCTATTCGATGGCCTCGACCGCGGCAAGAACTTCACGCTCGGCTTTATTTGCAAGGCGCGCAAGTAACGGACTTCTCGATCGCCTGCTTCCAATGAGGACCTTGCAGCCCATCGTGCTCGCCTAACGTTTTCACGTGCGCATTCGCCGCCGCGTCGAGCGCCGTGCGCTCATAAAGCACGCGCGCATCCGTACCCCCGGACGTCGGCTTGCTCAAGTGAATGTCGATCCGCGTCACCATCACGCCTTCGATGAAATACAGATATTGGATGTGCCCGCGCTCGAGGTCGAAGACGGTCGTCGTCCAAGTGCTGTGATGTCCGTTGCGCGCGATCACAAACACGGATCCCTCTTCATCAGCCGCCGGCGCCGGATACAGGAACTCGGGATTCCACTCCGGATCCCATTTCTTCTCCGCGAGAGCTCCGAACAGCGGCGCAGCCTGCGGATAGGGAACATCCAAATGGAATGTGAATTCAGAATGCGACCGCTCGAGCGAAGGAGCAGCCTCGGCAATGAGGGCAGCAGGAATCAGACATGCAAGAACATGGTTCATGGCTCTACTCTGAACCCTGAACCGATAGACAGGTCAAGCTGAAAAAGCAGGCGGACTTTCGCCCGCCTGCTCGTGAAGCCTGACTGACTTTGGGTTACTTATTTCGCCGGAGTGGCCGCCGTGACAGCCGCCGGTTTCTTGTGCGACTTCTTCACTTTATTCGTCTTCGTCTTGGTAGTGGGCGCCGGCGTCTTCGTATCGGCCATCGCCGCGCCCGTCAACAACATCGCGGCCGCCATCAGTGTCGTAATCGTCTTCATTGTTTCTTCTCCTCAACTGATCAGTTCCGGAAGGCGGTTTTGTTCCCTGCCCTCCTGCTTCTTAAGACGTTTCGAATCATGAAGCCAGCGTGAACGCGCGATTAAACTTCTGCCATCCGCAACGGGGGCGTATTGAATCCTTTTCATCTTCCGGACATCTTAAGCATCGTTATGATTACGGGAATCCATCATGTGACGGCGATCGCCAGCGATCCCAAAAAGAACGTCGCGTTCTACACGCAATTCCTCGGTTTAAAGCTGGTGAAGAAGACGGTGAACTTCGACGATCCGACGACCTACCATCTGTATTGCGGCGACTCGACGGGCGCGCCCGGCTCGATCCTCACGTTCTTTCCCTGGCCGCATTCGTTCCGCGGCAGGACGGGCGCGGCTCAGGCGACCGTGACCGCTTACGCAGTGCCGCGCGATTCGCTCGATCATTGGATCGCTCGCGCGAAAGAATACAACGTGCCTGTGTCAGGCCCGGCGGAACGTTTCGGCGAAGAGTACATCACGCTGCGCGACCCTGACAATATGGCGATCGAACTGGTCGCCTCTGCGGCACCCGCGCTGGGTGAAGACGTAACTCCGCGATCGCTTCATTCCGTCACGCTTACCGAGTGGAACCTCGGCCCCACTGCGGACTTCATTACGTCGCTCCTGCAGTTCACTCCCGTGGCCGAGCACGGCAACCGCACTCGTTACCTCACAGGAGGTCCGGGGTTTCTCGACATCGAGACGGTCCCCGATCAACGCCGCGGATCCAGCGGAGCGGGCATCGTTCATCACATCGCGTTCCGCACGCCCAACGATGAGACGCAAAAAGCGTGGCACGAGAAGATCGCGTCCTCGGGCCACTCCATCTCACCGATCATGGATCGGAATTATTTCCATTCGATTTATTTCCGTGAGCCCGGCGGAGTTCTGTTCGAGATTGCGACTGACCCTCCCGGTTTTGCAGTCGACGAGCCCGCGAGTCAATTAGGCCAAAGCCTGAAGCTGCCCGTCTGGTATGAGGAGAGGCGCGCCGAGCTCGAAGCGTCGCTGCCTGCTTTGGTATGACAACTATGGAAGACTTCCTGCATCGTTGGCTGCCGGGTTCGAGCGGCCAAACATTATTGCTGTTGCACGGCACGGGCGGAGATGAGAACGACTTGCTTTCGCTTGGCCGCACAGTCGCCCCCGGCGCGTCGTTGTTGAGTCCGCGCGGCAAAGTCCTCGAGCGCGGCATGCCCCGTTTCTTCCGCCGCCTCTCTGAAGGAGTGTTCGATCAGGACGACCTCCGCGAACGCACGCACGAACTCGCGGATTGGATCAGCGCGTCCGCGGAACGCTATGGATTCGATCCCTCCACCCTGACCGCTCTCGGTTATTCGAACGGCGCGAACATTGCTGCCAGCCTGCTTCTGCTGAGGCCGGAGTCGCTCTCCGCGGCGATCCTGCTGCGCGCGATGTTGCCGTTCGAGCCGCAAACGATTCCGAATCTCCACGGCAAGAGGATCCTCCTGTCGAACGGCAAGCGCGACCCGATCATCCCACTCGCTTCATCCGCGCAGTTAGCGGAAATTCTTCGAACCGCAGGCGCGGAAGTGACCGCCAACACTCTCGATGCGGGCCATGGGCTCGATCCATCCGAGCTTGCGAATGCCGCGGATTGGTATCGCGGGTAGGATCCTATTCGATCATCCGCAACGCGCCCTTGGCCCGGATCAGGTCGGCCTCGTATATGTCGCCCAGGTATTCGAACATCAATCGCCGGTCGTCTTCTTTCAGTGAATGAAGCACGGCGCCGAAGCGGATGGTCACCGCCGCATCTCCGGGCATCACACGCATAGTCCGCTTGTTCAACTTACGGGCCTCGAGTGTCTTGGTGACTTCGGCTTTACTCTTCTTCGGGGCCGTCGCCTCGATGATCGGCGCGTCGGCCCCGGAATGCAGCATTTTCGACATCGCCTGATCGCGCAGATCTTCGTTGTCGTACATGTCGCTTTCGAAAACGGTCTCCTGATTCGGAGCGCGGAACGTGAAGTATGCCTTGCCGTCGGTCGATACGCGCTTCCGGTAGCGGCTTGCGTCTGTGGCGTTCATCCGGATCGATGTAATGCCTTCGAAGACGTTCGGTTTGGTTGCGTAGTAATCGCTCCCGAGCAGCTTACGTCCTTCTTCCGTTACCAAATTGAAGAAAAACCGCCCGTCGCTCGCGATTTTCACCACAAACTTAGCTGCCATCGTATTGTCCTCTTGTTTTGTTTAACACCATTAAGGCTTGGCGCCCGTGGTCTGATGAGGTGGACAAAATAGCCACCCGCGATCCTCTTGCCGCCGCGTCCGCTTGGGCGGATGCGCGCGCTCGAGCGCCGCTCCCTCCTTATGATGCTCCGAGACAACGCCGGTGGCAACTGCAAAAACAACTTTCGTAACGTTAATTCACATCGCGCTGTCGAGGACAGCAAAAACGCACGAAAATAAGGCGATTCTGAAACGCTACGCGCGTGAACATCACTGTGTTCAGATGACTTGCGAAGTGCGGCAATCATCGCCGCATCCATCGATAAGACACGGCGATCATTCTAATCAAATTGTGCTAGACTGAACCAAAACCGGGGTACTGTAGCGGACGACCGCTCACAAGTCCCCTGTTAACGTCCAGTTGGCCCCAGTATGGCCTTTAGCCTTCGAAATCGCGAGTGCCACGCCGAATTGCGAGAGCCGCACCCGATTTTGACTTGAACACTTCGAGGAAGCAATGAAGCACATGATCACTCCTTCCCAGCGCGAGTTCATCAACGATGAGCTCACCAAACGCGGATTTTCTCGTCGTAGTTTCGGCCGTTTCGCGGCCCTACTGTCGGCGGGAGCGGCGCTGCCTTTCTACAATGAACCGGCTCTTGCTCAGTTGTCGATGGTCAAGAACATGCCGCCGGACGCTGTGAAGATCAACGCCAACGAGAATCCGATGGGCCCATGCCCAGAGGCCGCCGAAGCCATGCACAGCCTCATCCAAAAGGGTGGACGGTACATGTATGAGGAAACGTTTGCGCTGCAGAAAACACTGGCTGACCAGACCGGCGTGAAGCCGAGTTACGTGGATCCGTACGCTGGATCGAGCGCTCCGTTGCACCAGGCCGTTCTCGCGTTCTGCTCTCCTGAAAAGCCGTTCGTCGTTGCCGATCCCGGTTACGAAGCCGGCTCGCGCGCTGCGAAATTCATTGGCGCCAAGGCCATCCAGGTCCCGCTCCGCAAAGAGGATTTCGCACACGACGTCAAAGCCATGGTCGCGGCCAGCCCGAATCCCGGCCTGATCTATTTGTGCAACCCGAACAACCCGACCGGTTCCGTCACGCCCTACTCCGACATCGAGTGGATCGTCGCGAACAAGCCGGCCGGAAGCATCCTGATGCTCGACGAAGCCTACATTCATTTGTCGAATGAGCAGTATGGCTCCGCGTTCGTGCAACAGGATAAGGACGTCATTATTCTTCGCACGTTCTCGAAGCTCTACGGCATGGCCGGCCTGCGCGCCGGTGCGGCGATCGCCCGTCCCGATTTGCTCGAGAAGCTGCGCCCGTTCAGCGCAGGCGCCCTTCCGATCACCGCTATGATTGGCGCGGATGTCAGCCTCAAGACCAAGGGTCTGGTCGAGGAACGCCGCAAGAAGATCCAGAACGTTCGCGAGGACACGCTCGCCTTCCTCGAGAAGAAGAACTACAAGTACGTTCCGACCGCCGCCAACATGATCATGATCGACGTGCGCATGCCGGGCACCGAGTTCGCATCCAAGATGGCGGAAGAGAAAGTCTACGTCGGCCGCGTGTGGCCATCGTGGCCGACTCATGTACGCGTCTCGGTCGGACTCCCTCCGGAAATGGCCGCCTTCAAGAAGGCGTTCGCGACCGTGATGGGTTAGTCCGCATTTCGATGTTTTAGAAGAACCGGTTTCTGCCCGCGCGTCTGCCCT
>DASXZC010000518.1:0-2103 GCA_036502165.1 Bryobacteraceae bacterium
GCCACGGCGGATCGTATCCAGGTTACAAGACGCAGACTCTCATACAGCTCGACGGTAAGGTTGGAGTGATCGTCCTGTCGAATGGGGATGATTCGAATCCCGGCGATATTGCGCAGCATTTGATGCAACTCGTCGGCGCCGCCGTGGCGAAGGCGGATGCGCACCCGAAGCCGGCGGTCGCGTGGGATCCTTCGTGGAGCCGCTTCGCCGGAACCTATCGCAGCGCTTTCGGCGACACGGCCGTGGTCGAGTTGAACAAGGAACTCGTGACGTTCGATCCGGTGGGTGCGAATCCCGAACGGCAGAGCAAGTTAGTGCCGATCGGCGGCGGCGAATTCAAGCTCGAGGCTCCGGCCGGTGGCGGAGTGGTGGGCGAAGTCGTCCGCTTCGTCGAGCCGCCGGGCGGAGGCATGCGCATGTATTCCGGAGGATCGTTCTCAGACCGCGTCGCTGTTCCTTAACGCCAAGCCGGCCGCCAGCGCTGCGATGACCAGACACAGCGGCGAGTACAGCCACGTATCCCAACGCGCGAAATCCGTGCCCGTGATGGACTTCAGAAATCCGAACGTTCGCAGGTTCCCGATGGCACGCGCGAAGAACACCACGGCGAGTCCCCAGGTGCCGATGGTGAACAAAATGGGAGGCAGTCCGCTGGCGATGTAGCCTGCCTTTCCGATTGCGATGAACGCCGCGAGCGCGAGCAGTCCGCAGACGATCCAGGTGGCGGCGGGGCCTGGCTCGAACGCGCGGCGGCCATTCACGACGGGGATTGTGTACGCGCTGCCCGCGCGTCCGCCGAGCGCCCAATAGGCATGCAGCAACGAGAGCGCGCCCAGAATTGCGGCGAGCGGAATTGCGAAGAGGCGCATGGTTTCAGATTACACTCGAAGTTTGCCTGAACTTCCTGAGGTTGAAGCGGTGTGCCGGCGGCTGCGTGAGTCCGCGGTGGGGGCGACGATTGTTCATGCGCGGATCTTGAAGCCTTCGGTGACGCGTCCTCAAAAGCCCGCGCACGTCGAACGCAAAGCGGCGGCCGCGCGGATCGATTCGGTCGCACGGCGGGGGAAACATATCCTCGTCAATTTGGATAACACGTCCACGCTGCACATCCATTTGCGGATGACGGGCAACCTCTACACGATCCCGGACATCCGGCTGCGGACCGTCTACGTCCGTGCATATTTCGAATTCGAGGACGGCCGTGGGATCGTCTTCGAAGACCCGCGGCTGCTTGGAAAGATCCATCTCCTCACGGCAAGCGAGAAGGACGCATTGCTCGCGCGCATCGCACGTGAGCCGTCGCAGATGACGGCCGACGAATTCGTAGCGATGGCGAAGAAAGCGCGCAAGCCTGTGAAGCTCCTACTGCTCGATCAGACGCGAGTCTCCGGCCTCGGCAACATCTACGCCGCTGAATCGCTGTTCCGCGCAGGCATCAATCCGAAAAAGCTCGCGAGTTCGCTGAGCATTCCGCGGCTGCGGAAATTGCATCAGGCCTGTGTGGACGTGCTCGCCGAGGCGATGGATTCCGTCTATCCTGTTTACGCCGATCCGGGCCGGTTTGGCGATGACGAATGGTTCCCCGTCGCCGTCTACGATCGCGAGGGCGAACCGTGTACGGTCTGCCAAACTCCCATCCGCCGGATTCCGCAAGGCGGACGCTCCACGTACTTCTGCCCGCACTGCCAACGGTCCTGAAAACGATACAATACGATCCCATGAAGAAGATTGCGGAATACGGGCTGTGGGCACTGTTCGCCATCGGCTCGGCGACCGGACTGGCGGCCATCGCCCTCAACCGCGGCGAACACATCAATAGCATCTGGATGGTGATCGCCTCGGTTTGCACGTACCTGCTTGGTTACCGTTTTTACGCCGCGTTCATTGCTGCGAAAGTGATGGCGCTCGACTCGCGGCGCGCGACTCCGGCCGAGCGTCTGCGCGATGGACTCGACTACGAGCCGACCAATCGTTGGATCTTGTTTGGTCATCATTTCGCAGCCATCGCGGGACCGGGTCCGTTGGTTGGACCGACGCTTGCAGCGCAATTCGGATATTTGCCAGGGACGCTGTGGATCATCCTCGGCGCGGTGCTCGGCGGCT
>DASXZC010000519.1:0-3256 GCA_036502165.1 Bryobacteraceae bacterium
GACGCCCAATGCCCAGCCTCGAGCTCGCCCGCCGCAAACGCCGAAATCAGCCCGAACACCTGATCGGAGAATCCCCCGATATTCAGGATGTCCGCCCTCTCAGCCGCTTGCGTCGTCCGGTTCGGCGTCACGTCCAAACACACCAGGCGCGCCTTCGGATTCCGCTGCCGGAATCCGCCCCACTCGGCCATGAGAGCCGTTCCCAACCCGCGTCCCCGATCCGTCCACGATTCGTTATCCGAAACGAAGATGACCAGATCCGCCCTGGTCCCGGACTCATTCAACCGCTTCACCGGAGCGCTGCAGTTCGTCCCGCCTCCGCCAATCGAAGCAAGCTTCGCCGCATTGGTCATCACGCTGTCGCGCGCATTCAAATCGACCTCCACGACCTCCTGCTCGAACGGCAGCACAATGGCCCCCGGATTCTTCCGCTTCACCGACGCCGCCACCAGCGCGGCCACGTCAATGCAGCGGACCACCGAAGTCGCACCCTTCCTGCTTCCCGTCACCGGACTCTTCATCGAGCCCGACACATCCGGGCACACCACCACCGTGCCTTCGATCCGCGGAACGTTCTCGATCGCCTGTTCCATCGCGTCCTGCAAGGCGTCCTTCACGCTCCCCGGCACAGTCGCCGAAACGTTCGTGAACGCCGTCAGCAACTGGTACGGAAACACGCGAGCCCGCTTGATTTCACCCGGATCCCGCAACCGGTCCGCAATCACGCGCACCGCCTCCGGATCCGAAAACACCCCATGACGCTCGAACGTATTCAAATTCATACGCGTCGTCTGCCACGAGGCATTCTTTGCGATCTCGATCCAATCACCATTGCTGAGCGGCAGCGCCGACAGCATCGTGAACGGAAGATCCGGAACGCGCACCCCGGCCTCGCCCGCCTTGAACCGCTCGAACTCCGTCACCAGCTTCGGCAACGCAGCGGCATCGTGCTTGCGCCCGATCATGTAGCCGTAGAACGCTTCCCTTTGCGGCCCACCCGGTTTCGGATGAACCATCTTGAGGATGTCCGCGAGCGACGGATTCTGCCCCACGCTCGACGCAAACAAGGCATCCTCATCGCGCGCCGCGAGCCACTCCCGCACCAACCGCTTCGGAGCCGAACCCAGCGACTTCCGCCCCACCACGCCCGAACGCAGGATCTGCACGTAGTTCCGCAGCATCCGGGTATTGTCGATCACGCGCGCAAACACAGCCTCGTGCCGCCGCGCGTCGCGTGCCGACAACCACGCGCACAGCATGGCCGGCATGTCCTTCATCAAGGCTTGCGTCCGGCTGTACACCGCGACCTTCGCGACAAACTCCGGCCCCGACGCATCGCACAGCTTGAGCACGCGCTGCAACTGATCCTCGGCGCTCGCGTAGAACGTCCGTCCAAAGCAGCCCGTCGCCGCGTACTGTGCCAACGCCTGCTTCGGCGCCAGCGAGTAAGCAGGAGCGTTCTCCGAATTGACGGCATTCGTCCTCGGAATTAGCTTGTCCCGCAAGCTCGCGAAAAGACTTTTGTTGGCCATACGTTCATTCCTCACTTCCGTCTAAGATCACACTACGGGCGGTAGACTTCGATTAGGAAGCCAGCCCGCCAATTAAACAAACAATTAAGCGTAAACGCAAAAAAGGCGACCACCCTGGTGGCCGCCTTCTTGAAATAGGATGTTATTCCAAGCGGTCAGGTCACCGCATACTGCAGAGGATTTCCGCAGACGACACCGGGTTGGAACGCTTGTTTCACGCAATTTGATCGTAAACCAAATTGTGCGGAAACTCAAGAGAAAAAATCAGCCTCGGCGGCCTCAGTCCTTCGGCGCGATCCCCAACGTCTTCATCTTGCGATACAGATTACTGCGCTCGAGCCCCAACATCTCCGCCGTGCGCGTGACGTTCCCCTTCGCCTCTTCCAGCTTGCGTAGAATGTAGTCGCGTTCCGCCGTCTCCCGCACATCCTGCAGGCTCGCGGATCCATCGACCCCATGCGCCACCGCCCGTCCCCCACGCGCCTGCTGCAACGGGATGTGCCGCGCATCCACTCGCGTCTGCGGATTCATGATCACAATCCGCTCCATTAAATTCCGCAACTCACGCACATTCCCCGGCCACGCATACGCCTCGAGCGATGCATACGCATCCTCGGTCAACTCCTTCGGCTTGCGCCCATACGCCGTCGTGAATTCATTGAGGAAATAATCAGCCAGCAGCCCCACGTCCTCGATCCGCTCGCGCAGCGTCGGCACATGAAACGGAATCACGTTCAGCCGATAGAACAGATCCTCGCGGAAATTCCCCCGCTCGATCTCCTGTTCGAGATTCTTATTCGTAGCCGCGATCACTCGGACATCGACCTGGATTGACTCCGCCGCGCCCACCGGCTCAAACCGCTGCTCCTCGAGCGAACGCAGCACCTTCGCCTGCGTCCGCAAACTCATGTCGCCGACTTCATCGAGGAACAACGTGCCGCCATCAGCCTTTTGGAACTTGCCGATCTTGTCCTCAACCGCGCCCGGAAAGCTTCCCTTGCGATGCCCGAATAACTCGCTCTCGATCAAATCCTCGGGGATCGCCGCGCAGTTGACCTCGACGAACGTCTCATCCGCGCGCCTGCTCCTCGCGTGGATCGCCCTCGCCACCAACTCCTTCCCCGTCCCGCTCTCGCCGTAAATCAGCACGCGCCCATTGGTCGCCGCCATTAATCCCAACTGTTGCCGCAGCGCCTTCATCGGGACGCTCTCGCCGATAATCCGCGGCTCCTCCGCCCCTTCCGCCCGCAGCCTCTGCACTTCCGATTGCAGCCGCTTCTGCCGCAGCGCATTCTTCACGACGACCGTGACCTTCGCGATCGTCAACGGCTTTTCGAGGAAGTCGAACGCCCCCAACTTCGTCGCCTTCACGGCCGTTTCGATGCTGCCGTGGCCCGAAATGATGATCACCTCCGGACGCTCCGGCGCCCCGATCTCTTCAATCTGCTGCAACGTCTCGAGCCCATCGAGCCCCGGCAGCCACACATCGAGCATCACGATTTCATACGCCTGCCGCGCCAGTTCGAGCAAACATTCCTCGCCACTCGGAACCGTATGGCACGAATAACCCTCATCCTCGAGGACGCCCTTCAGCGACTCGCGGATCGACGGCTCATCATCGACGATCAGGATCCGCGCCGCCTTCACGCCCGCACCTCGCCCGATGCTTCGGCTGTAACCGCACTCAGTTCCGCAAGCGGCAAATCGACTGTAAAACGCGCCCC
>DASXZC010000520.1:0-8558 GCA_036502165.1 Bryobacteraceae bacterium
CGAGCCATGCGATTCGCGGCCGCGGACGACCGGGCAATTTGAAAGGATCGGGCAGAATGTAGCGGTTGGCGGATGGGCGCGCGAGCAGCTTTGATTTGTGGAGCGGGAAGGCAGATCTGAGAAGGTCGCAGTGTTCGACCGAGTCGACAGTGCAATGGTTGCGATTCGATGTCTCGCGGATCGAGTTATGCGATACGCGGCGGACGGACGACAGGGCAATATGAAAGGATCGGGCTCTAAGCCGTGGAGCGAGAGAGCAAATCTGAGAAGTCGTGGTCCTTGAGTCGAGTGGGTTGTGACAAGTTGTCATTCGATGCTTCGCGGGTCGAGCGATTTCAACTTAGCGGGATTGGGATGAATATGAGTTCGGCGCGGAGCTGTTAGGTGCAAAACAGATCTAAGACGGCGCGGTCGTCGATCCGAGTGGATTTTGCAACGGAGTGAATTCCGATATCTTTTGGGTCGAGCCGGCGGTTCTCAGATCAACAAAGAATATCGCCGTTGCGAGCGCTGAGCGGGCCTGAGCCGTGTAGCAGTCAAGCGATCGGAGTAAGCGGCGGTCGTTGCTTCGAAGGCATCGCGCAGTCGCTATGACTCTGGTGTATCGCGGATCGAGTCAGGCTGCGACTTATGTGCGGGTGAAGCGCGAGCAGATTTGAGACGTCTGGTCCTCGAGGAGAGTGGATTGTGCCATCGTCAGGACTCTGATTTGCCTCAGCGGTCACCCCAATCCGGCCATTTGTGGTCACCCCAAATCCGGCCATTTAAACGCGCGTCTTCCCTTCGCCTGATCATGATTGGATACCGCTTGCAGCCGTTGGCCTCAAGGCTTCCCTTCGGCTCGCTACGCTTGGCCTTGACCCCAACGCCAACAAGCAGTTAGAGCAACAACACAGGCAAAGGGAAGGACGGGTCGCCCGACGATTGGGGCAACTGGGAAGGTACAGCCGCTTGCCAAGCACTTTCGTCACTTAAATGGCCGGATTTGGGGTGACCACTGAGGGCGGAAGAAGGTCGCTGCGGCCCTTCGAACACGGCGGATCGCGAGTGGGCCGAAGAATCGCTAAGCCCAGACCGAGGGTGAATTCCGAGAGAGCCATCGCACGATCCGCCACAAGAACTTGTTTTGGATCAACACGACGGGCAGCGGATTGGTGGCAGCTGAGTACTTCACGCCCGTCTTGGGAACCATTCGTTGTTCTGCATCTTGGGCATCGTCGGGAACGAACACCCGGCATATGGTCCTGCGAGCAGCCATGCACTTCGCCTCGAACACTACGCCGGCTCCGTTAAAGATGGCGCTTTGATATTCAGATCTGGCTTGGTCGTAGCGATCCCGCTGATCGCCTTTCCAGACATAGTTTCTCAACTCTCCCCTCCATCTGAATAGGACCACATCCGTTTGCTTCACCCACATCAAGAACGGCGGATAGCTTTGTGTGTGTACAAATTTCGCGAATGCGGCAGCGGCGTCGTCGAAGTTACTTTGGAGGTCCTTGGTTCGAAGGAACTGCGGCTCAGGCGATCGACCCGCGACGAGTAACTCCTCAACGAACGCCGTGGAAAAGTCCGCAATGTACTGGTTGGCGTAAGTTCTCAACGGAGCGATTCGGGGCAATTCCTGGATGAGGGCCGAACGCACTTCGGCGATCCAGGGAAGGGGAGCCGGGTCACTCCCAGTCGCTTTCGCAAATTCCGCAAGGCTGACTGGATTGGATGTGATCGCCAGTCCGAGAAGGATATCCAGAATCTCAACTCGAAGTTCGTCCCCGGCAGTCGCGAAGACTTCGATAAGGAAAGGCAGTGCTGGAAGTGAAGCTGATGCGATCTGGACGTGCTGATGGCACAATCCGCACCATAGATCGCGCGATGCCGACAATGCGTCCGCTTGAATCCTAGAGCGGAGCTTTCGAAGCTGTTCAGGAACCTCCGTCGCTATTCCGTACGCGGTGTCGTACTGCGACCAGTCGATCATTTGGAGGCGCTCGTCCCAGGCGATCTCGTTCGCTTGGCGCTGCGATTCTATGTCCGGTCGTCGTGACGCTTCCAAGGCTTGATTATCTCGCCATCTTCTCGACGAGAGATTCATCCCTGAACCTGAATGCCGGGCAAATCGTCATGCGTTCCGGGACAGCGTCATCGCGGTAGGCGGTCCAAAAGCGTTCTTTGCACCTTTGCGCCTCCGCGTGAGACTTTCGTCACCAGGTCCCAGAACGGATCGCCCGGCGTTCACAAACGCCGCACCCCGATTTCGCGGTTCGCAGCCGAACCCAAAACTTTTTCTCCAGTTACCCCAATGAGTTAACCCCAAAACGACCGCCGATCCGAAACGTGTCCGCGTTAGCTTCCTTTCGGAAGGCGATACCCGCTTTCCCATCCAACTTCTCGTCTCAAGGAGCTCGCAACGCCACCATGAACCCCTCAAAATTGCTCAACGCCGGCGACCCGAAACCGGACTCGCCCGCAAAAACGGCCAAGCCTCGCACGCCGGCCCAAATCGCCGCCTCCCGCGCCAACGGATGCAAATCCTGTGGACCCACCACCGCCGCCGGCAAACTGCGCGCCTCCAAAAACGCTATCCTCCATGGACTGACTTGCACCGAACACACGCTCCTCGTGACAGAGGATCCCGCCCAATACAAGGAAGTATGCGATGGCTTCATCGAAGACCTCCGCCCCGGCAGTAAATCCGAACTCCGCCTCGTCGAGAAAATCGCGAACCTCGACTGGCGCCTCGAGCGCATGGTCATGATGGAAACCTGCGTCCTGAATATGGAAGTGGGTTGCAGCGCCGAGAAAATCGCGAACAGTTTCTCGGACATCGACGGCATCGGATTCATTGTCGAAGCCTGGAAGGTATCGCTCAGCGCCACGCACTGCCTCGATTTGCTGCGCCGCTACATGGGGACGCTGCAGCACCAGTTCAACACGACACTCACGAATTTCTACAAGCTCGAGACCAACCGCCTAAAGCGAAGACATGATCCGGACTCTGTCCTACCCTATGAGCGTCCAGCCCTGGACACGCTCGACCCCATCGAGGACTTAAAAGAGGAAGAACAAGAGGAGCACGACGAGCAACCCATCGGCGTGCAGCCCCTACAACGAAACGAACCCAAGCCGGACACCAAATCAGTGACGCCGATCAACATCAGCGACTCCATCGGAGTGTTCCGGCCCATCAAAAAGCGGTGAATCACACCGCGTCAGCAGTGGCCAACCTGCCTTTTAACCGTCAACGACGAGAATCGCAGCCCGAGCCGGCCAGCAGATCTTTGAAAATTGAATAATGCCCAGATATTTCGGCGAACCCGTCGTCGAATCGAGGCGCCCTTGCACGCGGTGAACCCGAACTCCGCCTGCACGGGCGCCCGATTTGCTCCGCGAAACGATCTCTGCGCCTTCGCGCCTCCGCGTGAGACCTTCGTCCAGGACTGACTACTTACTCGCCGATGCCGATGCCGGTGCCGCCGCCGCGTACGCCTTGTCCAGCGCCTCATAACGATCGCGATGCGTCTCTGGCGCCGAATGCGCACCGACATCGAGATGCATTACTTGGCGGCCATCGTCATGGCCGGAATATGTGCCCCACTTAGGAACGCCCGGCCCGTTCGGATCGCCTGTCTTCGCGAAGTTCGTCCAATACGTCTGCATCAACTCCGACACTTTGTAATCGTCCGGCTGCCAGTCGAAGGTCTTGTTCGAATCGAGCGCTCCGAAGACGTACTCGATTTCGGAAGCGTGCACAGCTCCTAGCTCGGAAGCTTTGATTGGCCCCATCATCGCGCCCGGTTTCGAAGGACGCACGCGGCTGAAGGAGTAGCGATAGACAGGCTTCTCCCCAGTGCGGGCCTGCGTGTCGATCCACTTCCACGTCGAGTAGCCGATGAACTGATCGCTCGACAACTCGCGCGCGGCTTGCATGGCTTCCTGGTCATTCGACGCCGCGTAGGCGGCCGTGAGGGTGTTCGCCTCAGCCGGATATTTGTCGTGGAATTGTGCGGCCAGCTTCTCCGGCGTTGGCTTGTCCTTCGACATCAGAACCATGTACGGCATTTCGTCCGAGTTCCAACCCGCGAGCAGCGGAACGTGGCTTTGCTTGCCGGAGGCGAAGATCGCGGCCGGCGATTCGGGGAAGAAATATCCGTCGATAATCGGATTGAAACCGACCCCTTTGACTTTCGCAGCCTCTAGGAGTTTGTCCGCGGGTATCGCGCGAAGGCCCGCCAGATCGGCGGATTGCGTCGATGCGAATTTGACGCCCTGCACCTCACCGTCGGCGAGACTCATGGCGGCGAGCGTGGGTCCGAAGAAGGCTCCGCTTTCGCCGATCGCTCCCGCGATCAGATCTCGCGATGTCGGCGACGCCATCAGCGCGCTCACCGAGAACGAACCGGCGGATTCGCCGAAAACAGTGACCTTCGCCGGATCGCCGCCGAACGCCTTGATATTGTGATGCACCCACTTCAAAGCCTGCGCCTGATCGAGCAGGCCATAGTTGCCGGAAGCATGATGCGCCGATTCCTTCGTCAAATCGGGATGCGCGTAGAATCCGAAGATCCCCATCCGGTAGTTGATGCTGACAATGATCACGCCCTTCGTTGCGAGCACTTCGCCATCCTGGCGCGGCTCCGAACTGGCGCCTGCTTGAAAGCCTCCGCCGTGGATCCACAGCATGACGGGCAGGCGGTCGGATGGCGACTTGGCGGGAGTCCAGACGTTCAACTGCAGACAGTCCTCACGGTTGCCGGTGTCGCGAAAGATCATGTCCGAATAGATCGGCGCCTGCATGCAGCGTGGCCCGAAATGATCGGCCATGCGAACTCCGCTCCACTTCACAACCGGCTGCGGTTCCTTCCAACGCAACGTGCCAACCGGAGGAGCAGCGTAGGGGATGCCCTTGAAGACGCGGATGCCCGGCTTCGTACCAGCCGTGCCTTCGACGACACCGCCGTCCACATGGACGCGCAAGTGCTCCGGTGAAAGGCTCGCGGCGTTGATCGAGAGCGAGAGGACGGCCGATACAACTGCGGCCGTTGCGGCATGGATCGGTTTGGTTTGGATTGACATGAATCTACCTTGTTCGTATTCTGGCAGACTCGGCGCGGACTGTGATGTCAGCGCCTCTTTTTGACATTCTTCGAATAAATGCGATCGAGCGCGATGTAGCGGTCGCGATGGGCTTCCGGTGCGGACCGGGAATTGAGATCGAGCGTCATCACTTGCGGTCCGCTCTTGTTGGTGTACGCGCCCCAGACCGGCAGTCCGGGTCCATTCGGATCGCCGGTCTTGGCGAAATTCGTCCAGTAGGACTGCATCAGTTCCGAGACCTTGAAGTCGTCGGGCCGCCATGAAAAACGTTCGTTCGAATTGAGCGTGCCGAAGACGTACTCGATTTCGGAAGACGCTCGCGCACCGAGTGCGCGTGGACCAAGTTGACTATCTGTAGCCGTCTTCAGCGGCGGAGAAAGGCGATTGAACACATAACGGAACGCAGGCTTGGCGCTCGTCTTTGTGTGGAGGTTGATCCACTTCCAGGTTGCATAACCAGTATATTGATCCGCCATGAAATCGCGGTTTGCGATCTCGGCGGCCTGGTCGGTGTTGGCCGCGTACGCCGTCATCAATTGCGGCTGATCGTCCCGGTAGTTCTCATCGTCCCACTCCAGCAGGAAATAAAACAACTGATCGCGGAGCTCCCGAACGGACATCGTTTTCGAAATGATCGCGGCGGACATTTCGTCGCTATTGAAGCCAGTCAGCAGCGGGACGTGCTGCTGCTTGCCCGCGGCATAAATGTCTTTCAACGGCGCGGGCAGAAAGTAACCATCGACGATAGCGGGCCCGTTGTAAATGTCGTTGGTCCCGAATGGCTCAACGAGCTGTTCAGCGGGGATTTTGCGCAAATCCGCCGGCGCCGCCGCCGAATGACTACTGACATATTTCACGCCCGCGGCTTCAGCCTCCGCCATCGTCATCGGCTTGAGAATGGGACCGAAAAAAGATCCGCTTTCGCCAATGGCGCCCGCAATCAAGCCACGCGTCAGTGGCGACCCAAGCAGGGCGCTCACCGACATCGCTCCTGCGGATTGGCCGAAGATGGTCACTCTATCCGGATTCCCTCCGAAGGCTGCGATATTCTGATGCACCCAACGGAGAGCTTCGACCTGATCGAGAAAGCCGTAGTTGCCGGAGGAATGATGCGCCGATTCCCGTGCGAGCGCCGGATGCGCGAGAAATCCGAGAATTCCCAAGCGATAGTTGAAGGTGACGACGATGACGCCCTTGCTTGCGAGCGATTCGCCATCGTAGCGCGGCTCGGTGCCCGCGCCATCGAAGAATCCGGACCCGTGAATCCACACCATCACCGGCAGTCCGTCAGCCAATGTCTTCGCCGGAGTCCAGATATTGAGGTGCAGACAATCCTCGCTCATTCCATAAGGAGCGGGCATGTACTTCGAAACGCCGCGCGTGCACGAAGGTCCGAATTGATCGGCTTTTCGGATGCCTGTCCACTTAGCAGCGGGCTGCGGTTCTTTCCAACGCAGCGGGCCAATCGGCGGCGCCGCATAGGGAACGCCTTTGTAGACCCGCACGCCTGGCCTTGCTCCCGCTATGCCGGTGAGAAGACCGCTTTCCACTCGAATCGCGTCGCCTGTGCCGGCAATCGCGGCGGTACTAAACACGGCGAACACGGCCGCCGTTTTCGATCTCATTCGCATGAACACGCTTCTGTGTGGGCCGGGTGGGCGTGAATGTGACGCTCCGTTTTAGGCATAATGCTAGACATGCTCCCGACAAACAGGTTTCATCCGAACCGGCGCGAGTGTCTCGGCTTGCTGGTCGGCTCCGCTTTGGCTCAGGCTTCCGAGCCGAAAGTAACGGTTCCGTCGTACAACACACTGACTGAGGCGGAAGAGATCGCGCTGGGGCGCAAGTTCGCAGCGCAATATGAAGCGAAGGTCCAGATCCTCCACAACCCCGCGATCGACGCTTATGTCACCGACATCGTCAAGAGATTGGGTGCGGCGTCACAAAAGCCGAACTGGCCCTACCGTGTGAAAGTAGTGAACTCCTCAGAGATTAATGCGAGCGCGATTCCCGGCGGAGCCTTGTACCTTCAGCGCGGATTGCTCGAGTTCGTCGAGGACGAGAATGAGATGGTCGGAGCCTTGGCTCATGAAGTCGGTCACATCGTGGCGCGGCACACGACCAATCAGCTCACGGCAATGTTCGTGGCGAGGAATCTATACGAAAAGATCAAGAAGAATCTGTTGCTCGACAACACGATCGTCGAACAGATCATCGAGGCTTTAGGCGGTCCGATCGTGATGCTGGCGCAATTGAAGTACAGCCGCGAGAACGAATCGGAAGCGGATTTGCTGGGCTTTTATGAGATGTTACGCGCCGGCTGGCATCCCAACGGATTGCTGAAATTCTTCACTCGGCTGCAGAAGCTGGAAGGTCACAAGAACGCGATCGACGTGATGCTCTCCGATCATCCGGCGACCGAAGAGCGCGCGCAGGTGTTGCGGAACGAACTGGCGACCGTGAAGATCACGACTCCGCTGCGCGAGCAGACTGTGCAATTCAAGGCATTGAAGATGACACTCAAATTGATGCCGCCGGCTCCGCCGCCACCGAAACGGTGAGATGCGACTCAATCAACAGAAGGACGTGGCGATGCGCCGTCGATTTCAGATGATCGTGATGTGTGCGGCCGTGGCCGTGTGCGTGTTGGGCATGGCTCAAACACCGGCGGTGCAAGCGCGTTCGCTCCATGCGGGACCGTTGTACACGAGTTCGACCGAGTTCCCGAAAGTCCGCGTGCTGGTGGACGTTCCACCGGAAACGGCCAAGGCTTCTCTCGATCCCGCATCATTCGCGCTGCAAGGCGACAACGGAACAGGCGCCGCATCGCCCGGGACTCAAGTCCAAACCCTCGCCGAAACGGGTTACGGCATGGCAGCCGTCGTGATGCTCGACGTCAGCGGAAGCATGCTGGGCGGCCCTTTGAATGCAATCCGCGCGGGCCTCGTGAAGTTCGCATCCCAAGTTGGGTTACAGGATCGCGCCGCGATCGCAACCGTTGCCGACGAGACCAAATGGGAAACCAATTGGAACGATTCGCCCGATCAGGTGAAGGCTGCGCTCGCCGGATTGAAGAGTCGCGGGACGTTGACGCGGCTATGGGATGGACTGCTCGAGGTTCTGGGAAAATATCCTGAAACTCCAATCGCCCGGCGCCTGATTGTGATTTCCGACGGGCATGATGAAGGGTCGCGGCATACGCTCGGCGAAGTGATCGCCGAAGCCGGCAAGCAGCATGTCGTGATCGATTCGATCGGCATGACCCGCAGCGATCCGAAGTACCTTTTGAACCTCGCGCAGTTGTCGACCTCGACCGGTGGATCGCACCGCGCTGCGACGAGCTTGCCGAATCTTGAAAAGCTCGTCGGCGACGGAATCGAGCGCTACCGCAATTTGCCGGTCGTGACATTTCAAGCCGCGGGAGCGACGGCGGATGGCAAGTCGCATCCGTTCCTGTTGACATGGAA
>DASXZC010000521.1:0-1541 GCA_036502165.1 Bryobacteraceae bacterium
AATCCCAGCGCCGATGCTCCCGCCTCCACCGCCGCCTCCGCATCCTCACGCCGCGTGATCCCGCAGATCTTGATCATCATGACCGCAACTCGCGCAGCGCCGCCGCCGGATCCGCCGATTTCATCAAATGTTCGCCGACCAAGAAGGCGTCAAATCCGCTCAATTTCTTCACGTCAGCCGAAGAATGAATCCCGCTCTCGGTCACCTTCACGACGCTAGCAGGAATTTTCGCGCCCAGCCGCAACGACGTTTCGAGCGTCACTTCAAACGTATGCAGATTCCTGTTGTTCACGCCGACGATTTCCGCACCCGATCCTAACGCACGGTCGAGTTCTTCGTCGTCATGGACCTCCACCAGCGACGCCATCCGATAATGCGCCGCCAACTCGCGAAATCGCCGCAGTTGCGATTCATCCAGTAGCGCGGCGATCAGTAGAATCGCGTCGGCTCCATGCGCCGCCGCCTCGATCACATGCAATTCATCGATAGTAAAATCTTTTCTCAAAACCGGCAGTTCGACAGCACGCCTTGCCGACTGGAGGTCGTCGAGCGAGCCTTTGAAAAACTCGCGATCCGTCAAAACACTGAGCGCGGCCGCGCCGCCCGACGAATACAGACCCGCGATCGCCCCCGGATCGAATTGCTCCGCGAGCATTCCCTTGCTCGGCGAAGCTTTTTTAATCTCAGCAATGATGGCCGGCTCGGACGCGGTTAACGACACTCGGAAATTCCGAACATCCGTGCGATCCGCAGCGTTCCTCTCAAGCCTGGCGCGATGCTCTGAAGTGTTTCGCAGTTCAGTGCGCTTATGATCGACAATGCGAGCGAGGATGTCCGGAACAACAACAGCCATGTCGGGGAAACTTCATGGTAGCATCACGCGAACCCGAATCCCACTCACCGGATCGATCGAGTGGTCGACGGAACCGCCGTGCATTGCCGCAATGCGACGCGCGCATTCCAGGCTCAACGCGGATCCAGGAGGAAGCGCGGCAGCCGAACGATAGCCGGGCACGGTGCTGGACACGTCAATCTCGACTCCGTCAAGACCGCTCGTAGTTCGCAATCGCGCCGGATGAGCCTCGGTCGCAATCTGCCGGAACAGCCCGAGCAGATTCTCGATCAGCTCCCGCCCGTACGCGGGATCGAGTTCTACCCTCGGAAGCTGGGCGGCAAATTCGCACTCGACCGGCAAATCCATCGCCACCGGCCGATCGGAGATTGTCTGCGTGATCAGTTCTTCCATGTCGATCGTCTCGGGCTCCGCCCGGCGCGAATCAGCCAGTCCCAATCCGTTTGAAAGAATCCAATTGGATTGCTCCACCAGTTGCTGCACGCGCGCGAGCTGTTCGCGATGGTCGTCGTTATCCGGCAGCGCAAGCGACAGGTAATACGCAATCGACTCAATAGTACTCAGCGGTTGTCGGATTTCGTGCGCGATAGCGCGCAGCACGTCCTCCTGAGAGCTGCTGGAAGCGGATTCCGCCGTCGACGTGGATTCAATCACGAGAGTAAGAGGGATAAATTAACCGGATCGTTAC
>DASXZC010000522.1:0-14077 GCA_036502165.1 Bryobacteraceae bacterium
TGTCGAGATCGTTCCGGAAAATGGCCATGATCCCGACCAGATAGTGCGCCTGTGGGATCTTCGGATCGAGCTCGAGCGCGCGGTCGAGTTCCTTCGCTGCGAGTTCCTCAAACTCCTGGCGGACCATGAACTGGGCGGTCAACAGGTGGGCGGCGGCGGACTCAGCAGGCACCTCGAACATCGCCGCAAAAGCCGCGCGCGCCTTCACGGGATTGCGCTGCTGGATGTAGCAATTGCCAAGCATATAAAAGACTTCGTTGATGCGGACGCCGTCGTCCACAGCCTTCTGCAACCAGGCGGAGGCCTCGGGTAAACGGGCCAGCAGGTAGTAACTCTGACCGAGGATCACAGCGGACTCGCGGTATTCCGGACTGCCGGGCTTCTCAGTGGCGACGGCGCGCCCGAGCACCTCGATCGTCTTCGCGAACTGCCGCTGCTTATAGAGCGCCACGCCGTCCGTATGATCGTTCGCGAGCATCGCGAACGCCGCGAGCAGCACCGCCATCGTCCCAAACATGCCCTTAGTATAATGGCGATCAGCCCCATGTTTCACCGCTTCGCCATGCTTGCCGTATGTCTGCTGGTCCCCCTTGTGGATGCCCAGGACATTGCGGAACTCAGGCAGCAGGCGGCTGCGCTCAAGGCGAAGGGCGATGCCGCCGGGGCCTTGGTTCTGACGGAGAAGGCCGCGGCGGGCGATCCGGCGTCAGCAGAACTGCAGGATGAAATCGGATTTCTGCTGGCCGTTTTGAAGCGAGGCCCTGAGGCCAAGCCGCACTTCGAACGGGCCATCGAACTCGATCCAAAACTGGCCTCGGCTTACTTCCATTTGGGAGTACTGTACTGGCTGGACAAGGATCCAAATCGTTCGATCCCGCTGCTGCAATCGGCAGTGGCACTGGCGTCCACGGTCGCCGATTATCACGTGAAACTGGGCGTTTCGTTTTATGAAGTCGCGCACTATGAAGAGTCCGTGAAGGAACTGAAAATCGCAACGACGCTCGATCCTCATAACGCCGCCGCGTGGAACTCTCTTGGATTGTCGCTGCAACAGACCGGCCCCAAAACTGAATGCCGCGATGCATTCGCGCAGGCTGTTGTTCTGAATCCGAACGATCTGAACGCTCGCAACAGTTACGGCTTCATGCTGGTTCAGTTTCGCCAGCCTGAAGAGGCGCTCGTGCAATTTCGCAAGGTGCTCGAGATGGATCCTCGCAACACTGGCGCGATGATCAACATGGGTTTCACGTACCTGCAGACGGGCGACTACAAAAAAGCGGAAGACCAGTTTCGGACAGCGACCGGAATCGATCCAACGTCCGCAGTCGCGCATTACGATCTCGGTCTCGCGCTGAAGCAACAGGACCAGCTCGAGGCCGCGAAACGCGAGTTTCAAGAGGCGATTCGCATCAACGACGATCTGCCCGAGGCGCACTATACTCTCGGCATGACGGTGTGGCAGTTAGGGGATCCGGATGAGACGGCGAAGCAGATGCGCGCCGCTGTCGCGCAGCGTCCGGACTACGGCCAAGCCCATTATCTATTGGGTTCCGCGTTGAAGCAGAAGGGCGACTTCGATGGAGCCTTGCAGTCCTTGCAGGAAGCGGCTCGGCTGCTGCCTCAGGATCCTGGACCATTCAACATGATCGGACAGATCCTTCGAACGAAGGGCGACATCGAAGGCAGCAAGCAAGCATTCGCTGAAGCCGCCGCGATCAAGAAGAAGAAGGAAGCCGAGCAGGCTGAGACCCTCAGAGAGGGCCATAAGAAATAGACGGGCGCCGATCCGAATCATGTTGCGCTCCGGTTGCAGATTGATGTCAGCTCGTGCGAGTGGGTCTGATCTGGTGAATCCCAATCGGTATTGACACCTAGTACTGGGTGGTATATAGTCAGCAAGACAGCTTGGGTACGAACGCGGTTCAGTCTCGGCCGCTTCGCCCTACAGGCGAGAAGGAGAATAGTCATGTCAAGGCACCGTAGCCGCATGCTCCTGATCGGTATGGTTCTCGCAGTGTGCTTCAGCACTACGTTGAGCTACGCCCAACAGGTCTTCGGCAGTATTATCGGCACCATCACGGATCCCGCAGGGGCCGTTGTTGCCGGGGCAAAAGTCACCATCACAGACGTCAATAAAGGTACCCGCTTCGAGGTCACCACGGACTCGTCTGGCACCTACACCAAAGGGCAGTTGATCCCCGATACGTACACCGTTACGATCCAGGCACCGGGATTTTCGAGAGTCGTCTCCGACAAACTCGACGTCCGCGTCGACGAAGTGACCCGCTTCAACGCGGCGATGCGAGTCGGCGAAGTCACCACCGAAGTGGAAGTGACCGCGGCTGCGCCGTTGCTTCAATCCGATCGTGCCGACGTCGCGCAGACGTTCTCGGCGAAGGAAGTCAACGACCTTCCGAACATCGGCCGCAACCTGCAGTCGATGGAGCTTTTGGAACCAGGCACAGCGAAGATCGGCTGGCAGCACGCTTCGGATGAAAATCCGCAAGGCAGCGTGCAGATGGTAGTCAACGGCCAGTTGTTCGACTCGATGGGATATGAACTCGACGGCACCACGAACCAGGATCCGATTCTCGGAATCATCGTCATCAACCCGACGTTCGACTCCGTGTCGGAAGTCAGGCAGGCGCTGCAGAACTTCGACGCCGAGTTTTCCTACATCGGCGGCGGCATCGCTTCGTACTCGACCAAGTCGGGCACCAATGCGATCCATGGTGACGTGTTCGAATATTTGCAATTGAACACTCCGGGCTTCACGACGTTCGCGGCGAATCCGTTTGTTGGATTGCCGGCGGCGCTCTATCGCCAGAATCAATTCGGCGGCTCGGTGGGCGGCAAAATCATTAAGGACAAGCTGTTCTACTTCGGCGATATGCAGTTCAATCGCGCTGCGAAGGGCGGCTCAGTCGTTACTAGCGTTCCGACAGCGCTCAATCGCAGCGGCAATTTCAGCGACTGGCTGGCCTTCAATCCGAACTATCAGATCTATGACCCCTCGACCGGCAATCCCGTTACCGGCGTTGGCCGTACGCCCTATGCAAACAATACGATTCCGGCCTCTCAGCTCTCGAAGCAGGCCGCGGCGATTGCTGCCTATTGGCCGTTGCCCAACACCCAGCAGATTTCGGGCGCGCCCTTCGTGAACAACTATGCCACCAACGGCGACACGGCGTTCACGCAGAATTCGTACAACACGCGCATCGATTACTACCTGAACGCGACCAACAGCATCTTCGGGCGCTATAGCTATCAGGGCTTCACCGAAACGGCGCCGGGCGCGTTCGGCCTGACTGCCGGCGGCCCCTCATTTGGAACGTACGCCGGTAATTCGGTCGCTTCAAACCAGAGCGTCGCTGTCGGTTGGACGAGCACGTTGAGTCCGACGCTGATCAACGAAGTCCGCTTCGGATACATGCGCTATCACGTGTTCGACGTTCCGAACGGCTACGGAACCCAGCCGGCGACTGCCGCTGGAATTCCGGGACTGAACCTCGATTCGACCTACACGTCGGGCCTTCCCGCTTTCACGGTCAACTCACCGAACGACAGCTACCAACTCGGTTATTCGCTCGGCGTCAACTCGTGCAACTGCCCGCTGACGCAGACGGAAACCCAGTATCAGTTTGTCGACAATCTGCACAAGACCATGGGCAAGCATAGCTTCAAATTCGGCGCGGACCTTCGTTATGCGACGAACCTCCGCGTACCGAGCGACACCCACCGCGCGGGCGAACTCACGTTCAACCCCGGCGATACGGGATCGGTGCTGAGCGTCGGTGCGAACCCGGTCGGCGGTATTGGTCTCGCGACTTTCCTGCTCGGTAACGTCACCAACTTTGGCCGGTACGTCAGCTCGAGCACGAATGCGATGGAACATCAGCCGCGCCTCTTCTGGTACGCGCAGGACGACTGGCACGTCAACGCAAAGTTGACCGTTTCGATGGGACTTCGCTGGGAAATGGTGTTCCCTGAGAGTGTCAACGGCGCGGGTAACGGCGCAACGCTCGATCTGAACAACGGCCTGATGTATGTGTTCGGACAAGGCGGCGTCTCGTCGCATGGCATCCAGAACATGAATTGGCATGCGTTCGCCCCCCGTTTAGGCATCGCGTATCAGATCGCACCGAAGACCGTTATCCGCACCGGATTCGGCATCGGCTACGACCTCGGCGTGTTCGGATCCAACTTCGGCCACAACGTGACGCAGAATCCGCCGGTGCTCTCGAACCAGAGCGTGCAACCGTCGGCTCCGTTCCAGGATGTGTTCAACCTGGCGCAGGGTCCTCCGACGTTGGCGCCGATCGTTGTCGGACAGAACGGGACCTTCCCGCTTCCCGCCGGTATCAATCCGAAGTTCCGCCCGGCAGAGGTGACGCGTCCTGAAGTGTATCAATACAACTTCGCGGTGCAGCACCAGTTGACGAACAAGATCGCCTTGACGGCGGCTTACGTCGGCAACCAGAACCGGCACGGCTTCATGGGAACCAGCAACACGGTCAATCCCAACGAACCGCTGTTCATCCCGGGAGTCAGCGACACGAACTTGAATCGGCCGTACTACACGAAGTTCGGCTGGACGAATGATTTGTCGTATTATTGCGACTGCTCGAACGAGCATTACAATTCCTTCCAGGCCAGCTTCCGAGTGGCCGCATGGCAGGGTTGGACGCTGCAAGGCAGTTACACGTATCAACGGCAATTCGGCGATGGTTGGGGTTACGATTCCAACTATTACTTCGAATATGATCGCGCAGCCGGCCAAGGCTACAGCAACACGCTTCCCCGGCAGCAGTGGACGCTCGCACAGACGTACGACATTCCATTCGGGCGCGGCCTGAAGTACGGCGGTTCCGTCAGCAGACCGATCGACTACGTGTTCGGCGGCTGGAGGATCAGCGGTATCACGACCTACTACAGCGGCTTCCCCTTCTCGCCGACACTTGAGAACTACGGCTCGACCGGCGGACAGCCGAACGTGGGTCCGAACAATCGTCCGAACATCGGCAGCGGTGATCCCTACGCCGGTGCACAGGGCAATCGCAACCAATGGTTCGTGGGCGGAATTGGAACGACGTTCCTGATTCCGAGCGCGAACACCTTTGGCAACTATCCGATCAATACTCTGTTCGGACCTCATTTCATCCAACAGGATATGACTCTGGCGAAGACCTTCAAGATGACTGAACGGTTCAGCTTCATTCTTCGTACGGATGCGGAGAATGTGTTCAATCACACCAACCTCGGGTTGCCGAATGGCGACGTTCAGAGCCCGAGCGCCGGTCAGATTACAGGACTCGCTGCGGGCGGCGTCATGCGCCAGTTGCAGTTCTCAGGCACGATCAAGTTCTAAGGATCCGTTCTTAGAGCTGTTAACCAAACCAACCGGCGGGACGTTACAGTCCCGCCGGTTTTTCTTGCGTTCTGCGAGATCATGGAAGGGAGCAGTGATCATACGAACACAGCGCGCGCTACTGCTGGCCGCCGCAGCTCTTTGCTGCCGGGGCGCGACAGTGCCCGAGCCTCTGACGTTTTCGAAACAAATCGCGCCAATTTTGTTTGTTCACTGCGCGCCGTGCCATCACTCCGGCGGAGTGGGACCATTTCCGCTGATTGCGTTTAGTGACGTTCGCAAACATGCATCGCAGATCGTGCAGGTCACGCACAGCCGCTACATGCCGCCATGGATGCCGGAGCCGGGTTACGGCGACTTCGCTGGATCGACACGGCTGAGTGATATCCAGATTTCGCTGCTGTCGCGCTGGGTACGCGAAGGAGCGGCGGAGGGAAATCCATCCGATGCGCCGCCGGCGCCGCACTTCTCAGATGACTGGCAACTCGGTACTCCCGACCTGATCGTGAAGATGCCCAAGCCGTATCAGTTGCCTGCAGAAAAAGGCGACGCATTCCGCAACTTCGTGCTGCCCGTCAGTCTCACGGAAACCAAATATGTGCGCGCCTTCGAGCTGCGCCCGGCAGGCAATCGAAAGGTCGTGCACCACGCGAATCTCATTGTTGATCGCTCGCGCCAATTGCGCCGTCATGACGGTGAGGACGGCCAACCGGGCTTCCCAGGTATGGACGTCGAGACCGAGGTAGCGGGCGAGTTCGACCCCGATTCGCACTTCCTGTTCTGGAAGCCCGGCTCGCCGGCGCAGCAGGAGCCCCCGGGGATGGCCTGGCGCCTCGACCCCGGCTCAGATCTGATCGTCAATCTGCACCTGCAGCCCTCCGGACGGCCTGAAACGATCGAAGCCGAAGTCGGTCTGTATTTCACAAACGAAGTTCCGGCGAAGCATCCGATGCTGATCCAACTGGAACACGATGGAGCGATCGACGTAGCTCCGGGCAACGCGAACTTCGTCGTCACCGATCACTTGAAACTTCCTGTGGGAGTCAGTCTGCTCGCCTGTTATCCGCACGCCCACTACATCGGCGATCACTTCGACGCGTGGGCCGAGCTTCCCGACGGCACGAAGCGTCCGCTGTTGAAGATCAATCGTTGGGATATCAACTGGCAGGCGTTGTTCACCTACCGCGATCCGGTTCATCTGCCCGCTGGAACGACCATCGCCATGAAGATCAGTTATGACAACTCCGACGCGAATCGGCGCAATCCCATTCGACCGTTGCGTCGCGTGGTCGCCGGCAATCGCAGTGTGGATGAGATGGGGCACGTCTGGTTCCAGGTGCTTCCCGACAAGGCCGGCAGCGAAGATCCGCGGTTCATTTTGCAGGAAGCGGTGATGCGGCGGCGCATCGAGAAGTACCCGGCGGACTTCGTCGCGCACTTCAACCTGGGTGCGGCGCTCGAAGCGCAAGGCCATCCGGAGGAGGCAATGACGCCGCTATCGGAAGCCGTCGAAATCCGGCCGGCGAGTGCGATGGCGCGCAACAATCTAGCGGTGGCGTTGTTTGAATCGGAGAAGTTCGAAGCCGCCGAAGAGCAGTTTCGTCAGGCGTTGCGGCTCGATCCGCGATATCAGAATGCCAGGTATAACCTGGCGCGTACGCTCGCCGCGCAAGGCAAGACCGCGGACGCTTTGAGAGAAATCGAAGCGCACCTCGCCGCCAATCCGTCGGACGCCGACGCTTGCAACTTCGCGGGACGCATCTACGCCTCAGCAGGACGCTTTCCCGAGAGCCTGCCGTATTTCCGAAAAGCCGCCGAGCTCGATCCGTCGAACGGCGCGATCGCAACCAATCTCGGAGCGGCGCTGGCTTCCGCCGGCAAACTGCCGGAAGCCGCCGAGGCATTCGAAAGGGCGCTGAAAATCGATCCTTCGAACACAGTGGCGCGGGACAATCTCGCGCGCGTTCGAAAGAGCCTCGAAGGGAGAAAGTTCTGAAGTCTAACCGCCGCGAACTGATCCGTTCGATCTGCCGCACTGCGTCGGTCTTCACGCTCGATCAATTGCTATCCGGCGCGGACGCTCCGCCTGCTCTCGACGTTCAATTCGTCAACGTCGCCCATAGCGCGGGCCTTCGTTCCAAAACGATCTTCGGCCGCGAGAACAAGAATCGCTTTCTGCTCGAGACCACCGGTTGCGGCGTGGCATTTTACGACTACGATCACGACGGCTGGCTCGACATCTTCTTCGTCAACGGCACGCGCTTCGACGCGCACTGGACGCAATCGGATGCGCCCATCAGCCGATTGTTCAAGAACAATCGCGACGGCACGTTCACGGATGTGACCTTGAAGTCCGGCCTGGCGCGAACGGGTTGGGGGCAAGGCTGCTGCGTAGGCGATTACGACAATGACGGTCTCGACGATCTGCTCGTCACGTATTGGGGCGACTGCGTCCTCTATCGCAATCGCGGCGACGGCACTTTCATTGATGTTTCCGAGCAGACCGGTGTCTCGAAGACGACGCGCAAGACCAAGACCGGGCTGAATCGTTGGAACACGGGCTGCGCGTTCCTCGATTACGACAAGGATGGCTGGCTCGACATCTTCATCGGCAACTACATCGACTTCGATCCGAAGACGGTCGCAGTGCCCGAGGATGGCAATTGCCTCTACAAGAATCTGAAAGTCGCCTGCGGACCTCCGGGGCTCGATGGCGGCAAGAACATCCTGCTGCACAACGACGGCAAAGGGAATTTCGTCGACGTCAGTGCGAAGGCGGGAATCCTCAAGACGCAGGGCACGTATGCGCTCGGCGTACTGGTCGCGGACTTCGACAACGATGGCTGGCCTGATATTTATGTCGCGAACGATTCGACGTCCTCGGCGCTGTATCACAACAATCACGATGGAACGTTCACCGATGTTGCGATCGAATCCGGCGTGGCATATTCGGCCGATGGCAAGCCGCAAGCAGGCATGGGTGTGTCGACGGCCGACTATGATGGCGACGGCAAGCTCGACATCGTCAAGACGAACTTCGCAGGCGACACGTCGAGTCTCTATCGCAACCTCGGCAATGGGTTGTTCGACGACGTCACCTTCCAAGCCGGCCTCGGCCGCAATACACGCTTCCTCGGTTGGGGTGCCATGTTTCTCGATTTCGACAACGATACGTGGCCGGATATTTTGCTCACCAACGGCCACGTCTATCCGGAGGTCGCCGAGACTGCGATCGAATATGGTTATCGCCAAAGGAAAGTGCTGTATCACAATCTCGGCAACGGCAAGTTCGAAGACGTCTCCGAGCGCGCGGGGCCTGGGATCCTCGAGCGCGTGAGCGGCCGGGGCTGCGCGAATGGCGACTTCGACAACGATGGCGATCTCGATGTCGTCGTGAACTGCGTCAACGACGTTCCGCAATTGTTGCGATGTGACGGCTCGACCGGCAACAAATGGGTCAAGCTCAAGTGCATCGGGACGAAGTCGAACCGCACCGGTATCGGCGCGCGCGTGTATTGCGTGACGGGGAAGCGGAAGCAGATGGACGAAGTCCGCAGTGGCGGCAGTTATATATCGCAGAACGATCTGCGTGTGCATTTCGGATTGGGGAAAGCCGACACGGCGGATGTAGAAGTCCACTGGCCGAGTGGTGTGGTGGACAAGCTGCCGAAGTTGGCCGCGAATAGGATTTACACGATCATTGAAGGCGCAGGCATCAAGTGAGGCCGCCCGACTCCGAATGATATGCTGATGTGGGCCAAGGACCATGACGAATTTCCTACGCAGTTCGCTGTTTCTCGTCGCGCTGTCCTGCTTCGGACAAGGCGTTGCCCAGTGTCCCGCGCTGACTGAAATCCGATCCTACATCCATCAGAGTTGGACGACGCTCACACGTTCGAATGCGTCTGTGATCGAGTCCGCCATCGATTCGAAAGTTGCTTCGAATCGCGGACCCGTCACCTTGTGGGTCGCGGCCGACGAAGACGCCGCGCGGATTCAAAGAGAATTGAAAGTGCAGGTCCGCAAGCTCGGCGGAGCCGCCACTCAGGAGTCCGGATTGCTCTATCTGCCGGGCCCGTACGTTGTTCCGGGCGGCCGCTTCAATGAGATGTACGGCTGGGACAGTTACTTCATCCAACTTGGTCTGCTCGAGGATGGCCAAGTGAAGCTCGCGCAGTCGATGACCGACAACTTCCTATATGAAGTGAAGCATTATGGCAAGGTGCTGAATGCCAATCGCACGTACTATCTGACTCGCTCGCAGCCGCCTTTTCTGTCGCGCATGGTGCTGGATGTTTACCGGCACACCGGCGATGCCGCGTGGCTCGCGCGGAGCATCCCGGAGCTCGACAGCTATTACAAATACTGGACCACTCCACCACATTTGACGCCCGCGACGGGGCTCTCACGCTACGATGGCGGATCCGATCTGCCCGCGCCCGAGGTTGTCTTCGGCGAGCGCGATGAAGCGGGCAAGAACCACTACGACCGCGTTCGCGAATATTACAAGACGCACGACGTGAAGGAATACAATCTCGCCGATTTTTACAATAAGGCGACCGATCAGTTGACGCCTTTGTTTTATCGCGCCGACCGCGCGATGCGGGAATCAGGCTTTGATCCTTCGGCGCGATTCGGACCCTTCAGCGTCGGCATTGTGCACTACAACAGCGTCGATCTCAATGTGCTGCTGTACCGGATGGAGATGGACATGGCCGCGATCCATAGTTTCCTCGATCATCCGCGCAATGCGGAAATCTGGGCCGCGCGTGCGGATCAGCGAGCCTTGAAGATCCGCAAGCTGATGTTCGACAGCGACACAGGACTGTTCACCGACTACAACTTCGTCACTCGCCAGCAGCATCATTATCCGTTCCTCAGCACGTTTTATCCGCTGTGGGCGGGGCTCGCGACGCAGGAGGAGGCGGCGTCCGTCGAAGCGAACCTTTCGCTCTTTGAGAAGCTCGGCGGACTTGAAACCAGCACCAACGTCTCCGGCAATCAATGGGATGCTCCCTACGGATGGGCTCCTCTGCAGATGATTGCGATTCAAGGCTTGCGGCGTTACGGATTCAACGCCGACGCCGAACGTTTGAGCCTCAAATTCCTGTCGATGATCTTGCGCGACTTCGATGTCCACCGCACGATTAAGGAAAAGTACAACATGGTCGAGGGCAAGAGCGATCTCGGCGCCGGCATCCGCTTCGGATATACATCCAATGAAATCGGCTTCGGATGGACCAACGCCGCATTCGTTCTGCTGTGGGATGAATTGTCGGACGCGGGTAAGAAGAGCCTGGAGACGCAATGCGTCGCGCACTCGCGTTAGCGGCGTTTGCGGCCGCTCTGGCCGCGGCGCAGAACTGGTTTCCTCTATCTGCCAGCCCGATCGCTTTGACGCGGCCCGCGCAGCCGCACATGCCGTTCACGGTCGCGGGAGACCTCGGCGCGATCTTCGGCCAGGCCGACGGCACGTTCGAAGCCTGGGTATTTCCTGTAAAGATCGCCAGCCACTTCCGCATCACCGCGGAGCTGGCCGATTACCCAATCCCGATTGACCTGCAAGACTACGCGGCGACGATCGAAGTGAATCCGGAACGCACGACCATCACTTATTCGCACGCGGCGTTCACCGTGAAGCAGCACATGTTTTCGAGTCGCGGGACGGGAGCCGCAGGGCCGGTCGTCTTCTTTGAAATCGAGTCAGTGCGGCCCCTCACGCTGACGATCCGATTCACGCCTGACATGCTCCGCATGTGGCCCGCGCCGAATTTCGGATTGCCTAATGCGGAATGGGTCGACGGCGGCTACTACATTCTGCACACCGACAACAATGCCTTTAGTGGAGCGATCGGGATTCCGGGCGCGAAGCCCGGAATCATGGCTCCTTATCAGGAGCGTCCTAAGACATGGCCCGTTGAATTGAAGCTGTCATTCGATCCGAAGACGCAGTCGCACCAATTCTTTCCGCTCTTGATGGCGACGGGTAAATCGTCTGAGGACCTCCGCGCGCGAATGGTCAACCTGAACAAGAACTGGGCGGCGCAATATCATCAAACTGCCGACTATTACGGTCACTTCTTCGATCAGCGGCTCACGGTCGAGACGCCTGATCCACAATTCAATCTCGCCTTGCGATGGGCCGAGATCGCGATCGATCAGGCGCAGGTGCGGCTCGGCGATGAGACCGGACTCGTCGCCGGATACTACTCCTCGGCGGATTCCGCGCGTCCCGGATTCGGATGGTTTTTCGGACGCGATACGCTCTTCACGCTCTACGCGATCAACAGCTATGGCGACCCCGCGTTGACGCGGCGCGCCCTCGAATTCCTGCTGCGGCGACAGCGCGCGGATGGCAAGATCATGCACGAGTATTCGCAGACCGCTCCGCTGGTCGACTGGGCCGCGCTGCCCTATTTCTATGCGTCCGCGGATTCGACTCCTCTGCTAGTGATGGCAATGTGGGACTACGTCCGCTCAACCGGCGATGCGGATTTTCTGCGCGCGCATTGGGCGGAAGTCAAGAAAGCCTGGGCGTTCACGCGTGCCCACGATTCCGATGGCGACGGCATTTACGAGAACACCGAAGGAACGGGATGGGTCGAGAGTTGGCCGTCCGGAATGCCGCATCAGGAAATCTACCTCGCGGCTCTCGATCGCCAGTCCTGCACGGCGATGAGTGAGCTGGCGGCGATCATGAACGAAGCAGATCTTTCGTCGAAAGCCCGTGCGCAGGCCGAGTCGATCGGAGCTACGCTCGCGGCCGAGTACTTCGACCGACCTCGCGGATTCTATGCCTTCAGCCGCAATGCCAATGGTTCGCTCGATCGAACAGCCACCGCGTTCCCGAGCGTCGCCTGGTGGGACGGAACGTACGAACTACCGAAGTCGGAAAAGATGTTCGACCGCTGGGCATCGCCGGAATTCTCCACCGACTGGGGCGTCCGGGATGTCAGTCATAAGGAGTCGATCTTCGATCCTCTGAGCTATCATCAGGGCTCGGTTTGGCCGTTGTACACGGGCTGGATGGCGATGGCGGAATACCGCGCCGGGCACGCGGCCGCAGGCTTTGCGCATCTCATGCAGAATGCCAATATGACGTTCACGCAGGATATCGGCGCGGTGACGGAGCTGCTCTCCGGAGAATTCTTCCAACCCTTCGGACGCAGCAGTTCGCATCAACTCTGGTCATCGGCGATGGTGCTCACACCCGCGCTGCGCGGCCTGTTCGGACTCGAGACCGACGCATTGCATCATGTCCTGCGCGTCCATCCGCAACTGCCGGCGGCGTGGGAGACGGCGACACTGCGCAATGTTCCCATAGGCGGCACTCAACGAGCGGATTTGCACTTCCACAAGCAGGGCGGCAAGCTTCTCATCGAGGCTACGACATCTACAGCGCAGCCGCTTTGCTTGACGAATGGAACTGGGGAATGTCCGACCACAACCGCCGCCGTCCATCGACTGGAATTGAATTTGCCTCCGTTTGAAGTGAACCTGCCACCGACCTTACCAACGCCGGGTGCGCGCACGGCATCGCCTAAAATCGTCTTGCAGTCGGACTTTGGTTTCGAGATCGAAGGCAACGGCGGATCCTCCGTTGCGCTCGATGTCCGCTTCGCCCACGCCCCAACCCGCATCGACGGAGCGACACTCGCGAACGGCAAACTGACGGTCCATTTTCCACCCGGCTCGGGCTATCAACCGGCCGCCGTCCGCTTCCATTGGTGACGTCTGCCGTTATACTGGCTGAGTGGTTTGGCCGCGTGCCAATCCACGTTCGATTATGTTTGACGACGTTTCCGCTATTGATATCTCCAGCACAGTCGGCCTCGTTGCGATGGTGCTGTTTACTCTGAACATCCTGATGGGCCTGTTGGTTTCGGTGAACTACAACACCGTCAAGCAGTGGCCGCATCGCAAGCTGCCGGTGCCGCTTTACAAGCTTCACAATTGGAACGCGTATCTCGCGATATCGGTGGCCGTGCTGCATCCTGTGATCCTGCTGTGTTCCTCGACTGCGCGGTTCAAAGTGTTGGACGTCCTGTGGCCACTCGACTCGCCGGGCCAGCGTCTATACAATGTTCTAGGCGCGCTGACGTTCTATCTGTTCACGCTCGTCGTGGTCACTTCGTACCTGCGCCGAAGGCTCGGACACGTGGCATGGAAGCGCATCCACTACTTCGCGTATGGCGCGGCGGCGGCGATGTTCATCCACGGCACGCTGATTGATCAGAACCTGAAGGGTCAAACGCCCGATTTTCTCGATGGTGAGAAGGTACTGATTGAAGGATGCTTCCTGCTCGTGGTGGGAGCGTCGATCTGGCGTTGGCGGTATGGATCCGAGAAGAAGCGATACCTCGCGCGGAAGGCGGCGGGTTCGTACGCCTCCGCGGGCTGAAGGAATGGCGCTTCCACCGGTCTTCCAAAATCTGCGCCTGCCTGCGATCGCCGCGCCGATGTTCATCGTTTCAAATCCCGATCTGGTCATTGCGCAGTGCAAGGCCGGAATCGTCGGATCGTTCCCCGCGCTGAACGCGCGGCCGGAGTCGATGCTCGACGAATGGCTCCATCGGATTCATGAGGAGCTTGGTGCGTGGGATCGCGATCATCCTGAGTCTCCTGCCGCGCCCTACGCGGTGAATCAGATTGTCCACAAAAGCAACAATCGCCTCGAACACGATGTCGAGATGTGCGTCAAATGGAAGG
>DASXZC010000523.1:0-18343 GCA_036502165.1 Bryobacteraceae bacterium
GATATCCTTCGGCTCCTAAGAAGATCACGGCGTCGCTCTTATTGGGACGTGAGGCTTCCTTCTTCAACATCTGCTCGAGCAGCTTGCGATCGGTCATGCCGCGGGCGAGAGTCTGGTAGTCGATGGTGCCGTAGCTGGCGCTTTCGAGCTTCTCGTGGAGTTGATGATAGCCGGCGGGATCGAAGTCATCCTGCTCGAACAGGATGCGCTTCGAGAGCAGGTCGAAGGCGACTACGCGGGCGTGCGAGTACTTGGTGCTGTCGAGCAGCGTCGTGAGGCTGCTGAGCAGGATCGCGAGATCGTAGGACGGCAGGTGACTGAGGGAGCGGCGGCGGTAGACGGGCATGGCGCTGAGGAAGATGGTGAGGCGGCCGTCCTTGGTCTTCTTTTCCTCTTTGAATCCAGCCCAGGCTTCGAGGCCGAGGGGACGCACGGAGCCGGGGGGAATCAGGAGCGAGAATTTGGTTCTGGGCGTGTGGACGGTCCAACTGTGGACGCAGACGCGATTCTTCTGGTCGGCCATGACCCAATCGATTTTGTAGGTGCCGGCGCCGATGTAGAATCCGCCGCCGGCGTCGAGGCGGATATTTCCGGGAAATTCGGGAATCGGCGGCATGGCAAAGGCGTGGACGAAATAATGAACGTCGCCGGTCAGGGTCGATGTGACGCGGAAGGCGGCGGCAACGCGATTCCGGCCGCGATCGAACTGGCGGGCGGGGAAGGTCGCGTAGAATCCGGAGAAGAAGCGGAAGCTGTAGCCGAGGCGGGGCTGCACGGGTTCGACGCGGCAGGAGAGCGGGCGCTGGCGATGCTCGGCCATGGAGAGTTCGAACTGGCGGTGGATCTCCGGGTATAGGGGATCGAACGGTTTGACTTCGACTTGAGCGTCGAGGCGCGCGATTCCCAGGCCGAGGAATGCCGTGAAGTTTGCTAGTCTCAGGAACGTGGACCGATATTTGGCCGCGATTCTCACCACATACATGATGCACGCGAGCGGGTTCGGTGCGCAATTGCCACAAAACCCGTCACCGATGCGGGACATGACTCGGGCGCATGAGAGAGTCGACGAGCAGCAGGTTCCGGGGGTGCGGTCGACGTTCTCGCTGGGGACGCTGATGCTGCCGGAGCATCGACAGCCGACGATGCTGATCATCCATTTTCATTCGTCGCCGTGGCTGGTCGAGTTGTGCGCGCAGAGGCGGTTTCCGACGGCGGCGGTGATGACGGTGAACCTGGGGGCGGGTTCGGACGCGTATAAGCAGCCGTTCCTCGAGCCGGGGGAGTTCGCGAAAATCGTGGGCGAGGCGGAGGCGGCTGCGGGTGGGAAGAAATTCCGCACGATTGTTTTGTCGTCGTTCAGCGCGGGTTATGGAGCGGTCCGGGAGATCCTAAGGGATAAAACGAATTGGGCGCGGATTACGTCGGTGATCCTCGCGGATTCGCTGTATGGAGAGTATGGGCACGAGGCCGATGATTTGGGTCCGTTTCTTGCGTATGTGCAGGCCGGCAAGAGGTTGGTGATGACGCACTCGGAGTTGTATCCGGGCACCTATGAGTCCACGTCGGAGGCGGCGGATTGGTTGTTGTCGAAGGTGGGTGCGAAGCGGAAGGCTGTGCTGCGTTGGGGTCCGATCGGGATGCAGCAGTTGAGTGAATCGATCAAGGGAAGCTTTGTTGTCCTTGGATTTGCGGGCAACACGGCCGATGATCATGTCGATCATTTATATGGACTCGAACGGTGGTATGGTTTGGCGTTGCCGCCGCCACCTGCGCCGCGAACTCCGAGGCGGCCGATCCGCAAGCCGGCGGCGTCGGAGCCTGTCACGAAATGAGATTCCTTCATACCGGAGACTGGCACGTGGGGAAGACGCTGCGTGGACGTTCCAGGCTCGATGAACAGCAGCAGGTCATTACGGAGATCCTCGATGTCGCGGTCCGGGAGCGCGTCGATTGTCTGCTGATGGCGGGCGATGTGTTCGATTCGGTTGCGCCTCCCGCCGATGCGGAGCGGCTGGTGTTCGATTGCTTCGCGGAGATCGTGAAGCGTGGGCTCGATGCGGTCGTGATTGGGGGGAATCACGATCATCCAAAGAAGCTGGCGGCGTTGCGGGCGCTCCTCGATCCGCTGAGGATCCGGGTGCGGCCGGAGCCGGAGAGTGCGGCGGCGGGTGGAGTCGTTGAAGTCATCCGCGGGGGCGAGGCGGCGAGGATCGCGGTGTTGCCATGGGTGGCGGAACGGAAGCTGGTTGGCATCACGGAGTTGATGGGCCCGGAGGAGGACTGGCGGCGGATTTATTCGGAAGACGTCGCGTCGATGGCGTCGGTGCTGGCGCGGGGATTTACTCGGGACACGGTGAACATCCTGATGGCGCATGTGTTCGCGGGCGGCGCGAAGACGGGTGCGAGTGAGCGGTCGCTGCATGTGACGATCCCATTCGCACTGGATGCGGCGCGATTTCCGGCGGCGGCGCAATATATCGCATTGGGACATATTCATAAGCCGCAGCGTGTGATGGCGTCGCCGGCGCGGTGTGAGTATTCGGGGTCCACGCTGCAGCTTGATTTTGGGGAGCATGGGCAGACGAAGCGCGTCGTGCTTGTCGATTGTAAGGCGGGCGGCGTGGCGCATGTTGAGAATATTCCGCTTACCGCTGGGCGGCAGTTGACGGAAGTCGCGGGGACGCTTGGAGAGCTGAGAAGCGGCGCGCTGTTTTGGATGAATGATTTTCTGCGGGTGACGCTCGAGGTGAAGACCGCGTCGCCGGGGCTTGCGAATGAAGTCCGGCGGTTGTTTCCGAATGCGGTCGAGATTCGGATACGGGCTTTGGAAACTGAGCCGCCTCTGCCGCCGGATGCGGGGGTGGTGATTGCTCCGGCGGATCATTTTGGGCAGTTCTATCAGGCGATCGAGAAGGCGAAGCCGCACGAGGAGTTGATGGGCGCGTTCGAGCGTCTATACGATGAGGTGAATCATGCGTCCGACGCGGCTGGAGCTTGAGGGGTTCATCAGCTTCCGTGAGCGGACGGAGATCGATTTCTCGAGCCTCGATTTGTTTGGCATCACGGGTCCGACGGGGGCGGGGAAGACGGCGCTCGTAGATAGCATGATTTTTGCGTTGTACGGGAAGACTCCGAGGCTGGGGGAGAAGGCGGTGCAGGAGCTGATTTCGCAGGGGGCTCCGCAGTTGAAGGTGCTGCTCGAGTTCGTGGTGGGAGCGGCGGCGTATCGCGTGTTGCGGATCGTGAAGCGGAGGGGGCCGGGGCGGACGCAGATCGAACAGCGCGGGATCGATGGCGAGTGGGAACCGATTGCGGGTTCGACGCGGGAGTTGCGGGATCGGGTCGAGGAAATCATTGGGCTCGATTTCGATGGATTCACGAAGACGGTTGTGTTGCCGCAGGGGCAGTTCGACCGGTTCCTGCGCGGCGATGGCGCGGCGCGGCGGAAGATCCTCAGTGATTTGCTGGGGCTCGATGTGTATGAACGGATGATGCGGCGGGCGAATGAGATCGCGCGCGATGCCAATCGGCAGTGCGATGTGTTGACGGAGATGGCGGCGCAGCAGTATGGGGCGGCGACGGCTGAGCGTTTGACGGAGTTGGATGGGGCGATTGCTGAGGCCGCGGGGGAGCAAGTGCGGGCGGCGGCGCAGGTGGCGGGGCTTGAAAAGGCGTTGCCACTCGTGATCCAACTGCGGCATACGGAGGCGGATTTTGGGCGGTATCAGACGGAGCGCGATCGGCTGCGAAGATCGCTCGAGGGGGTTGCGGCGCAGGTGGGGGCGGCGCGGCGGAGGGTGGAAGTCCTGCGGCAGGAGGCGGCGGGGACGGGGTACGATGCGCAGCGGCACTTGGATGTGACGTCGATGTTGCCGGTCGCGAGGCGGCATGGGGAGTTGCAGCGTGCTGTTGCCGCGTTGGCCGTTAAGCAGCGTGGGGAGGCGGATTCGGAGGCGGTGCTGGGTCGGGAGCTCGCTGCTGCGAAGAGTGCTTTGAGCGCGGCGGCGGCGCGGACTCTTGCGGCGGGGGCGGAGGCGGAAGGGGCTGATGCTGCGTGGGTTGCTTTCCGATCGAAGCATGGGTCGGCGGACTTGTTGGCGCAGGCGGCGCGGGATGCGGCGGGACTTTCGAAAATCCGGCGTTCGATTGCGGATGTCGAGTCGCAGATTGCGCGATCAAGGGAGGCGCTCGGGCGGGCTGTCGGTGAGGCCGAGTTGCTGTTGACGCAGGGCGCGGCTGCTGAGGAGCGTGTGGGTGCGGCGCGGCGGGAACTCGAGAGGATCCGATTGGTGCATGCGGCTGCGGGTGTGCGGCGTTTGCTCGAGCCGGGTGAGCCGTGTCCGGTGTGTTTGCATCCGGTCGGTGAGCTGCCGGAGCTGGGTCGGGGGCATGCGAGTTTGGAGTCCGCGGAGGGGGATTTGCGGGCGGCTGAGGCGGCCCGGGATTCTGTGCGATCCGCGAGTGCGGCGAATCGGCTGGACCTCGAGACGCTGCCGAGGAGGGCGGAGGCGGATCGGGAGCGGCTGGCGCAGCTTCTTGCGTCCTTGCGTGCGATTGAGGAGGTTGCTGAGCGGCTCGTGGGGGAGCGCGTTGAGGATCCGGGGGCTTTGTTGAAGAAGCTCGAGGTGCGTGCGAAGTCCACGGAGGCGGAGGCGGCGAGTGCGGGACGGGCGCGACAGAGTGCGCGGGAGGCGGAGGCGGGGCTGCTCGATTCGTTCCAAAAGATTGAGACTCGGCTGGCGCTGTTGCGGCAGGCGAGGGAGAATACGGCGCGGGAGTTGGAAGAGAAGCGCGGCGAGATTTCTGCCGCTGCGATGCCTGATGCGCTCGAGAAGTTGGAGGGGGAAGAGAAGGCGCTCCGCAAGGCGCGCGATCTGAATGAGCGGTTGGCGCGTGAGCAGGCTGAGGCGGAGCGCGCGGCCAGTAAGGCTGAAGTCGATGAGCGGTCGATCAGCGAGCGGCTGGCGTTGACCGTCGCGACGCTGGCGAGTTTGAGCGAGCGGGCCACGGATTTGCGTGGGCAGTTGGAGGGATTGCCGGTTGATGAGAGAATCGACGCGCGACTTGCGGAGGCGCGGGAGCGGATGCAGCGAATCGATTCGGCGCTGGGGGCGGCGCGGCTGGCTCGCAAGACGGTTGCCGATCACGCTCGAGAAGCGGCGGAGTTGGGGCGGCGTGTGGCGGTGCTGGGAAAAGAAGGCGCGATTTATTCGCGGCTGGGGACGCTGCTGCGGACTGATCAGTTCGTTGCGTGGATCCTGAAAGATGCGTTTGCGCGGTTGGCGTATGAGGGATCGCGGCAGCTCGAGACGCTGAGCAATGGGCGTTATACGTTTGCGGCTGGGGGCGATGACTTCGCGGTGTGCGACCGGTGGAATGCGGGGGAGCGCCGGAGCGTGAACACGCTGAGCGGCGGCGAGTCGTTCCTTGCGTCGTTGTCATTGGCGCTGGCGTTGTCGCGCGGACTGCCGGAGTTCGCGGCGAATCGCGATCGGCTGCATCTGGATTCGTTGTTCCTCGACGAGGGATTTTCGACGCTGGATGCGGAGACGCTCGATACGGTGCTGGGGGCGGTCGAGATGCTGCAGTCCGACTGTCGTTTGATTGGAGTGATTTCTCACGCTCCTGAATTGGCGGAGAGGTTGCCGGGGCGGATCGAAGTGGTCAAGGGAGCGAACGGCAGCCGCGTCGTCGTGCGCTAGGGGCGTCCGCCGGCGTGCAGTGGAGCTCGCCATGTTCGGGGCCGCGCTGGAGGCGGTGTTGGGGTCGCGGATTCGATTGCGAAGTCCATCACTTCGCCGGTGCCCTTCGTGCCTTGGACGCTCACGCGCCAGGTGCCGATTTCGGGGGTGGGGATGTCGAACTCCTCGGGATTCGAGCCTTGGCCGGTGTATCCGGTCTTGTCGCCGTACCAGCCGTAATGCTTGTTGCTGGGGCTGACCAGATGCAGATTGAGTTCGCGACCCTTGCCTGTGTATTCGAGGCGGACGTCCAGATGAGTGGCGCCTTTCGGTACGGTGATGCCGCTGTGCCACCAGTCGCCGACGCCGACTTCGCCCTGGAAATGCGGGCCGTTCAAAGTGGGACGCGTGGGAATCGAGGCGTTGACTAGAGCTGCTGATGGAGTCGATTGCGAGAGAGTCGTAATCGGGCCGTCGAATTTCTTCGTGCAATCGCCGAGGGCGGCGGGCTGCGTCGACTTCACGACCATTCCTTTCGCTGGATGCGGAACATCGGTGAACGTGAAGGGGATGCTCTGCGACACGATGTTGAAGGACTTCGTAACTTCCGCGTGGACATGATATCCGCCGCCTTCGCCGAGCGTGTATCCGCTGTTGCCGACGTGTGCGAGAGCTTGTCCGGCTTCGACGTGCTGGCCGGTTTTGACGACGAACGTTCCGCGCGCGAGGTGGGCGTATTGGCTGTATTCGCCATCGCCGTGATCGATGGTGATGTAGTTTCCAAATGAACGGTTCGTGTGCGATTGCACTTCTCCGCGGTCGAAGGCGTAGACGGTGCCCGCGCGCATGGCGACTACGCAAGCTCCGGCCATGGGAGCGATGTCGAAGGCGTTGACGACGTTGCCCCAGTGCGAGAAAGATCCGTAGGGAACTTGCGTGATCTGCCAGGTTTCACCGCCTGCGAACGGCATGCGATAGCCGCTGTTGGTCGAGACGATGATCCGCGAGGGATTGCTGAGGCGCTCGTTGATGTCGCGCACGATCGCCATGTATTCGCCGGGGCCGAGGACGCCGTTGTACTTCGCGGTGACCTTCGTTTCGCTGACGGATGTTGGCGTCAGAGCGGCGATGTAGTTCCAGCCTCCGGTCTTTGTATATTGGGCGATGTGGACTATCATGCCGGGCTCGAAGCCGCGGCCGTCGAGGAGGATTTCGGTGCCGTCGGCGGTCGGCTCATGCCGGGTGACGCTCGTGATGCTGAGCGAGCCGCCGGAGGGATCCTTTTGGATTTCAAACGTGCGGGAGATGAGGGTCGATCCGCCGGAGACGGCGCGGACAGCCCAGGTTCCGGGTTGATTGGCGGGCGCAAATCCGGCGAGGGGAAGTTGGGTCAGGAGGCACAGGCTGGGGGCCGCGGGCAGGGTCTCGTAGTTGGCGGTGACGGCGACCTTTCCATCCGGATCGATCCACTCGACCTTGAGCTGATCGGTCGCACGTACTTGTTGGGCGATGAACCAGAAGAAGACTTGACGCTCGGAAGGGGCGAAGGAGACGGCTTGGCGTGTGATCGAACATCCCTGATCGCTGGCGGCGGCGCCGACGGCGCTTTGCTGCACGGTGATCGCGCGCAATGGTGCGACGGCGGTCAGGAAGGCCGCAATGATCAGGAGGCGCTGGGAAAACAATCTCAACTCTTTTATCGTCGCAATTTCAGACGGGCGTTAGAGTAGTAAGGCAAGCCTCAATTGGCTACGCAGAATTGCCGGTGTCCGATCTCAGCGGTTCGACCGGCGCTGTCGGTCGCTTTCCACACCAGCCGGTGCATGCCGTTCGGAACCGAGCGGCTATCCCAATCATATTGTACCCCGGCATTTGCACTGTCTTTCTGGCCGGGTTGGGCTTTTGCGACTCCGGCGTGGGGCAGGTGGATGCGCATGTCGGCGACGGAGTGGCCGTCGAGCATGAATTGGATTTTCTCAATGGAATTGTCGTCGTTGGCGAGCGCCCATCCGCTCGAGCGGATCTTCGGGCCGTGGAGAACCTCGCCATTGAAGGGCTCGTCGATTACGCCCCACAGGCCGGGGAAGACGGCTTTGGGGTCGGAGACGTTGAGGGTGTTATCGGGATCGATGGGTACGGCGAAGTTCAGGTGGCGTTCGACCAGTTCGACGACGACGAGATCGGGGTGTTCCTTCTTCACGAGATCGACGTCGAAGGACGGGATGGCGGTGCCGAAGATGTGATCGAAGTGAGGGGCGAGGAAGGGCGCCATGGCGGAGGCGAAGGAGTCGCGGAACATGAGCATCCGGGGCTGCTTGGGATTGCCGGTGCCACCGTCGATCACGGCGTCATCGGCGCGGATCGGGATTGGATGGGGAGGCAGGAAGTCCTGGGCGCGTTCGCCGGGGAGGATGCTGAGGCCGAGGAGGCGGTTCATGTCGCCGTTCAGGATTTTGAAGTCGATCTTGAGAGTCATGGGATCGGCGGGAGGGCCGATTTTTTCCGCGAGGGGCGGCGAGATGCGGGCGACTTCGTTGAGGAGTTCGCGGTAGGCGAGGTAAGCTCCCCATGGATCCCAATGGGTGTCGGTCTTGTGGAAGACGCGGCGGCGTTCCTTTCCGGCGATCTCGATGGGGCGCATGTCGATCAACGGCACGTGAGTTCGGCGGATCGCGGCGACCCAGCGATCCGCGCTGGTGGGCGTCGCGTGGTGGATGCCGTCGGGCATCAGTTCCGGATAGACGGTCTGCTTGTCGGGGGCGAGCAGGACGATGAGAGGGATCCCTTTTGTGGCGAGCCATGCCTGGCGGCGTTCGAGAAGAAGGACCCAGGAGTCAATGTCGCAGTCGGTGATGGCGCGCGAGCCGTTGTAGCTTTCCATCGACTGGTCGCCGGCGTAGAAGAGGAAGCCTTGCTTGCCGAAGACGACTTTCGGGGACGTAGAGGTGTGGAGGAGCTTGGCGCGGAGGAGTCCGTTGACGGTGATGAGGGATCCGCGGAATCCGAAGTGATCGGCGAGGTAGGCGCTGAGGGTCAAGGGCAGGCGCTTGTTCCACTCGGGGAAGGGGGCGAGAATCCGATATTCATCGGCGCGGTTGAATTGGCCCCACTCGAGCCAGGTTCCGAAGAAGAGCATCCACAGCGTTGCGAAGAAGGCGGTGACGATCAGCCGGTAGCGGATTTGCTTGATCATCGGCATCAGAATCGGAAGTAGATGAACGGATGGAAGGTGTCGCTTGCGGTCGAGGCGAGGGCGGCGAGGAACACGGCACTGAGAGCCGTGAACTCGGCGGGGCCGGTGAAGGCGGGGAAGCGGGCCTCGAGGTTTTTGAAGATCGATTTTAAGGGTGTGGCTCCGGCGATGGCGGCGGCGAGGGCGACGTAGGTGGCGGGTCCGATGTACTTGACGGCGATCCAACTGTCGGGGGGCGCGGAGGATCCGAAGCCGGCGAGGGCGGCGTAGAAGTCCATCGCGGCGGGGAGGGTCGCGGAGCGGAACAGGACCCAGCCGAGGCTGACGGCTATTAGAGTGTACGCGATGCGTAGCGGCGAGGGCAGGCGTTTGAGTTTGTCTTGCAGTCCGAGTTGTTCGATGCCGAGGAGGGTGCCGTGCCACATTCCCCAGAGGATGAAGTTGTAGGATGCGCCGTGCCAGAGTCCGCAGAGGAAGAAGACGATCAATTGATTGCGAACCATTTTGAGACGTCCGCCGCGGACGCCGAGGGGGAAGAAGAGATAGTCGCGCAGCCAGTGGGAGAGCGTGATGTGCCAGCGGCGCCAGAACTCGCCGATTGATTGGGAGATGTATGGGTAGTTGAAATTCTCAGGGAATTCGAAGCCTAATATCCGCGCGAGTCCGATGGCCATGTCGGTGTATCCGGAGAAATCGTAGTAAATCTGCAGGGTGTAGCAGAGGAGTCCGAACCAGGCGAGGGAGGTGGGGAGTTGATGAGAGGGAAGGGCGAAGATGGCGTCCGACGCGGTCGAGAGGGTGTTCGCGAGCAGCATCTTTTTTCCGAAGCCGATGACGAAGCGGCGGATGCCTGCGGCAAGGGGTTCGGCCTTCGCGAGGCGGATGCCGAACTGCGGGCCAATCTCGGTCATTCTTACGATGGGACCGGCGATCAGATGCGGGAACATCGACAGGAATAACGCCATGCGGGGCGGGCTTGCAGGGGCGTCGAGGTCACGGCGGTAGAGATCCACGAGGTAAGAAATCCCCATGAATGTGTAGAAGGAGAGTCCGACAGGGAGGTGCCAATCGGGGGCTTGTATTTCGGCACTATGCAGTAAAAGGTTTAAATTCCAAATGAAAAAGGTGAGGTACTTGAAGGTGGCGAGCAGCAGGAGGTTCGAGGCGACTCCGATGATGAGAGCGGTCTTGCGGGGGCGCGGATTTGTGGCGCGAGAGATGGCGACGCCGGCCGTCCAGTTGATTGCGATCGATGCGAGCAGTACGCCTGCGTAGCGGCCTTCGCCCCAGCCGTAGAGCAGGAGGCTTGCGAGGAGCAGAAATCCGTTGCGCCAACGCGCGGGGGCGAGCCAGTAGCCGGTGAGGACAATAGGGGCGAAGAAGAATAGGAACGACGGATCGGTAAACAGCAGTGGGTTCATGCGACAGCGGCAACGTGATTCGCAAGGAACCATTCATAGGTTCCGGCAATGCCATCCTCTAAAGTAATGCGGGGGCTCCAACCGAGGCCCGTAAGGCGAGAGACGTCGAGCAGTTTGCGGGGCGTGCCGTCGGGCTTGGTGGCGTCGAACTTCAGATCGCCTTCGAATCCGGTGACGCGCTTGACGATCTCCGCCAGTTCGCGGATCGTGACGTCGGTGCCGACGCCAACGTTGACGATTTCGGGGTCGTCGTAATGATTCATGAGGAAGACGCAGGCATCCGCCATGTCGTCGACGTGCAGGAACTCACGCAGCGGGGTGCCGGATCCCCAGACGACCAGTTCTTTTGCGCCGTTGATTTTTGCGTCGTGTGCCTTACGAAGAAGGGCGGGGAGGACGTGCGACTTCTGCAGATCGAAGTTGTCGCCGGGCCCGTAGAGATTGGTCGGCATGATGCTGATGGCGTTGAAGTCGTATTGCTTGCGGTAGGCTTGCGCCATCTTGATGCCGGCGATTTTGGCGATCGCGTACCATTCGTTGGTTTCTTCGAGGGGAGCGGTTAACAGGTAGTCCTCACGGATGGGCTGCGGAGCGAGGCGCGGATAGATGCAGGAGGATCCGAGGAAGGCGAGCTTCGACGTTCCATTGCGATACGCGGAGTCGATGACGTTGGTTTGGATCGCGAGATTGTCGTGGATGAATTCGGCTGGATACGTGGAGTTCGCGAGGATGCCTCCGACTTTCGCGGCGGCGAGGAAGACGTAGTCGGGGCGTTCGGCGGCGAAGAATTCGTTCGTTTGCGCCTGATTGCGGAGGTCGACTTCGGCGTGCGTCTTGAGGATAAGATTCCGAAATCCGGATGACTCGAGGTGGCGGGCTATGGCGGAGCCGACCAGGCCGCGATGTCCGGCGACGAAGATCCTGCTATCGGGATTCATTGGCATTTTCGGCTTTTTCTAACCCCGGGCGAGGCCGACTTTGTGGCCGGCGTCGCGAAGCGTCTTTTCCTGACGGGCGAGTTCGAGGTCGTGATCGACCATGATTTTTACGAGTTCTTCGAAGCGAACGCGAGGCTTCCATCCGAGCGTGGCGCGGACTTTCGAAGAATCGCCGAGCAGGTAATCGACTTCGGTGGGGCGGAAGTAGCGGTGGTCAATTTCAACGTGGCGCGTCCAGTCGAGGTCGCAATAGGCGCCGGCGAGTCCGAGGAAGTCGCGGACGGAATGGGCTTGGCCAGTAGCGACGACGAAGTCATCAGGCTTCGACGCTTGCAGCATCATCCACATTGCTTCGACGTAGTCGCGTGCGTAGCCCCAGTCGCGTTTCGAGTCGAGGTTGCCGAGGAATAATTTATCCTGCAATCCATATTTAATGCGGGCGAGCGCGCGGGTGATTTTGCGAGTGACGAACGTCTCGCCGCGGCGCTCGGATTCGTGATTGAAGAGGATGCCGTTCGACGCGAACAGGCCGTAGGCTTCGCGATAGTTCACTGTGTACCAGTGGGCGGCGACCTTCGAGACGGCGTAAGGGCTGCGTGGATAGAAGGGCGTAGATTCGAGCTGCGGGGGCTTGGCGGCGCCGAACATTTCAGAGGATCCGGCTTGGTAAAAGCGCGGACTCTTGCCGGTCTTCGCGGCGAAGTCGCGGACGGCGTCGAGGATGCGGAGGGCTCCGGTGGCGACGATGTCGGCGGTGTATTCGGGTTGATCGAAACTGACGCGGACGTGCGATTGAGCGGCTAGATTGTAGATCTCGTCGGGGGCGATGTTCTCGACGATGCGAGAGAGGCTGGTGCCGTCCGAAAGGTCGCCGTAGTGCAGACGAAGTTGGGCCGCGGTCTCGTGGGGATCGGTGTAGATCGCATCGAGACGCTGGGTGTTGAAGGACGACGCGCGGCGGATGACGCCGTGGACAGCGTAGCCTTTTTCGAGGAGCAACTCCGCCAAAAAGGATCCGTCCTGGCCCGTCACGCCAAGGATGAGGGCGGTCTTATTCATTGCCGGTTCCCAATGATTATCGCAGATTCACTTGCGGATATACCCAGCGGTCGCCGAGCGCTTGCCATTCTGGCGGTGAGTTTCGTCGGACATGGGGTGGACTCCGGAAGCGTCGATCCAACGATTGTAGAAATTAAATAAGGCGCAGACGGTGAGGGCGTAATAGATCTGTTCGTCGGTCCAGCCCTGGGCGTTGAGCGTCGCGATGTCGGTCTCGTGGATGTCGTAGGAGCGATGGTTCACGAGATCGATGAAATGGAACAGGGCTTTTTCCTCGCCGGTGAGGCCGGACGTTGGGACGTCAGCGAGCACGGCGGCGACGAAGGGTTCGCCGTCGACCTGCCGTTCCTGACTTAATAAAACCGCCGCGACCGCGGCGTGCGACTTCGTTCAAAACGGGCAGTGATTACGGGCCGATGTGTACGCCGCGATCAGCTCGCGGATGCCGGGGGAGAGCGGCGCTTCCTCGCGCATGATTTCCTGAGTGAAGCGGGCGAGGTGATCGGTCGCCTTGGTTTTGAAGGCGAACATGTGCCAGATCTGCGAATACTCGGCGTTTGACTGGCGCATGGTTTTGATGAGATCCGCGAAGGGTCCAGGCTGTGGATTCAGCTCGACTCCGGGCAGAAACATCGGTTTCATCTTTTGTTCCATACGTTAGACTTAAATTTTACAACCTATGCAAGTAACCATTATTGGCACCGGATATGTGGGTCTGACAACCGGTGTGTGCCTTGGATACATGGGCCACAAAGTTACGTGTCTCGACGCGGACGCATCGAAAATCGCGACGCTCGAGGCGGGAAGGGCTCCGATTTATGAGCCGCATCTCGAGGAATTGCTGGCCGCGGCGCGGCCGAATCTGACGTTCACGACCAGCTATGAAAAAGCTGTTCCGGGAGCGGAGGTGGTATTTATTGCGGTCGGGACGCCGCCGGGGCCGGGGGGAAGTCCGGACTTGAGATACGTGCGGGCGGCGGCGGAGGGGATCGGAAAGTTCCACGGCGGCAATTTTATGGTTGTCGTGAATAAGTCCACGGTGCCGATTGGAAGTGGGAATTGGGTCGATTCGATCGTGCGCGATGCGTACACGGCGCAGCATCCGGGGGTGAAGCCGGATGGGAAGTTCGCGGTGGCGTCGAATCCGGAATTTTTGCGCGAGGGGACGGCGTTGCACGACAGCCTGTACCCGGATCGCGTGGTAATTGGCGCGGATGATTCGCGCAGCCTCGAGGTTTTGTACACGCTTTATCGGCCCGTGCTTGATCAGACGTTTGCGGCGCCCACGTATCTGCCGCGTCCGGAGGAGTGTGGCGCGGTGCCGTTGATTTCCGCGGATCTGGCGTCGGCGGAGTTGATCAAATATGCGGCCAATGCGTTCCTCGCGTTGAAGATCAGTTACATCAATGAAATTGGCGCGCTGGCGGAGCGCGTGGGCGCGGACATACGGCAGGTGTCGAAAGGGATCGGACTCGATGCGCGCATCGGCACTCGGTTTCTATCGGCGGGGATTGGGTGGGGCGGCTCGTGCTTCGGCAAAGATACCGCGGCGCTGGTGGCGACGGCTGGCGAATACGGACTGAATATGCAGATTGTCAGCGCGGCTCGCGATGTCAATCAACGGCAGCGTGGACTGGTGATCGAAAAACTGCTGAGCGAATTGAAGATCCTCAAGGGGCGCACGATTGGGTTGTTGGGGCTTGCGTTCAAGCCGTTGACGGATGATCTGCGCGAGGCTCCGGCGATTGAGATTGCGGAGAAATTGATTGCGCGGGGGTGCAAGGTGAAGGTCCACGATCCGGTGGCGATGGAACGATTCGCCAAGGAATACGGGGCTCTCGAGGTTACGCCGTGCCATGATGCGGAGCAGGTGATCGCGGATAGCGATGCCGTCGTGCTGGTGACGGAGTGGGCGGAATATCGCGATTTGCCGTGGGAATCGTTGGCTGCGAAGATGCGATCGGCGATTCTGCTCGATGGGCGCAATGCGCTTGATCGCGTACAGATGCGGCGGTTCGGGTTTAAGTATTTGGGCTTGCCGGATTAGTTAGCACTTTGTCGGGCGCGTAGCAGAGTGGATTGAGCAGACACTCGCCGCACTTGGGTTTGCGGGCGATGCAGATCTGGCGTCCGAAGTGAATCACCTGGTGCGAAAAGAGGATCCAGCGTTCCGGGGGCAGCAGCTTCATCAGATCTTTTTCGATCTTCACGGGATCCTGTTCTTTCGTTAGATCGAGGCGGTTCGTGATGCGCTGGACGTGCGTGTCGACGACGACTCCGGAGGCGATTCCGAAGGCGGTGCCGAGGACGACGTTGGAGGTCTTGCGGGCGGCGCCGGGTACTGTCAATAGTTCGTCGATGGTGCGGGGGACTTCGCCCTTGAAGTCGCCGAGGATCTTTTTCGCGGCGCCGATGATCGACTTCGATTTGTTGTTGAAGAAGCCGGTGGAGCGGATGTCGACGGCTAATTCGTCCTGATTGACGTTCGCGAAGTCGGTGATCGTCGGATATTTGCGGAACAGATCGGGCGTGACTTTATTGACGCGTTCGTCGGTGCATTGCGCACTGAGGATCGTGGCGACGAGCAGTTCCCAGGCGTTCGAGTGGTGCAGGGCGCAGGTTGCGTTGGGGTAGAGCTGATCGAGTCCGGCGAGGATGCGATCGAGGCGGGCCTTGCGTTCGGCAGCGGTTTTGGGCTTCTTGACTACGACGGGCTTCATGAGTCAGACGCTAGAATAGCACTTGCGAACCGGGCTTTATCTTGTCGGAATCGTGCTGCTGGCGTGGGGAGCGTCGATTGCCGGGCCGTTCCATTTCGACGATTACAATCTGTTTGTCGATCCGCTGATCACGTCGGCGAACGGATGGCTGAAGGTGTGGCAGCCGATTCAGACGCGGCCGTTGAGCCAGTTCACATTCTGGATGACGTATGCGATGGCGGGCGCGACTCCCTGGGCGTTTCATCTGTGGAACATCGTGCTGCATGCGATTGCGTCGTTGCTGGTGTCGCGAACGTTGCGGTTGTTGATTTCGGAGCGAGCGGCGTTGATTGCGGCGGTGCTGTTCGCGGTGCATCCAATACAGGCCGAGTCGGTGGACTATGTGTTCGCGAGGTCGACGGAGTTGTCGACAGTGTTGTGCCTGGTGGCGTTGTGGTTGTGGCTACGCGATCGGGTCTGGGCGGCGGTTGCAGTGTTCGGCGTGGCATTGCTCGCGAAGGAGGAGTGCGTCACCTTTCCTATTTTCCTCGCGTTGATCGACTGGTGGCGCGGAGGGAAACGGCGATGGGGTGCGATTGCGGCGATGCTCGGGTTGTCGTTCATACTCGGCATGCGCGTGCTGATCGCGACGAAATTGGTGTCGGCGTCGGGCGGGGGATTTGCGTCGCGGGTGACTCCGATTGAATATTTGTCGGTGCAGGGAATCGTCATTTTGAGGTACTTGCGATTGTTGATTGTGCCGTGGGGATTTACGGTGGATCCGGAGATCCGGGTGGTGGTGCCGTGGCTCGCATGGCTTGCGGTTGTCGCGTTGATTGGGGCGGCGGTGTATGGGGCGATTAGGTTTCGAGGCGCTTGCGTGTGGATGTTGGGCGCGCTGATATTGTTGATCCCGAGCTCGAGCATTTTTCCTGCAGACGATTTCGCGGCGGACCATCGGATGTACCTGCCGATGATCGCGTTCTGCGCGGCGATTGGATTGATTGTCGAGCGATGGGATCCTAGAGTGCTCGTCGCGGGCGCGGTCGTGCTGGCCGGCTTGAGCGTCATGCGGACGCATATGTGGTCGAGTGAGAGGACGCTATGGGAAGAAGCAGTCGAGCGGGCGCCGGATAAGGTGCGGCCGAGGATCCAATTGGCGCGGTCGGTGGATGCGAAAGAAGGGCTCGCCGTGCTGGACGCGGCGAATCGGCGGTTTCCTAATCAGTTCAATATAGAAACGGAGCGCGGACGTTTGCTGTTAGCAACTGGACATCCGCCCGAGGCGTTGGCGGCGTTTGGACATGCGCTGGCGTTGTCGCCGAAGAGCGCGCTGGCGTTCAATAATCGCGGCGTCGCGCTCGCGGCCCTAGGACAGAACGACGCGGCGCGCGCGGACTTCGAGCGAGCGTTGCGGGCGGATCGATGCTTTGCGGAGGCGGCCGATAATTTGCGGCGCTTGGGATTTGCGGTTCCAGAGCGCACCGAGCCGTGCGGGCTCTAGCTGCGGCCGCCGCCACCCCACAGTGCGCGGAGCCACGCTCCGAACCAGCCGCCGAAACGGCGGACGGGCTCTAACTGGTCGCTCAGGTTTACTTCGGCTGCGCCGGTGCCATTGCACGAGAAGCATTTGCCCGTTCCGGAGCATCCTGGGCACATGCCACCGGTGAAGTTTTCGCCGCTCCCTTCGCAGTAGGAGCAGCGTCCGCTCGAGCCGCAACTGGGACATCTTCCTTCCTGCATGAAATCCATGATAGGCGAACTAGAATAGGAACTGTGGACGGCGTAATTACGGTTGATAAACCGCAGGGGTGGACCTCGCACGACGTAGTGAATAAGCTGCGGAGGATCGTGGGAACCAAGAAAATCGGGCATTTGGGCACGCTCGATCCGATGGCGACGGGAGTTCTGCCGTTGATCGTGGGACGGGCGACGAGACTCGCGCAGTTTTTTACGCGCAACGAGAAGGTGTATGAGGGGACGATCCGATTTGGGTTTGCGACCGATTCTTATGACGCCGATGGGACGGCGCTTGGGGATCCGCAGGCGTTCAGTTTTTCCGAGGCCGATTTAGAAGGATGGATGGATCGGTTTCGAGGCGAGTTGACGCAGACTCCGCCGCCGATTTCGGCGAAAAAGATCGGGGGGAAGAAGGCGTACGAACTGGCCCGGGCGCATGTGACCGTCGAGTTGAAGGCCGTGCCGGTGACGATTTTCGAGTTTGCATTGCTGAGCTTTGACGGCGTCGAGGCCAAGGTGCGGATCCATTGCACGGCGGGCACCTACGTCCGCAGCATCGCGCATGAACTGGGGCAGTTGGCGGGGTGCGGGGCGCACCTGTCGGCGCTGCGGCGGACGGCTTCGGGGGATTTCAAGATCGACGCGGCGCGGACGCTTGAAGAGCTGGAGGCGCTCGCCGGCGAGGAGCGTTTGCAGGAGGCGTTGGTTCCGGCGGCGAAGCTGCTGCCGGAGTTTCCGGCGGAGATGGTCGATGCGATTACCGCTGGGCGCATCCGGCAGGGGCGGGATTTCCATGTGTCGCCGTTTCATGTGAGGCCGGGTGCAAAGTTTGTTAAAGCGATCTCCCACGAAGGGGCGCTGGTGGCGATCGGAGAGGCCAAATTGCCCAATATTTACCATCCTGTGCTGGTTTTATAGGGGCTTGGTGAATCGAATTTAATCGAGTAGGCTAAGCAACTTCGCAGGCGGCTGGTTCGTTATATACTCGATGCTTCCTCTCGCCGCAGCGACGCTGGCACTCGTGTCGGCTTCGTTTCTGGCTGCCTCGCCAATGGCGTTCCAGGATGAGGACGAGACGTTCTTTTCAGGCACTGTGGATGAGGTGACGGCCGAGGCCGTGATCGTTACACGGGAGATCCTGGGCAACCCTGCCGAGCATCGGACGTTCGTCATCAACTTGAAGACCAAGGTCGAGGGGAAATTGGCCGAGGGCGTGCGCGTGACCGTGAAGTTCCACACATCCGATGAAGGGATGATCGCGGAGACCATCACCGTCCACCATCCGATCAAGAAGAAGAAATTCTGACGCTCGCGATCCGCAGCTAACCGCCCGAGCCTGTTCTAGTCTAAAGTGCAGATGGAATTGAGCGACGAAGCGGCGGTACTCGCCGTTCGAGGGGGAAATCGGGACGCGTTCCGAGTCTTAGTCGAGCGATACAGCCGGAGTGTGTTCCGGCTCGGATACCGGATGACGGGCAATGAGCAGGACGCCGAGGATGTCGTCCAAGAGGCGTTTTTACGGGCGTATAAGCAGTTGAACCGGTATGAATCGCGGTCGAGCTTCAGCACGTGGCTGTACAGGATCGCGGCGAATTATTCGCTCGATCTGATC
>DASXZC010000524.1:0-13047 GCA_036502165.1 Bryobacteraceae bacterium
TTCGGCTTCGCGGCGAGCCTGCTCAGCCAACGCCAGGGCTTCAGACTCCACACGCAGACGTTCTTTTTCCGCCTCGAGCCGGGCTTCCTGCTCGAGCTTGTGCTGCAGTTCGTCTTCCTTCGCCCGCCGGACTGCTTCCTGATCCGCGCTCCATCGTGCGGCGACATTCGCATCGACCCGTCCCAGCTTTGCGTCCGTGACATGCTGCGACAACATCGACAGCGACTCGTCGACAGGAATTCCGGGAGGAGCCTCCACCGAGCCCGGACGCTGCTCGACCGCTGTCACACGCACAGATAACACCCGCACCGCGCCTGGGCCTTCGATCACGGGCGACCCGTTCGACGTAGGCAGATTCGATCCGATGAAATCCATCCTCGAAGGGATCCGCGAACCCATCAGGGATGCTAAATCAGCGCTTGGAGGAGGAGGAGGAACAGCAGGGGCGGAAGGAGCGTCCAGAACGGCCGTTCTCGCTTCGATCTTCGATCCCGATTTGCCCGCTGAGTTTGACCCGGAAACCGACTTGGCGGCAACAGCCTGGACCCGTGATTTCGCCGCCGTTTCGGGATAGCAGGCCGGGCAATCGCGTTCCTTCGGTTCGCACTCTCGCCCACACTCCGGGCAGATCCAGTGGAGCATGACTCCACTCTAAAGGAACCTTCTTTATATGCCCCTCAGATGCCTGCCTTAAGCGACCTCGGAGATTACCCTAGGATGATCCGGCTAATTACCGATCCGAAAACGCTCGAGTGCTTTCGGATCAAGAGCATAGCCGAACCCCGGCTGATTTCGCGGCTCGATCCACCCATCTTTCGCCTCGAGCGGATCTACCAACACCGCGTCGAATACTTTCACCCCTGAATCCCTTACAAAGTATTCAATAAATAGGCCGTTAGGCACCGCTGCCAGCAGGTGAGTGTGTACGTCCCAGTGGTAGTGTGGGGCAACGGGAATGTCGTATGCCGCGGCCATGTGCGCGATCTTTAGCCATTCGGTAACCCCTCCGGCGACGGTCGCATCCGGCTGCAGGATGTCGGCCGCCTTGCGAGTGAGTAAATCGGCGAACGCCCATCGAGTCGCCTCCAATTCCCCCGTCGCGACTGGAGTATCGAGCGCCTCGGCGATCCGCGCCATCGCCGCCACATTGTCGGCGCGGACGGGTTCCTCGATCCAATACGGACGGAATTCCTCGAGACGCCGCATGGCGGAGATCGCGGTCGAGGAATCGGGCCATCCTCCGTTGGCGTCGAGCAGCAATTCGACATCGTCGCCGACCGCCTTCCGGACCGCCGCCATCCGCAGCGCGTCCTGCCTCGCGCCCAGGCGTCCGACCTTGAGTTTGATGGCGGAGAACCCACGCTCGACGTATCCGGACATCTCGCGGACGAGTTCCTCGATGGTCTGGCCGTCGCGATAATATCCGCCGGTCGCGTAGCAGCGCAGTTTGCGTTTGTAAACGCCGAGCAGTTCGCAGACCGGCATTCCCGCGGCTTTCCCTTTCAGATCCCAAAGCGCGATGTCGATCGCGCTGATGGTCCGCAGAGCCGCGCCGCGGCGCCCCGCCTGGATCGACTGGCGATACATCTCCGACCACAGATATTCCGTGTCGAAGGGATTCGCGCCGATCAGCATTTCGCGATAAATCGTGTCGACCAGTGAGACCATCGCCAGGCTCGCGTCGTAGGCGAGGGTGAAGCCGATGCCTTCGAGTCCGGTGTCGGTGCGGATGTGGACGATGAGATTGTCGCGCCGTGTGATTTTACGGACCGCATCCGAGACGGCTTCCTGCAGGGGGATCGAAATGGCAATCGCGTCGACCTCGACGATTCGGTGTTGGGTCATCGAAGGCTAGGATACCCGACAATGGAAGCTCAAATGGAATTTCGCCGCCGTCAAAGTCGAAGCCGTGCCGCGCAGTCGAAGCGCGTCGTCTTGGTGCCGGGCAGCTACAATCCGCCGACGCACGCGCATCGCGCGTTGCTCGAGGCCGCGCTCGACCGCGTGGATGAGGCGGTGGTGGTGCTGCCTCGCGCGTTTCCGCACAAGACCTGGGATGCGGCGCCGTTCGAGGCGAGGCTGTGTATGCTCGAACATTTGAGTTCGCGGCCGTACTCGATCGCGATTTCGGAGGGCGGATTGTTCCTCGAGATGTGCGCCGAGTTTCAGAGGGAAGAGCCGGCGGCTGAAATTTATATCGCCTGCGGACGTGATGCTGCCGAGCGGATTCTCGCGTGGCCGTACGAAGATCCGGGGACGCTCGAGCGTATGTTTGCGAACTTCCAATTGTTGGTCGCCTCCCGCCGGGGCGAGTTCATTGCTCCGCCGCGTTTCGCAGATCGGATCCATGCGCTCGCGATCGACGATGTGCACGACGCCGCATCGTCCACGGAGGTCCGAAATCGAATCGCTGCCGGCAAGCCATGGTGTCATCTGGTACCGGATGGTGTCGCGGCGCTGGCCCAGGAAGTATATGCGAGCGGAACGTGCCCATAGCGATTTTGGCGCTCGCGGTCTCGCTGATCGCGTCCGAGCGCGTCGACATCGTGAACGGCGTGCTGCCCGCGCCGGGATCGTCGCACTGCATCCGCTTGCATGCGACCGGGACGTTCGAACATGCGACCGTCCGCGTCAACGGAGTCAATGCGGGCGAACTGGCGACTCCAAGTTCCGAGCTCGATATCACAGGCTACCTGAGCACGGGCGCGGCCAACACCGTGCGGCTCGAGCCGCGTGACGGAACCCTGGGAATCGTTTGGGCCTGGAGCAGTCCGCTGGTCTATATCGCCTCCGCGAGATTCGATCCACGGACCCATTCGCTCGAGGTGACCGTCACCAACACCACTGAGAACACGGCGCAAGTCGAAGTCGGGCCCGATCAACAGTTCACCGTATCGCCCGGCACGTCCGCCACGAAACAGATCCCCTGGACGAGCGCCCAGCATCGAGTCCACATGCGTGCCGTCAGTGACGGACTCGATCGCGAATTCGTTGACGAAGCGGATGTCGCGACTGTCGAGCGCCAATAGCCAACGCGCGCGGGGCCGCCGCCGGCGCGTGATAGCGTACTCGCCATGACCGACAAGGAACGTGAAAAAGCTCTGGATCTGTTGGCCCGTACGCGCGTCACGCTGCAAACGGCAGTCGATGGAGTGACGGCGGAAGAATCCGTGTGGAAGCCGATACCGGAGCGGTGGTCGATCCTCGAATACGTCGAGCATCTCGCGATCAGCGACGACGGGCTCATCTCGATGGTCAAGAGGATCATGGCCGAGCCGCCGACTCCCGAAACTCCGGAGCAGCGCGCCGAGCGCGAACAGCACATCCGCTCGACCCCGATCGCGAGGGGAACGAACCATGCTCCGGCGGCGTTAGTGCCGCCCGGCCGCTTCGCGACCGTCTCAGAGGCAATGGCCGCGTTCGAAGCCGCACGCGATCGCACTCTCGAATTCGCTCGCACAGTCGACGGTGACATGCGGAGCCATTTCGCCAACCATAGCGTCCTCGGTCCGCTCGATGCCTATCAATGGCTGACCGCCAACGCGCGGCACGTGGAGATGCACGCGGCGCACATACGCGAGTTGCGGGAACAGTGGGCCGCTCAGTCGAGCCAGTAATTCGCTCCGTGGCATAGTTGGGGAAGTGCGTTTCGTAACCTCCTCCTGGTTCGCCCGCTTGGCTGCCGCCTGTTACATCGCGTGCCACTTCGTCCGCTTGGCCTTCGACGGGACCCGCGTCGGCTGGACCGACGACGATCCGATGAATCTGTACAAGTATTGGACGGCGGGAATCGCCGCGGTCATTAAGAGCAACCTCGCATTTTGGAACGGATTCTACCGGCCCCTCGGCGGACTCTTCTATCTCCCAATCTACGCGGTCGCGGGCATGAATCCGGCCCCCTATCGCTGGGCGATGTTCCTGCTATTGGGATTGAACGCGCTGCTCGTATACGCGCTCGTCCGTGGTCTCGGCGAAGGCCTGCGCGCGGCAGGATTGGCTGCGCTGTTCGTCTGCGTCCACGGAGCCATGCCGGATCTCGTCTACGACACGTCCTCAATTTACGACGTCCTGTGCGTGACTTTTTCCCTATTGACTTTGATCGTCTACACGAGCGGAAGAACCCGCGAAGGCAAACTTTGCGCCACGAGACTCGGCACGAGGAAAATGCCGGCGCCAATAATAATGCCCACTACGATCGAAGCGGCGTCGATCAGCGAGAGTTGGCGTGGCAGTTGTCCGGTGGAAGTCACTTGGGCTAGTTTATCCTGAAGGTTCACATGCTCAGAGTTCGCTTCGCTCCGTCCCCGACCGGCTACCTGCACATCGGCAGCGCGAGGACCTTCATTTTCAACTGGCTTTACGCCCGCCGCAACGGCGGAGTCATGATCCTGCGCCTCGACGATACCGATCTCGAACGCAACACCCAAGCCTCGATCGACTCCATCTTCGACGGATTGAAATGGCTCGATCTGAGTTGGGATGAATACTATCGCCAGTCCGACCGCCTCGAACTCCATCGACAATCCGCTCGCGCGATTCTCGAGAAAGGTTTCGCCTATCGCGACTTCACGCCCGCTCTCTCGGGCCAGGAAGACAAGTCGCATGGCGAAGGAGCCTGGCTCTTCAATCCTGGAATGCGCGAGCTATCAGTCGAGGAAAGCGACCGCCGCGCCGCAACCGGCGAGCCGTTCGTCCTGCGCTTCCGCGTACCACGCGAAAGCCGCGCCACCGTCGAGTTCCACGATCAAGTCTTCGGCCCTCAATCGAAAGCCGCAGCCGACATTGAGGACTTCGCACTGCTCCGCAGCAACGGCATGCCGACGTATCACATGGCCTCCTGCGCCGACGATGCGGATCTCAACATCACACAGATCATCCGCGGCCAGGATCATCTTTCGAATACCTTCAAACACGTTCTCATCTTCGAGGCTCTCGGCGTCACCGCTCCTCAATTCGCGCACTTGCCGTTGCTGATCGCCCCCGACGGATCGAAGCTTTCGAAACGCAAACACGGACCTGTAGTAAGCGTCCTGACGTATCGCGACGCGGGCTTCCTGCCGCAAGCCTACGTCAACTTCCTCTGCCTCCTCGGCTGGTCTCCGAAGAACGACCGCGAACAGATGACGCGCCAAGAGCTCATCGCCGCCTTCAGCTTCGAAGGTGTGAATCGCTCGAACGCAGTCGTGAACTTCAGTGACGCGGATCCGATCGACCCGAAAGCGCTGTGGTTGAACTCGCAGCATCTTCGTTCCGTGAAGCCCGAAGAACTGATCGCTCCCGTGAAAGCCGAACTCGCGGCCAAGGGATTGCCGAATCCCTTCGACGACGCTCATCTCGCGCACGTCATCGATGTCCTGCGTGCCCGCTATTCGACCTTGCATGATTTCGCCACGAAAGGATTGCCGTACTTCGCCGACACATTCCCGATGGATCCCGCCTCCACCGCTAAGCTGGATGTACCCAGCGCCCGTGATCTCGTACACGAACTCGGCGCGCGTCTCGAATCCACCGAAGAATTCACCGAGTCATCCGTCGAGGCAGCGCTACGCAAACTGGCCGAAGAGCGCGGCGTGAAACCCGGCGTCATCATCAACGCCTCGCGCGCCGCCCTGACCGGTCAGCCCGTCGGCCCGAGCGCTTTCGCCCTCTTCACCGCGATCGGCCGCGACCGGTCAATCGCCAGACTGAAGGATGCGTAAACAAACATGGTCATTCTTGGTTTAGGCGGATTGATGGACGATAGCGCCGCCGCGTGCATCCTGAGCGACGGCAAAGTACTAGCCGCGGTCGAACAGAAGAAGCTTCTCCGCGCACATCGCGAAGGAACGCTCCCCGAGGCCGCCATCGCGGCTTGTCTCGAGATCGCGTCCGTCTCCGCGGACTCAGTCGATATCGTCGCTGTCGCACGTCCCTTCACATCCGGCACGTCTTTCCACTTGCGCGTCCGCGCGCTCTTTCCGAACTCGCAACTGATGGTTGTCGACCATCACATGGCCCACGCCGCATCGGCCTTCTACCCGTCCGGATGCTCCGAAGCCACAGTGCTCACCTTCGACCGTGCCGGCGATTTCCGTTGCGGAGCCAAGTGGCACGCCACCTCCGACAACGAGCTCCGCCTCGAACGCGAATTCCTCTTTCCTGATTCGATCGGCGACCTATACAGCCGCGTTACCGAGCTGCTCGGCTACACGCCGCGCGCCGATGAACACAAGGTGCAATGGCTGTCAACCGCAGGCTCCGATCGCTTCGTGCCTTTGTTTAGCGGGCTCTTCGACGCTGAGCGGATGCGCATCCATCCCGCTTACACAGACACCCAACGGTCCCGCCAGGGCCTGTGGAGCGCGAAGCTGTTCGAAGGACTCGGCCTCTCCGATGGCGACATTCCGCCTGACCAGATGAAGGCCGATATCGCGCACGCCGTACAGCGAACCATTGAGCAAGCCGTCGTCGAACTCGCGGGTTCGGGCGAAAACCTTTGCCTCGCCGGCGGACTCTTCTTCAACGCTCTGCTCGTCGCCGCTCTCGAACGTTCCGGCAATTTCAAGAACGTCTTCGTGCAACCCGCGGCCGGCAATGCGGGCACCGCTCTCGGAGCCGCTTGCGCCGCCTGGAAGCGCCCCGCTGATCTCGGCAACCTCTGCCTCGGGCCCGAGTACTCGGTCGAGGAATCGAAGAAAGTCCTCGAGAACTGCAAGCTTCGCTTTCGCTATCTGCTGACCACCGGCGAGATTATTTCGAACGCCGTCGAGCTGATCGGCGAGAACCGCATCGTGGCCTGGATGCAGGGGCGCATGGAATTCGGAGCCCGCGCTCTCGGCAACCGTAGCATCCTGGCGTCACCGTTGAATCAATACTCGACGGAAAACCTGAACGTGTTCATCAAGCACCGCGAGCCGTACCGAAAGTTCGCTGCTTCCGTTCCCGCCGAAATCGCCGGCGAGTATTTCGAAGTGGGCGGCAACGCTCGATTCCTCGCGACTGTCGGCACAGTGCGCCCCGCTTATAAAGCGACCTTCGCACCTGCAATTCTCGGCGACGGCCTCGTCCGCGTGCACACGGTCTCGCAAGAGGACAATCCGCTGTATCACCGTCTGCTGCTCGCCGCTGGTGAAGCGACAGGACTGCCTGTGCTCTTCAACACGAGCTTCAATCTCTTCGGCGATCCGCTCGTCTGCTCGCCGCGCGATGCCGTGCGCAGCTTCTATTCATCCGGCATCGATGCGCTGTTCGTCGGCAATTTCCTCATGCAAAAGTAGAAAACATGATTCTCAACCGGTATCGCGAAGTTGCAGCGGCGCTCCGCGATCCCGGGCTCGAACCCATCGGTGGATTTGCAGAAGAATCCGCACACCGTGCGATGCGCGAGCAGGCTCGGCGGCTCTATTCATCGGAACGAATCGCCGCATGGCGTCCTCGGTTTACCTCCGCAGCCGAGCGCCTCGTGGACTCTCTCTCCTGCGGCGAACTCGAATTGGTGACCGCCTTCGCTGAACCCTGGTCGCTCGAAGTCGCTGCAATTTCGACTGGACTTCTCGCGAGCGAAGCGCGACGTCTTGTTCAAGCCGCGCAAATCATCTTCGATGCCGGAGCTTCACCCGATGATGAGTCGCTCCTTGCGCAGTCGCGCGCCGCCACCGTCGAACTCGCCTCAAGCTTCTCACCTCCCGAAGCCGCGGCCTTGCATACGCAAGCGTTCGTCGCATTGGCCGTATCGCTGCCCGCATTCCTCGGCAACGCATGGCTCGCGCTTCTGGAAAATCGTGATCAGTTGGAATGGCTCGGCGAGCGCACTGCCATCGACGAATTGCTTCGCTTCGCGGGACCTTCGCTGCGCCAATACCGCATGCGCGATAACGAACGAATCGAACTGCGCTTGGCTGAAGCGAATCGCGACGCCGACGAATTCGCCGATCCCGATCGTCTCGACTTGCGACGCTCGAACGCTTCCGCCCATCTCGCCTTCGGCGGTGGACCCCACGCCTGCGTCGGCGGACAGCTAGTCAGAACGGCTGCCGCTTGCGTCATGCCCGTGTTCGCACAGCGCTTCGAAAACGCTCGCCTGCTGCGTTCCGAACCGTACGGCGGCACTGCAATTCGCGGCCATCGCGTGTACGTGACGTGATATAAACGTTCGCATGGCTTCGACCGCTCCTCCCTCCGGACGCCTGCTCTCCCTTGATGTGTTCCGCGGACTCACCCTCGCCGGTATGATGATGGTCAACAATCAAACCGGCCCCGAATCGTATCATCAGCTCGGACACACAAGCTGGCACGGTTGGACGTACACCGACACGATTTTCCCCTCGTTCATGTGGATCGTCGGAGTCGCGATGACCCTCTCGACCGTCAAACGCGTCGAGCGCGGTGAGGACAAACACAAGCTTCTGATGCACGCACTGCGCCGTGGAATCCTGATCTTCCTGATCGGCCTGTTCCTCAACGGATTTCCATATTTCACGCTCGCCGGCTATCGGATCGCGGGGGTGCTACAGCGCATCGCGATCTGCTACTTCTTCGCGGCGGTGATTCTGATCTACACGAAGATGCGCGGACAAATTCTGTGGACCATCGGGCTCCTGCTCGTCTATTGGCTGTTGATGTTCTACTATCCGATCCCCGGCGTTGGCGCGGGGCACCTTGAAAAAGAGGCCAATCTCGAACGCTACGTCGATCAAGCCGTGCTCGGCGATCACATTTATCACAACGATAAATATTGGGATCCGGAAGGCACCGTCAGCACGCTTCCCTCGATTGCGACTGTGCTGTTCGGCGTACTCACCGGCCAGATCCTGCGCCGCAGCAATCAACATTCGGAACGCGCCGCGCGGATCTTCTTATCGGGCAACGGCCTCATCCTCATCGGACTTTTGCTGAGCGCCTGGATGCCGATCAACAAGAACCTGTGGACAGTGTCGTTCGCTGTCTTCATGGCCGGCATCTCATCGGTCCTGTTCGCATCCATCTATTGGATCGTCGATGCGAAGGGCTACACGAAGTGGACTTGGCCATTCGTCGTCTATGGCATGAACGCGATCGCCGCGTACACGGCATCGTTCATCATGGAAGATCTGTTCGCCATCGTCAAATTCGGCGGCCATTCCGTACGCGATCTGCTCTACGACAATCTGTTCGCGCCGTTCATGAATGCAAAGAATGCATCGCTCGGCTACTCGCTGTTGTTCGACCTGATTCTGTTTTCGTTCGCATATTTCCTCTACAAACGGAAGTGGTTCCTGAAACTATGAAGGACTTCAAAGACAAAGTTGCCGTCATCACCGGCGGCGCCAGCGGCATCGGACGCGCTATGGCCGAGCGCTTCGCCCAAGCCGGCATGAAGATCGTGCTCGCCGATATCGAGGAACCCGCGCTCGACGCGGCGGTCGCCGCAATGCGCGCCAGCGGAGTCGATGTCGTTGGCGTAAAGACGGACGTTTCGAAGTCCGAACAGATCGATGCGCTCGCCGCGAAAACGATCGAAACGTTCGGGAAGGTTCATATTTTATGTAACAACGCCGGAGTCGGTTCAGCTCCGCGCGCGACTTGGGAACTGACGAAGGCCGATTGGGAATGGGTCGTCGGCGTCAACTTGTGGGGTGTCATTTATGGGATCCAATCCTTCGTTCCGATCATGCTGAAGCAGGATGAGCCGGGGCACGTCATCAACACCGCGTCGATCGCCGGTCTCTTGTCGCTCGGCATGATGTCGCCGTATTTCGCCACGAAACATGCGGTAGTGAGCATCTCCGAATCGCTGCACTTCGAATTCACGGTGCGCGGTACGAAGCTCAAGGCGCACGCGTTGTGCCCGGCCTTTGTGAACACGCGTATCGGCGAGAGCGAGCGCAATCGTCCCGATCAGGATCATGCGGATCTCGATGCGATCGGCGTCCAAGTGGGGCAGGCATTTGCGCATCGTCTGGCAACGGGAACGCCGCCTGCCGAAATCGCTGAGAAAGTCTTTCAGGCCGTCGAAGAAGATCGCTTGTACATCCTCACGCATCCGGAGCGAAAACCCGAATTCGAATGGCGTGCCGCGAATATTCTGAACGACCGCAATCCTGATGTTCTGTCGATGCTGTCGCGTTTGGGATAGTCTGGTGGGGATGAAATTCGTTGGCCTGTTGTTGCTCACGTCGATGGTCGCCTCCGCGGCCGGACGTGGAGAAGAGATCCTGCTTTGGAAGGACGGAGCGCCCGGCTCCGAAGGCTTGACCAAGGAACAGGAAGTCTCAAAACCGTCCGTGAGCCCGAAGTATAAGGGCTTGCCCGGCAACTTCACGGTCTCGCACGTTCCTTCGATTTTCGTCTTCCTTCCACCACCCGCGCGAGCGACGGGCGCGGCGATGATCGTTGCACCTGGCGGAGGCCACACGCAACTCGTCATCGAAAAGGAAGGCTGGGAAATCGCCGACTGGCTCAACTCGCGCGGCATTGCGGCGTTCGTTTTGAAGTACCGCCTCGCACGCGCGCCGGGCTCGAAATACACGCTTCCCGAGCACGTCTACGCGGATGCTTCGCGCGCAATGCGCCTGGTCCGCAGCCGCGCGGCTATGTGGAAAGTAGATCCGAAACGCATCGGATTCATGGGCTTTTCAGCGGGCGGCGAAGTCGCAGGCATGATGGAGACGAAGTTCGATGCCGGTAATCCGAACGCCGAGGATCCGATTGATCGCGCAAGTTCACGGCCCGATTTCTCAGTGCTTGTTTATCCCTGGTATCGCCCCGGCGTCTATCAAGTTCCGCCCGATACGCCGCCGTTGTTCCCTGTTCCGGATGATGCTCCGCCGGTGTTTATGGTGTGTACGGATCAGGATCGTTCGCATGTCGAGCCTACCGTGAAGTTCTATCTCGAGCTCGAAGCGAAGAAGATCCCGGTTGAGATGCACATCTATCAGGAGGGTCCGCATGGGTTCGCGTTGCGGCCCACGAAACCGCCGGGATTGCCCGTGTTTACGTGGCCTGATCGGTTGAAGGACTGGCTCGCCTCGCGTGGCATTTCGAAGTGATCACTTACGAAGATTTTCTCGCGCAAGCCGCGTCACGCGGAGAGGTCGTGAACACCATGTTGGAAGAACGGCTCTTTGCGCTCGTTGCCGCTCTCACGAGGATCGCGGACGCGTTGTCAGCCGAACGAATTCCGTACGAGGTGATTGGCGGACTCGCCGTGCTGATCCATGTGGAAGAGGCCAACCCCGAATATTCGGCACTGACGCGAGACGTCGATCTAATGGTCCGGCGCGAGGATCTCGAGCGGATCAAGGATGCGGCATTGAAGGCCGGTTTTCACTATCGGCATACGGCCGGCGTTGATATGCTGATTCACTCGAGGGGTGTCGTCCGTTTGACATTTGGCTACTCGTCACTTGCACAGGAGATCAAGCAAATCCATGGCCAGGATGTATCGGTCATTCCGGTCGCGGGCTTGCTTCAAATGAAACTCAGGTCGTTCCGTCTGAAGGATCAGGTGCATGTCAAATCGCTCGACGCCGCCGGGCTGATCACTCTCGCGATCGAACACACGCTGCCTGCGGAACTGTTCGAGCGTCTGACGAACGTGCGCCAAATCGAGTAGAACAAGCTACTCGTAGCGCAGCGCGTCGACCGGATCGAGCTTCGCGGCCTTCATGGCGGGCCACACTCCGAAGAACACACCGATCAGCACCGAGACTGAGAAGCCCACCGCCACGGCGATCGGAGGCACGACCGATGGCAGCGAAGGAACAAGCGCGCTGATCGCAAGCGTCACCATGATCGAGAAGAGGATTCCCACGATTCCGCCGAGTCCGCTCAGCGTGACGGCTTCCGTGAGGAACTGACCTACGATGTCGAATCGCCGCGCGCCGAGCGCCTTGCGGACTCCGATCTCACGCGTACGTTCGGTCACGCTCACGAGCATAATGTTCATCACTCCGATGCCGCCGACCAGCAGGCCGAGGCTCGATAGCGAGATCGACACGAGCAGAATGACGCCCGTGATCTTATTGAACTGCTCAATGATCGAGTCGGCGGTCGACAATGCGAAGTCATCGTCCCCGGGCGGCGTGTGGCGAGCCTTGCGGATAATCGACCGCACTTCTTCGATCGCCTGCTCGCGCATGCCGGGCTTGGCGCGTACGGTGAGGAACCAATTGTTCGATGCCGGGAAGCGCATCTTACACGTGGTCACAGGCACGAGGATTTGCAGGTCGAGTCCGTTCTCGCCGAAGAAGCTGCCCTTCGCGAGCGCGAACACTCCGATGATCTGGTATTCGGTGCCTGCGACCGAGAACGTCTTCCCGACGGGATCCTCACCGGGGAACAGCGCGTCGGCAAGAACAGCGCCGAGGATCGCGACGTTGGCCGCGCGAGTTTCGTCTTCCTGAGTAAAGACGCGGCCGTATTTCAATTCGCGCGGCGAGATGGCGAGTTGAACGGCGCTCGCGCCGGAGTAGCTGAAATTGTCTGTCTCGAAGCCTGGCACTTTCACTGTTGCGTTGGTCAATCCGGTCGGGTAGAGCGAGATTCCCACGTCGATGATTGACCGTGAATAGCGTTTGATCTGATCGGCGTAGGCGGGATCAATCGGGCGGCGCTTGCGTTCCTTGGGACGAGCGTTCTGACCGCTGGGGTCGCCGGCGACGCGAGCGATGAAGATGTTGTCGGGACCGAATTCCTCAAAGAAATCGACGATTCCCTTGCGCAATCCGGTCAGCAGCGACGACACCGTCACGACCGTGGTGATGCCGATGACGATCCCTAGAATGGTGAGGCCGGAGCGGAAACGGTTCTTCCAAACCGAGTCCATGGCCATCTTCATATTTTCGACCGGGCTCAGTTTCATTCGGCTCTCATTGCCTCCACCGGATCGAGGCGTGCAGCGCGCCGCGCCGGATACCATCCGGACAATACGCCCGTGACGCTCGATACAAAAACGGCCAGGAATACGTACAGGAACGTCACTCGCGCGCTGAAGCCCAACACATTGCTGACGCCGAGCGCGAGCAGTGCGCCGAGGCCGAGCCCGATGATTCCGCCGGTGGCGGACATGATCATCGACTCCATTAGAAA
>DASXZC010000525.1:0-8317 GCA_036502165.1 Bryobacteraceae bacterium
GTGCCACCAGCCGATTCTGCCGCACCGCGCCTGCATGTTCTGCGGCAAGTACAAGAATCGTGAAGTCATCGAAGTAGCCGAAGCATAAAGCGTCGAGCCCTTCGCAAATGACAACCATCGCCCTTGACGCCATGGGTGGCGACAATGCCCCCCAGGCGGAAGTCGAAGGCGCTATACAAGCAGCCAGACATCACCACGTCCGGGTCATCCTGGTAGGCCGCGAAGATCAACTGAAACGCGAACTGGCGAAGCACGACGACGCGCAGAGCCTTCCGGTCGAGATCCGCCATGCTAGCGAAGTGATCACGATGGAGGATTCGGCGGCGAAAGCCATGCGCGCGAAGAAAGACTCCTCGATTCGCATCGCGAGCCGCCTGGTGCGTGACAAGGAAGCCGACGGCGTCGTCTCGGCCGGCAACACCGGCGCGGCCATGGCGACCGCGAAAATGGTGCAAGGAATGATCCCGGGCGTCGAGCGTCCGGCGCTCGCCTCGGCCTTTCCCACTGCGACTCCGGATCGCTACGTCGTCGTCATCGACGTAGGCGCGAACGTCGACTCGAGCGCGAAGATGCTGGCGCAGTTCGCGGTGATGGGCGGCATCTACTCGCACGTCATCTTTCGCGTGGCGAAGCCGCGCATCGGGCTCCTCTCGATCGGCGAAGAGGAACACAAGGGTAACGAGCTGACGCATGAGGCGACGCGCCTGTTGAAGGCGATGCCGAACCTCAACTTCATAGGCAACGTCGAAGGACGCGACCTCTATACCGATCGCGCCGACGTCATCGTCTGCGACGGGTTCGTCGGCAACGTCGCACTGAAGGTGAGCGAGGGCGTGGTCGAAGTGATCCGCCACATGCTGCGGGAGTCGTTGCAGGCGACCATTACGCGCAAGCTGGGCGCGATGCTAGCGCGATCGGCCTTTGCCGAGTTCCGCAAGCGCGTCGATTACTCCGAAGTGGGTGGCGCGCCGTTACTCGGAGTGAAGGGCGTCTGTATCATTAGTCATGGACGTTCGAATGCCAAGGCGATCAAGAACGCGATCCGCATGGCCAAGGATTTCGCCGAAGGCCAAACCAGCCAGAAGATCGAAGCCGAGTTGCGTTCCCAAGCGTCCAATCACTGAGGGTTTGATGAAAGCCACTGCCGTCCTGTTCTTGCTTTTCGCTGTTGGGGCGAGCGCGCAGATTACGGATCCGGTGAGTTGGTCGATGGCTCCGGCGACGGCCGCGCCGGGCGGCAAGGTGCAGCTGAAGCTGACGGCGAAGCTGGGCGAGGGATGGCACTTGTACTCGCCGACGACACCGAAGGGCGGGCCGATTCCGACGACGATCACGCTCGATCAGAATCCGGCGATCGAGAGTTACAAGCTCTATCAACCGAAGCCGGACCGGAAATTCGACGCTGCGTTCGGAATAGACACCGAAACATTTGAGGGCGATGTTGTTTTTGTGTTCGAAGCGCTGGTCAAGAAAGATGCGGCGCTCGGACCTGCGGAGTTGACGGCGCACCTGCGCTATCAGGCGTGCAACGCCAAGGAGTGCCGGCCTCCGAAGAAGAAGACGGCCGTTGCGACGTTGACGCTTGCCGCGGGTGCGCCTACGGGCGACGCAGTTCCTGCAAGCCTCATCGAGGTTCCTCCGGCCGCGGCACCATCCGCGCCGGCGACGTCCGCCGCCGTGGCACCGGTGAAAGCGGCCTCCGCGCAAGAGGAAGATCTGCTGCCGTTCCTGCTGACCGCGCTCGGCTTCGGACTCGCGTCGATCTTCACTCCATGCGTCTTCCCCATGATCCCCATTACGATGTCGTACTTCCTGAAGCGCGAGTCGGGCTCGCGGTCGGACAGCCTCATTCAGGCCGGCATCTTCTGCGTCGGAATCATCGTTCTGTTCTGCCTGCTGGGCTTCGCCGCAACAGCGATCGCCGGACCCTTCGGAGTCGTGCAGCTCAGCGCGAGCGTTTGGGTGAACCTGTTCATTTCGGCCCTATTCTTCGTCTTCGGATTGTCGCTGCTGGGCGCGTTCGAGATCACGCTTCCCTCCGGACTTTTGACGAAAATGGATAGCGCATCGCGCCAGGGGGGAACGCTCGGGACGCTGCTGATGGGGTTGACATTTTCGCTGACATCGTTCGCTTGCGTGGGTCCGTTCGTCGGAACGTTGCTCGCGGGATCGATTCAACAGAAGGGCGCGCGGCCATTGCTCGGAATGATGTTCTTCGCGATCGGATTGGCGCTTCCGTTCTTTCTGCTCGCGCTGTTCCCCGGATACCTAAAGAAGCTGCCGCGTTCGGGCGGATGGCTCGCGCGCGTGAAAGTCGTGATGGGCTTCATCATCCTCGCGGCGATGTTCAAATACCTGAGCAATATCGACCTCGTGATGCACTGGGGACTCCTCACGCGCGATCGATTCCTGGCCGCCTGGTTCGTATTGATTGCGCTCGCAGGCCTGTATCTATTGGGTTTCCTGCGCCTTGAAGGAATCAAATCAGACGATCATTTGGGCGTCGGCCGGTTGCTGACGGCGAGTGCGTTCCTGATCTTCGCGTTCAGCCTGCTGCCGGGAATGTTCGGTGGAAGGCTCGGTGAACTCGATGCCTACGTGCCTCCGGCTGCCGACAATGGATTGCGATCCTCAAACGACGGCGGCCTCGTGTGGATGACCAATCAGTATGACGAAGCTCTCGCCAAGGCGAAGGCCGAGAACAAACTGGTGTTCATCAATTTCACTGGCGTGACCTGCACCAACTGTCACTGGATGCGGCAGAATCTGTTCCCGAAACCCGAGATCGCAACACTGCTGAAGGACTTCGTCGTGCTCGAACTCTACACCGATGGCACCGGCGCCATCGACGAGAAAAACCAGAAGCTCGAGGAGTCGAAGTTCCAGACGATCTCGCTGCCGTACTACGCGATCGTCACGCCCGATCAACGCGTGGTCGCCACATTTGCCGGCCTCACCAAGAATCCCCAGGAATTTGTGGCATTCTTAAAATCTAGTCCCGCTCCGCTATGAAGACGTACATGAAGCACCCCGTACTTGCCCTCTTGCTCGCCCTGTCGATTGTTGAAGCACAAAATCCGATTCGCGGATTTCCTCCCGAGCAGGCGGCCGCGGAACGGGAACTCGAGTCGAAGGCACGCGACATTCCGCAATCCGAACGCATCCGAACCTATCTCGAGCGCATGTCGGCGAAGCCGCATCACGCTGGATCACCGGGTTCGAAAGCCGTCGCCGATTATGCGACTGCGCTGATGCGGGAGTGGGGACTCGATGCCAAGCAGGAGACTTTCGAAGCTCTGCTGCCGTATCCGACCGCGCGCGGACTCGAGATGACGTCGCCGGTTTATTACAAAGCTAAGTTGCAAGAACCCGCGATTTCCGAAGACAAGGACTCGGGCGAGAGCGGCCAGTTGCCGACCTTCAATGCGTACTCGGCATCGGGCGATGTAACGGCGCAACTCGTGTATGCGAACTACGGCCTGCCGGAAGACTACGAATTACTGAAGAAGCACGGCGTCGACGTGAAGGGAAAGATCGTGATCACGCGCTATGGCGGCGGCTGGCGCGGCATCAAGCCGAAGATCGCGCAGGAAATGGGCGCGGTGGGCTGCCTGATTTATTCCGATCCGAAAGAGGACGGCTACTATCGCGGCGATGTTTATCCCAAGGGAGCGTTCCGTCCGGCGCAGGGCGTCCAGCGTGGATCAGTGATGGACATGCCGGTCGAAGTGGGCGATCCGCTGACGCCGGGTTGGGCGAGTGAGAAGGGCGCGAAGCGGATCTCGCGCGAGGAATCGAAAGTCCTCATGAAGATCCCGGTGATGCCGATTTCCTATGGCGATGCCGAGCCGTTGCTGCGCGCGTTGAACGGGCCCGTTGTTCCCGAGCCATGGCGCGGCGCGTTACCTGTGACCTATCACATGGGTCCGGGGCCGGCGACGGTCCACATGAAGACGGATTTCGATTGGACGAACAAGCCGCTGAACGATGTGATCACGATCATCCCTGGTTCGGTATACAAGGACCAATGGGTCATTTATGGCAATCATCATGACGCGTGGGTGAATGGAGCGTCCGATCCGCTGAGCGGCGCATCGTCATTGCTCGAGACCGCGCGAACATTGGCGATGCTGATGAAGCAGGGTTGGAAGCCGAAGCGGACGATTGTGCTCGCGTTGTGGGATGGCGAGGAATTCGGATTGGTGGGATCGACCGAGTGGGTCGAGAAGCATCAGGCGGAACTGGATCAGAAGGCCGTGTTCTACATGAATTCCGATTCGAATGGCCGTGGAAGAATCGGCGCGCAGGGTTCGCATGGATTAGAACAATTTGTAGCGGAAGTGTTGCGGGACCTGCAGGATCCGGAGAAGGGCAAGAGCCTGCTCGAGTTGACGCGCAACCGCGGGAATAAGGAGTCAGGCTTCCATCTCGGCGCGCTCGGCGCCGGTTCGGATTATGTGGCATTTATCGACCACGTCGGCATTTCGAGTCTGAATTTGGGCTTCGGAGGCGAAAGCAGCGGGGGCGTGTATCATTCGATCTACGACACGTTCAATTGGTTCACCACTTATTCGGACAAGGATCTGACATACGGGCGTATGTTGTCGCAAGTGACGACGACGATCCTCTTACGGCTCGCGGATGCACCGGTGTTGCCTTATCAGTTCCTCGATCTCGCGAAGACCGTGAAAGGATACGTTGAGGAGATCCAGAAGGATTTTCCGAATACCGACGTGAAAGAGATCAACGCGCAATTGGGACGCGTGTATGCGGCGGCGAAGATGTACGATGAGGATCTGGCGATGCTCGTGAAGAAGGCTGCGGGAGCGTCGCCGGACAAACTCGCCAAGCTGAATCAGACTCTCTACCGCTCGGAACGCGCACTCACGCTTCCGCAGGGCTTGCCCGGGCGCGATTGGTACAAGCACGAGCTGTACGCGCCGGGACTGCTTACAGGATATGGAGCGAAGACTCTGCCGGGAGTGCGTGAAGCGTCAGAGGCGGGGAAGACCGACGAAGCCAACGGCCAGGCGAAGATGGTTTCGAAGGCGTTGAGGAACTACGCGAATCAGGTTGAGGAAGCGGACCGCTTGTTGCGCTCGATGGATTAGAACGCGCTATCGAGACGCAGCAGAATATTCCTTGGCAAGCTGAAGCGGGCGAGTTCCGCGAGCGAACACCAGATCACGGCTTGCGACTCGGGCGACACACTGATCGATTCCGCGGCCGCGCTCAATCCGATGAGAATGTCGTGGTGGAGATGATATGGCTCCTTCGCTTTCGAAGGGATGCCGTGGACATCGAAGCCCGCGATATAGGGCGCGAAAGCGGGATCGAGCTGCACCGACGTCTCCTCAACGGCCTCGCGAATCGCGGCATCGAAGATGGTGGCGTCCACAGGTTCGACATGCCCACCTGGCAGCAGCCAGCGATCGAGCCTCTTGTGATGCACGAGTAGCACTGAATCGCCCGGATGGTTCAATACCAGCGCGGTCGCGGTGATGTGGCCGGGCGTGAACTGCTCGCGTGAAAAGGGATCGCTCGAATACCGCAGAAGATGCAGGATCAGCTCGAGGCTCTTCATCGCTCCACCGTCGCTGTTGTCGCGCCAGTGTTCGATTTGTGCGATGAGCTGTGGCGCGGTGATCACTGCTGGTGTGCGGACTTTTCGAATGCCGCCTTCATCTGTTGCGCGATCCGCAGGCTGAGGCCATCGGGATACGTGTCGAACTTCTTGTAAAGATCCATGTGGTCGCGCCCCGGCACGATTTCGCAAGCGTCCTCGCGGCCTTTCGATTTCAGAAAATCGCAGAACATCCGCGCGGCTTCTTCGAGGTGGAAGTTGTCCATGCTGCCGACGACGATGTGAACCTTGCCGAGCAGCTTCGGGCCGAGCGTCGTCCAGTTGCGCTCGACAACCAGCGCGATGTCGTATTTTCCCCAGTATTTCTGCACGAACGGATCCTGCTCGCCGGTGATGCGATTGAAGAGTTTCATCGGACGTCCATCAGGTCCGCGCGGACTGAAGACCCAATCGAACGACGCCATCTGGCCTCCGTATGGGCCCGCGACTTCTTCCTGGCGGATGAATTCCTCGACTGAGGCAACGTTCTTGCCGTTCATGCGGACGAGGTTCTTCACCGAGCCGTCCGCGTTGCGATAGGCGTTGTCCTTCGATCCGGCGGTCGCGTCGATTCCAGTGAAACTCTTGAATGAAACAGAGTCCGGCGAAGTCGACCAGGTGCCGCCGCCGAAGACATCCGGATAGGTCACCTCGAGCCAGAGCGTGCTCCATCCTCCGGAGGAATGGCCGGTGAGAAATCGCGCATAGGGCTTCGGGATGAGGCGATATTTGGATTCGAGATAAGGGATCAGTTCTTCAGTCAGAGCGCGTCCCCAAGGGCCATTGTTGACCGAGTCGGCGAAGACGTGATGACCCGTCGAGAACGAAGCATCAAGGAAGATAGTCGCCATTTCGGGACGCCTGCCTTCGTTCATTTCCTTGATCAGACCGGGTCCCGCGCGCCACGCGCCTGTGTAATCGCCGCCGAAGCCGTGGACGTTATAGATGGCAGGGAACTCGCGCTTCGGATCAGTCACGAAGCTTGGCGGCAAGACGATACTCGCGCGCATGAGGATGGGGCGTCCCCAGAACGCGGTCAGTAGCGGGCTTTGAAATTCGACGAGCTTGATCTGATCGGTCTCCTCGAGTTTGGCGCGCGCCGGAGTGATCTTCGAGAGGTGCAACTCGACAGGCTCGGTGCTCGCCGGATCGACATCGGCCTGCACGACTGGACCGAAGAGATCGCCCGCATCCTGCCCGTGATAAGCGTAACTATGATCGGGATCGAGGAGCGCCATGAACTGCCGCTGGCCTTTCGATGCGGTCGAGAACGCGTGCGGATACGCCTGCAGATCCGGATCGAACGTGATGAACTCCCCGGGCCGGATGGCTTCGACTTCCATGGCTGAGATCCAACTGCCGCCCGGAACGAACGACGTCGAGATGCGATCGACCTTATCCTCACGATCGGTCATGAGAACGAAAAGGCGGCCGGAAACAGTGCTCGTCGAGACTCCCGGGTCGAGAGTGATTTTGAATTTGATCGGACCCGGCGCCGCGAGGGCGAGCGAAGAAACGAGGCTGAGGAGAAGGATCGTTCGTCTCACGCCGATTACTGTACCACGGGTTATTTGAATGCGGACCGTGTACCACAAGACCTGTACCCGCGCGTCTTAGGGCGTCGTACCTGGGTGCTGCCGCGACCATGCCGCAATCGGAATCGCCCAATTCTTCGCAGACTGTGGTTCCTTAAGTTTCCAATTCGACTCGATCGCGTCGAGCTGCAACGAAGGGTCGGCTCGCTTGGATCTCCAGATGAACAACTGGTGTTGGACCTCGAGTGGGCTGACCTCGGTGGAGGTTCCCGGAGCGGCAAAATCGGAATCCGGTCGCTTGCCAATCTGAATGGATTGAGCCAATTTGTAGAAGTGGTGCCCCGACGGCTGGCCGTTTTCCATCCAGTCCTCCTGTTGTCTAAGCAGCAGACAGTTCAACTCGGGCGCCAGCCATACGGTCGATACTCCGTGCGGGTCCTGGCTGGTATACTTCACGACGCCGTAGCCTTGGACATGATCGTCGCCTCCGAACGTCGCATTTGATACCGTACAGCCCGCCTCAGGCTTGGGCCTGTCCACCGCCTGCATTCCGGCGGCTATCCACTTAGGGCCCTGAAGCGTGTAGTGCCTGTTGACGTCGGCGAAATAGTTGATGAATACGCCGCGACCCTTGATTACGGTTTGATTTAGATTCGCCCCGACCTGCGTAGTGGTAATCCGCTCACCGGTCGACTCGAGATAGTCGAGTTCCTTGCCGCCCGGAAGACAGCCCTGTTGAGCAACAGGGTCGCAGTCCTGGTAGGAGAACGTCTGTACGGCGGCCGCCTCGACGGCCGTGCTTCCGTGGACTTTTCTGGTAGGCCGGAGCAATAGATACGAGACTGCGCCGCAGAAGGTTAAAACGAGCGCGAAAGCAATTGTGTTCCTCATATATAGCTTCCTCTTGATTCATCTCGGCGAAGGTCGCTCAGAAGTAGTCGCAAGCGCATCCGACATATCCGTCGCAGGAGTCCGTGTAGATTCCCTGACCGCCGCAGCTCGCCCCTCCGCTACAGTTCGAGACATAGCACGTACACATATAGGGCTCCTGACTGCAATTATAAGCATAACGCCAAGCTGTACTCCGCTGATTACCGCCTCCGAGGTAGCCATATCCACAATATCCGTAGTTATTACAAAACGGTTGGATGAGGCCGAA
>DASXZC010000526.1:0-5024 GCA_036502165.1 Bryobacteraceae bacterium
GAAGGAACAACTCACAAGAGAAAGGATTCCAAATGCCTCCGACGATCACCACCACCCCCAAGAACTCCCGCGCCGAACAAGCCCGCATCAACGGCTCCAAATCCAAAGGACCCGTCTCCATCGAGGGCAAAGCCGCATCGAGCATGAACGCGCTCAAGCACGGCTTCGCCGCCGCCATCAATGTCGTCATCGAAATCGAGGACAAACCCGCTTGGGAGATCCACCTCGAAGGCTTCCGCTCTTCATTCAAACCTCAATGCTACGTGGAAGAAACCCTCGTCGATCAGTTGGCAAACATCAACTGGCGCCAATCCCGTCTTGTCGGCCTCGAGACCGCTCTCATTGACGCGCAGATCTCGATCCAGGGCAAAAACGTCTACGACATCCATCCCCGCTCGGCCGACGATCCTTATTTCCATTTGGTCCAAGCCTGGCAGGCTCTCGCTCGGCAGCCAGAGAAACAGAACGAACCCAAGGATCCCTCGATGCCTCCGAACGGATACGACATCGGCAGCATCGAATTGGTCCGCCGTTATCAGGTCTCACTCGACCGCCAATATCGGAACGCCCTATTGAATCTCCGCCAATACCGCAAGGACTTCGCGTCGTCCGCCCCGCCAAACGAACCCAAAATGGCTCCCGAGGTTCAGGCGCCCCCACCAGAACCGCCACCGCCCGCGGACATCATCAAACCTGCCAAATCCCAACCCGCTGCGCCCAGCTTCCCATCAGCAAAACCGCCCCAATCCGCCCAAAAACCGGCCGCCACTGAAATCCGCCCCCGCAACCTCACGACCCCCTAGGCAATAAATGTTTCTGCACTTTCCCCAACGCATTCCGAGGCAGCTTCTCCACCCGCGTAAACGCCCGCGGAACTTTGAACGAGGCCAATTTCTGCCTGCACGCATCCTCGAGCGGCCCCGCCTCCGCGTCCCCCACGATATAGGCCACCGGGACCTCGCCGCGCACCCGGTCCGCCACGCCGATTACCGCCGCCTCAATAACTCCGTCCAATTCCTCCAGAAACTCCTCGATTTCTCGCGGATAAATGTTAAATCCGCCGGAAATGATCAAATCACTCCGCCGCCCGCTCAGCGTATAATACCCGTCCGCCTGCCGCATCGCGAGATCGCCGGTGCGGAACCATCCGCCGTCGCGGAACGCCGCCCGCGTCGCCTCCTCTCTTCCCCAATACCCCGCAAACACGTTCGGACCCTTCAAATACAACTCCCCCGTCTCCCCGTCCCGAACCTCCCCCAACCCCTGCTCATCCAAAATCCGCGCCGAAATCCCAGGCAGCGGCATACCCACACTCCCCGGCCGCCGCTCCCCCTCGTACGGATTCGACAAATTCATCAGCGTCTCGCTCATCCCATACCGTTCGAGAATCGTATGCCCATACTTCCGCCGGAACTCCTCGAGCGTCTGCACCGGCAGCGGAGCCGACCCGCTCACAAACAACCGTACATCGCGCCCAACCGCCGCCGCCGTCTCTTGAGCCCAATCGTTCATCCGGACGTACATCGCCGGCACACCGAAGAACAGCGTCGTGCGGAACGACAGGAATTCCTCAGCCGCCTTCTCATGATCGAACCGCTCGAGCAGCCGCAGCCGGCATCCTGTCAGCAGCCACGCGTGCAACCCGTTGCCAAGCGCGTGGACATGAAACAGCGGCAGCGCCAGCAGCAGCCGGTCCGCTGCATCGATCCGCCAGCATGCCGCAATATTAATCGCATTGATTGCGAAATTGTTGTGCGTCAGCACCGCGCCTTTCGATGTGCCCGTCGTCCCCGATGTATAAATGATCCCCGCCGGCGAATCGCCATCCAACCGGACGTTCTCCGGACGCGTATCGGGCTGCGACCCCGCCGCCGCCATCATCTCCTCCGGAGTCCAAACCGGAATCTTCGCCTCCATCGGCCGATCCGAAACCACCGCCAACGGACTCGCATCCGCCAGAATGTGCGCGATCTCCCGCTCCCGGTACAGGATATTGATCGGAGTGAAAATCACGCCCGTCTTCACGCAGGCCAAATACAAATCGATGAGGAACGGCGAGTTCACCAGATAGCAGCACAGCCGCTCGCCCCGTCCGATCCCTCTCGCAATGAGCAACTGTGCCAGCCGGTTCGACCGCGCGTCGATCTCGCCGAATGTGCTCGAAACGCCCTGAAACTCGAGCGCCGGCTCATCCCTCCGGCCAATGAAAGAAAGGTCAAAAAGCTGATTCAGATTCATTCAGGAAAGGTCCAATCCAAGCCCATATGCTATCGCAAGCCCGCTTTCAATCTACCGTCCTCCAAATTATTCCGCCCCACCGTGAGGGCCCGCGCCCCGCATTTCCGCTTATTGGCCAGGAGCAACAACCACATGAGCGACATGACTTCCTCAGTCCCCGCGAGCGGCGCGTCCATCCCCGTCGCGTTCCCTCAACTGCCGGTCGAAAAGGTCTGGCGGAACAGCGCGTTTTCGATCACCCTCGCCTGGTTCGGAGCCATCGTCGTAAGTCTGATGGAACTCGCATTGGTTCTTCTGATCTTCGGCCTCATCTCCGATGGCAGCATGTCCGCGGCTTGGAAGGTCGCCATCGCGGCCATCGCCCTCTTCAAAGCAGTCCACGTGCTTTGGAAAGTCTCGATCAACTACGGACGGAACAGCGCCTCCTTCGACACCGCCTCGGTCACCTTCCGCAGCGGAGCCGCCGACCCCAACCCCGTCCGCATTCCCTTCGCCAACATCGACAAAATTACGACCATGTCCGGTGGCACCATCGCCATCAACGATCCCGATGGACTCCTCTATTCCTTCGACGCGTACAGCTTCTTCAAACCGTCACGCCTCGCACGCGAGATCTCCGACCGCTCCGGCAAACGGTTCTCGAAGTAAGCAGCATGAAACCAGCGTTCATCGCAGCCGTCTGCGCACTCCTGCTGAACGGCTGCGTCGGGCGCTTCACCGCCTCAACGGCTCGCGAAGCGTTGGCCCAACGCTCTGAATTAAACGATGGATTTTCGCACTTCGACGACTCCTACACGATCCTCCAATCGAAGCCTGAACCCTACCAGCGCGCCGCCTATCAGAAGCTCGAACGCCAAGGAGTTCTAACCTGCTCAGGCGAGCCTCTCACGTGCCGCCCCACCTCGGAGTCGCAGGCGAACATCTATGTCAACGCCCACAATGGAGAGCTCATCCTCGTCGCCTTCAAGACCCGCGTGCTCGCCCTCAAGGAAGTCATCAACGAAGGCTCCACGGATGGCGGCGCCGTCATCGCCGCACGTCTCGAAGTACGGAACGAGCCACAGCCCTTCTATACGAAATACCGCAAGGACTTCGACCTCATCGAGCCGAACGCCGGCGCGAAATGCGAAACCAACAATTGCGAAGTCGTCATGACTTTCAAGAACACCAGCGAACAAGGCTGGCGAGTCATCTATAGCGGAACCTTCGTCCCCACGTCCCCTTAACGAGTCCCACATGAAACGTTCGGCGACCTCAATTCACTGACCTGTTTGGAATCGCGATTCCGCGTGAATCGGCATAGGGGGCAGCGAATGTACTACGAAGAAGTCGTCATGAAAGATACGGACACCCTCTCCGGACTCGCCGCCGAATACGGCTATAAAGTGTCCGACTGGCGCAAGATCTGGGACGATCCGAAGAACGCCGCGCTCGTCAAGAAGCGCACCAAGCCCGAGCATCTGCAAAAGGGCGACACCTGGCAGATCCCGATTCCCTGGAAAACCACTCGTCGCGTGCTTACCGCCGACCCTAACGGCGCGACTTTTATTGTGAATCGTGACGGCGAACCCGGCAAACGTCTGAGTTGGGTCCAGACCGTCTATCGTTCCAATCAGCCCATCGGACCGAATCCGTCTCCTTATTGTGTCGACGGCTGCACCCCCGATGACAACCTGCCGTTTTATTGGACGAATGGCGAAGTCGCGTCTCCGCCGGCCTGGACCGCCAGGACTACCGGCGATCCCAAGGTGAATCTTCGCAAGACGTTCATCGATCACTCGTCCCGGAATGCGCCGAGTGTCTGGATGGGCACCACCAAGTGGCGTGCCGTGGTGTCGATCGCCGTTGTCACCGAAAAACGCGTCACCGTCGTGGACTCCTACGTGTGGGGCTTTGATCTCACGCCCGCGTCACTGACGCTAGTGGGTGTCGCCATCACTCCGCCCAGCACCTGTACCGCGGTCGGACCGACTCCCGCGAGCGCCGGCGAAATCAGTGCTCATGTGAATTTGCTGGGCAAAGGCTGGGGAACTTTGGCGGCGGCGTTCGCCCAGGCGCATTTGAATGCTTTTGTTCCCACCGCCACATTTGGAGCCATGGGCTGGACATTCCGCAAACCGCCCTCTTAGGAGGAGGATAAAAATATGAGAGCACTTCTCGCCGGGTTGTTGACCCTGTGTATGGCAAGTTGTTCCGGCATGCAAAAGGAAAAGAAGATGGACTGGAAAGATCGAGTCGATCCGAAGAAGGCCGCCACCGTCAAGGCGGTCCTGCGAGTCAAACTCATCCGCGCGGAAGGCTCCGACAAATACGGCTGGGACCTTGTCGGACTCATAGGCGTCATCAAGAACGAGACCGGATTCTCGTTCCCCAAGGAGTTTCAAGTCGCGCATTACTCGGTGGAACCGGGCGTTCCGAAAGGCGAGAGCACGATTTACCTCGAACGCTACAGCGAGGCCGACCCGCCCGAGTGGAAGCTCCTGAACGGCACGGCCCGCGATGGGGTCAGCGACAATACGCCGTAAGAGATCAGCGCGGCTGCAGCACCGGAGCCCGGTGGCTGCTGGTAACCGCAACGACCACGCTCTGCGTCCGCGCCAGTTCTTCCTTAGTCTGATTCAACTGTTCGCGTTTAACCTGCCGCAGACCCTGCTGCACGATACCGAACACGATGTACCACGAGACGATTCCGTTCAGGATCAGCGGAATGTAGAAGAAATTCGGAATCGGCAAATCCCAGATCATGTGCAGCGCAACCGGAATGAGGAACGCCTTCCAAAACAGCG
>DASXZC010000527.1:0-13084 GCA_036502165.1 Bryobacteraceae bacterium
CGTACTCTGTACGAAGATCCGCGGCAGGACGCAGCCGTCGAGATAACTTCGATCCTTGTAGATGGTCGGAAATCCGACGGCGATCACGCGTTTCGGATAGCGCAGTTCGCAGCCGAGCTTCAGGGCGATCCGCGATCCGAAGGAGAATCCGGCGAGCGTCACCGGCAGCGTTGGATAGCGCGACAACAAAAACGACAACGCCGCCCGCGCGTCTTCGAGTTCGCCGGCGCCTTCGTCGTACACGCCTTGGCTCAAATTCACGCCTCGATAGTTGAACCGTAGGACGACGCATCCGGCGCGGCGCAGACCTCGCGCGATGCGGTAGACGACCTTGTTGTGCATCGTTCCGCCGTGTTGCGGATGAGGATGGCACACGAGCGCCGCCTCAAGCGGATCGCGATCCTCGGGTTCTTCGAGCAGCGCTTCCAAACGTCCGGCCGGGCCATTGACGAACAGCGATTCAATCTTCCTGGGCATCAGTTCGTGCGGTAGTTCGTGAACTGGATGTCGATGCCGAAATCGTGGCTGCGCAGCATGCCGATCACGTCCTGCAGCGTGTCGCGATCCTTGCCAGTGATGCGGACGGAATCGCCCTGGATCGCGGCCTGCACCTTCTTCTTGCTGTCCTTGATGACCTTGACGATCTCTTTGGCCTTCTCGGTCGAGAGGCCCTGCTGCAGCGTGATTTCCTGGCGAACAGTCGAGCCCGAGGCCGCAATCACGGTGCCGTAGGTCAATCCCTTGAGCGGCACTTTGCGCTTCACGAGCTTGCCTTCGAGGATGTCGCGGACGGCCTTCAGTTTGTATTCGTCGAGACTCGCGAGGACGATTTTGTTGTCCTTCTCATTGAGCTCGATATTCGATTTCGAGTCCTTCAGATCGAAGCGCGTGTGGATCTCTTTGAGCGACTGCTGAATCGCGTTCAGCACTTCCGGCATTTCTATTTTTGAGACGACGTCGAATGAGTTATTGTCGGCCATTTGCTTTCCCTTTCCTCTATTCTACTTTTTTAGCGCGATCAATACGCGTTCGGTGATCTCTTGGATCAGGGCGGGCAAAGCTGTTTCTAACGCGAGCGTCACGGCGGCTTCGACACGTTCCCGATCGATCTCGCCCGCAACCGCCGATTGCGGACGCCGGCGCGCGGCGCGCGAGGCTTCGGCTGCGGACGCTAGACGCCTGACGGTCTCGATGAGAGCGGTCGCTTCGAACGGCTTGCCGATGGTCGCGTCGCAGCGCGACTCGGCTAACTGCGCAGGTGTGGGAGCCTCCGCTCGGGCGCCGACGGTGAGCAGCACGGCGAGTCCGCCGTTCGAGGAGGCCTTTGCTTCGTTCGCCAGCTCGTATCCGGACTTCAGCGGCAACTGCACGTCCGCGACGAGCACGAGAGGATCGAAGATCTTCAGTTGCGCGGCGGCGGCTACGCCATCGGCGGCGGTTTCGACTTGGAAGCCTTCCTGGCGCAAGATCTCTTTGCCCATCCGCTGCGCGTGAGGGCTCGAGTCAGCCAGGAGGATGCGGCTCATTATTTGGCGGAAGCAGCAGTGGTCGTCGTGGACGGCTGAGCTGTGGACGCCGGTGTCGCGGACGCCGGAGCAGGAGTCTTCTTGTCTTTCTTGCTCTTCTTCGTGTCCTTCTTCGTCGCTGCTACCTTCTTCGAGGTAGCCTTCCCAGCCTTCGACTTCTTCTGCGTACCGGTGTGATTGACCGGCAGCGGATCGGGACCAGTGGCCACGGGAGCTGCAGCGGCCGGGGCCGTTGTCCCGCCAGGAGGCGCCATGCGTGCATCTGGCTTGGTGTCGATGGAGGATCCCTTGTCAACACCGGTGCTAATGGTCACGTCCGTCGATCCTCCACCCGTGCGGGATGTGCCGGTGCCACCCGCGGCAAGAGCCGCTTCGACAGGAATCGGCACGCTAGCCGGGATCGATGGTTTCAGAGTCGACATGGCGGGTGCTCCCGATTTCGCGGCGTGGCTCATGTCGGGGCCGCGCGCGAGGAAAGCGGTCGAACGCTTCACCAGCCCGGGACGTACGTAGTTTTCCTTCTCGTATTCCATGCGGGCGACCGCCACGGGATCCGGCTGCGGAACGTCCATTTCCATTTCCTGCAGCCTCTTCTTCGAGGGGTCGGCCCACTTGCTGAGCGGATAATCGCGCACGATGCGCTGATAGGCTTCGCCCGTTTTTACCCGGAAATTCTTACCCATCTTCGAATAGGAATCGGCTTGCAGCCAGAGATCGTCGGCGGCTCCGCTATAGAGCGGATACTGGGCGATCACGCCCGCCATGCGATTGGCCGCAGCCGGATTGCTGCCGCGCTTGTGATAGAACTCGCCAACGCGGCTCTCGCCATCGGCGAGGGCTTCCTGAATCTCGCGCAGTTTCTGCTCGGCCTGCGGAGCGAACTTGCTGTTCGGGAACTGCGTCAGCAACTGGCGGCATTCCTGTTCCGCGCGCAGAGCCTGCTGGGTGTCGCGATCGGCCTTTTCCATCTGCTTGACGTGGATCTGGCAGATGCGATTCTGGGCCTCGGGGGCTTCCTCCATCGTCGGATAGAACAGGATGAAGTCCTTATATTCCGCCTCGGCCTGCGCGAAGCCGTGCGTTCCGCCTTCGCGGAACCAGCTATCAGCGACGGCGAGTTTGGCCTTCGCCAGGAATTCGCTCGTGTCGTACGTATTGATGAGCACGTTCAGGCTCAGGCGCGCGATTTCGTAGCGCCCCTTCTCGATATCGTGAACGGCCTTGTCGAATAGAACCTTGTCGGGCTGTTGCGTGTCTTTCTCGATCGGGTTCTCGTACTTCTTATGCTTGAAGATGGCGCCCGACGCGGACAGGGTCAACAGCAGCGTCAACGCCGCCGCCTTCGTCGTGGTCACTTTTAGAAACAATGGCCGAAACAAGTGCATGGAAATTTTTTGAACCTCTAAACCTGAACCAGATTGGCCGCCCGCGCCGCCTGCTGGAGTTCGCGAACTGCGTTGCCAGGATTCACAGTGTGAAATACCGACGACCCCGCCACAATCCAATCGCATCCCGCACGGGCAACGTTTGCCACGTTTTCGACGGTGATGCCACCATCCACTTCGATCCTAAATTGCAATCCGCGTTCCTTTCGGATGCGGTTCAAGTGGGCGATTTTGGAAACTGCGTTGGGGATGAATTTCTGCCCGCCGAAGCCAGGGTTGACGCTCATCACGAGGATGTAGTCAACAATATCGAGAACCTCGCTCAGCGTCTCGACGGGCGTGGCTGGATTGATGACGACTCCGGCTTTAGCGCCGTGAGATTGAATCAGATGGATCGTCCGGTCGAGATGGATACAAGCTTCCTGATGAACCAGAACCTGGTCGGCTCCGGCTTCGATGAAGATCGGGGCGAACCGGTCGGGATCCTCGATCATGAGATGCACATCGAGGACCATCTTCGTGACTTTGCGGATCGATTCGACGACCGGCGGCCCTAGCGTAAGGTTGGGGACGAAGTGCCCGTCCATGACATCCACGTGGAGCATAGACGCGCCAGCGGACTCGACGGCGGCAATCTGGTCGCCCAGACGCGCGAAGTCCGCAGACAGAATTGATGGAAGAATTTGCACCCCAGGCATGACGGAAGAACGACGAGGAGCTATCTCTGGCATGTTAGCACGTTCGGGCACCATTTCTCAGGCGAAAGCCTGGGAGTATATTCCTACCGGGCTGTCGGAAAAAGAGGCGCATCGGCTGTCTTAGGCCATAGAGACCTTTAATGAAATCTTCTCAGCCTCGCTGGGCGCTGACGCTCGCCGCGGCCTTCGCTATTTTTTGGATTTTTCATCGCGCACATCAGCAATCTATTACGCTCGATGAGGCCGACACCTGGCACCTCTGGGTCCGGCCGGCGTGGCCCTCGCATTGGGAGCCTCACAGCAACAACCACGTCCTCAACTCAGCGCTGATGCGCCTGAGTCTGCATTTCTTTCCGCTCAGCGAACTCGCCGTGCGCGCGCCCGCTCTTGCCGGAGGAATTCTCTATATCGGCAGTTCATTTGCGCTGGCTTCCCTGCTCTTCGCGTCCACGCTTCTGCAATGGGGGATGTTCACTTGCCTCGTCTTCAACCCATTCATTGCCGATTACCTCGTCGCCGCACGCGGTTACGCACTGGCTCTCGGCTGCCTCACGTTGGCGATCTTCCTGCTGGCTCTGGCGGTCATTCGCAACCGGCGCTCCGTGCCAATCGTTGCGGCCATCTCGGTCAGCCTCGCGCTCTCGTTCGCGGCCAACTTCACCTTTGCTTATGCTGCGGCGTTCATCGGACTCTGCACGCTTCTGTTGATCGTCCGCAGCCGCCAAACCGCGTTTGCGGCCGTCGTCCCGGGACTTGCGACCGCCCTCGTTCTGGTCGGCTCCATCGTCGCACGCTTCCCGCGGGACCAGCTCTTCTGGGGGACTTCATCTATCCGGGAATCGTGGGATTCGATCCGCGATTCGTCGTTTACGGAAATCAATCCCTTCCTCGTGAATCCTTCGGTCGCTCACTGGCTCGACTTGGCGCGACGGCACCTCGCGGCAGCGATCGTCGTGTGGCTCGTCCTGTTCCTGCTGTTTGCCTGGCGGGATCGCCATCTTCAAAACAAGTCCCCCGCCGGAATCTTCGCCGCTGCCATCGGACTAACGCTCGCCGCCACTTTCGCCGCGCATTATGCAATGTTCCGATTCGCCCGCATCCCGCTACCGCTCGAGCGGACGTCGCTGCACATGGTCGCTCTCGCCACCGTCGCCTTCGGAGCGACAGTGAGCGTCCCCACCGGCGGCCGTTTGGCGAAGTGGACGCAGACGGCCGGTGTCGTAATCCTGATCGGAACCTCGGTCCTATTCATGGCCGAATTGCGCGATTCCTATTTCCGCCTGTGGCGCGATGGCGCCGAGTTGAAGGCAGCGTTTCCTGTGCTCGAAGACGTCTGCCGCCGCACTGGCGAACGGGAAGTGATCGCCGACTGGAATCTGATCAACAGCCTCAACTTCTATCGCGAGGCTACGCACTCCGAGGAAGTGGACGAAGTACAATTCTTTGAACACATGCCGCGCGGCAGGAAGGTTTACATTCTGAACCCCGAGACCGTCAAGGATCTGATTCGCGACGACAACTTGCAAACCGTCTGGCATGACGCCGACAACCGTATGATCATCGCGGTGCCGGCCCCGGGCCAGTAGGTAGGAAGCCCAGTAGGTATGGAACAATAACAAGTGGAATGATCGCCCGCTATACACGCCCCGAAATGGGACGCATCTGGAGTGAAGAGAACAAATACCAACAGTGGCTCGCCGTCGAGCTTGCCGCATCGGAGGCGCTCGCGGAGACCGGCGAAGTTCCCCGCGTGGCAGCCGAACTGCTGCGGCGGCACGCGAAGGTCGACATCAACCGGCTCAACCAGATCGAGTCCGAGGTCAAGCACGACGTCATCGCGTTTACGACGACCGTCGCCGAATCCATGAAGGCTGCGGACGCGGCGGAGGCCTCGCGTTGGTTCCACTACGGCCTGACGTCGAACGATGTAGTCGACACCGCCCAGGCGCTCATGGTGAAGCAGGCTTCGGCACTGATCGAGGCGGCCGCGCAGCAGTTGTGCGGAATCCTCAAACGGCGCGCCTTCGAATTCAAAGATACTGTGCAGATCGGACGCACGCACGGCATCCACGCCGAGCCGTACACGTTCGGTCTGAAGCTCGCGCTCTGGTACGACGAATTGCGGCGCAACCTCGGCCGGTTCCAGTCGGCGTCTGAGGAAATGCGGGTCGGCAAGATCTCGGGCGCGGTCGGGACGTTCGGCCATATCGGTCCACAAGTCGAGGCGCGGATCTGCACTCGCCTCGGACTCGAACCCGCTGCGATCGCTTCCCAGGTCATCTCGCGGGACCGGCATGCGCACTGGGTCGCATCGCTCGCTCTGATCACGGCGACGTGCGAGAAGATTGCGCTCGAGGTGAGGCATCTGCAGAGGACGGAAGTCCGCGAGGCGGAGGAGCCGTTCGCGGCTGGGCAGAAGGGCAGTTCGGCGATGCCGCATAAGCGGAATCCGGTGACTTCCGAACAGATTTGCGGCCTTGCGCGGGTTGTGCGGTCGAACGTCCAGGCGGCGTACGAGAACATCGCGCTGTGGCATGAGCGGGACATTTCCCATTCGAGCGTCGAGCGGGTGATCCTGCCGGATTCCTCGATCCTGACGGATTCGATCCTCGCGAAGACGATCTGGCTCGTGGACGGAATGGTCGTAAACGCGGGCCGGATGCTCAAGAATCTGGAGTCGACGCGCGGCCTAGTCTTCTCAGGCCAAGTCCTGCTCGACCTCGCCGCGGCGGGGATGCTGCGCGAAGAGGCTTATCGCCTGGTGCAAGGCCACGCGATGGCTGCATGGGAATCCGACGGGGATTTCCGGGCGGCGATTGCGGTCGATCCGGGGGTCGCGAAGTACCTGGACCGCCACAAACTCGAGCGGGCCTTCTCGGTCGAACGTCAGCTACAAAACGTCTCGGCCATCTTCGAAAGAGTGTTCGCCGCCGTGTAACAAAGATTACAAATCGTTGCGGGGATCTCAGGCGTATACCTTAGGTACTCGGAACCTACTTAGAATCAGCGATTTGGGAAATCAGTCCTCAGTGGATGGGCACCGTAGGCGAATCGGGTTAGGCCGATTGAATCTTAGTACCTAAGAAAAAGTGGATCGGTTTGGCGTCCTTTCGGGTAAACTACTGTCAGAAGGAAACGGAGAGGCTGGCGTCGCTAGGGCCGTCTTGGAATGCCTACTCCGGGGTGAACCCCCCTATGAATCAAACGAGTTACGTAGAATTAGCGCGAGTGTTGCTGGTCGATGACGACCCGACGAGCCGTCTTACGCTGAAGACGGTCTTACAGGCTGGTGGTTATTCCGTTGACGCGGCTGCGTCATCCGCCGAAGCCTTTGGAAAGATGGAAGAAAGCGAATATGAACTGGTCCTTTCGGACCTGCAGTCGGAATCTCCGGAAGCCGGTTTAAGTGTTCTGCGGCATGCGCGCATGATGGATTATCGTCCGGCGACGGCGCTGATCACAGCCGAGCGGGATTCGCCGCGCAATGTGAGCAATGTCTACAATGCGGGTGCGAGTCCGTCAGTGCTGGTTGAAACAGAGGACGTGCCTGGACTTCTGGGCAAGATCGCGGATCTGATCAGCCTTCGAGCCACTCGCCGCCTGGAGCGCGAAATGCGCATGGCAGGTGTTGGAGCCTGAGTCGATTTCGTTCCGAAGTTTGTTGAGTCTGGTTGATTCTCCCAAAGCCGTGTCGCCGTAACAGGCGCCACGGCTTTTCCCTTTCCGGGGCCGAGACGGAGAGAGTCCGCGCAAAACAGAACGGCCGGCTGGGGACGAATCCCGTGCCGGCCGTTTATGATTGCTATTCGGATTGCGCTATTTGGCGACGATACCGCTGTTCTGCTTGTTCGCCTTTTCGTTCTTGACCTTGCGGGCGTCGAGCGCCTTGGTCACCAGGCTGTCGGCGGTCTCGATTTCCTTCTTGTACTCGTCCGGCGTCTCGGCTAGATCGGCCCGCTCGCGGTGCAGCAGGTTCAAGTAGGCCATGGCGTCGTCATACAAAGGATCTACTTCCAGCGCCTTTTCGAGCTTTGCGATGCCGTCGTCGATCAGTGGACTGTACTCGGCGCGGAGCTGCTCACGCACCTTCTTATCCTTCAACGGTCCCGGATCGTCAGGCTTCATGCTCATCTTGGCGCGGGCGTTCATCAGAACGGGATACCATTTTTCCCACACGATGACACCCAAGCTGTAGTAAGCCGTCTTGTCCTTGGGATCGACCTCGAGGAGCTTCGTGTACCAATCCTTGGCTTCGTTGAACTTCGCGACTCGTTCGGCGCGCGTCTTGTCTTCGGCGGGAATCGCTTTGCCTTCGTTGAATGAGAGCGAAGCCAGAGACGCGATAGCGGTCTTGTCCTTGGGGTCTTTATTATAGACCTGCATGAACGTATCGCGGGCGTTCTTGGCGAATTCGTCATTCTCAGGCGAAGCGGCGCCGGGGATCCACTGGACCATGTAGGCGGTAGCCAGATAGAGACGGGCGTTCGGATTATCGGGGTCGAGTCGGATGGCTTCTTTGAAGAGGGTCACCGCATCGCTATACTTGGCGCCCTTGAATGCCGCAACACCCTTATTCAGATTGTCGCGGGATTTCAGTTTGTCGCATCCAGTCCCGAAGAGAAATAGGACTCCAGCCGAGAGAGCGAGAGCCGTTCTTGAGGTGCGCAGCATACTTTTCCTAGTCCCAGTCCTTTCTAATTGGTCGAAGACTACTCGCCCGCTTCGATCTTCGGAGTCATCAAGCCTATCTTGTCTACTCCGGCGCCTTTGGCGGCGTCGATAGCGAAGGCGACCTCCTTGAACTCGCAGTCCTTGTCACCCTTCACGAAGGCGACACGCTCGGCGCGCGACTTGAAAATCTCCTGCAGCCGATTCTCGAGCGATGCGGGCGTCACGATCTCTTCGTTGATCTTGTAGGAGTGATCGGCCATGACCTGAATGACGACCGTACGGTCATTCGGATCTTCTTTCTGGTTCTTATCCTTCGGAGGTTGCGGCGCCATCGCCTCCAGGCCTTTCGGAGTCAGCGGCGTGATGACCATGAAGATGATCAGCAGCACCAGCAACACGTCGATCAGCGGCGTTACGTTGATATCGGCTCGCTGTTTCGAGCCACCACCCACTGCCATTGACATAAAAAGTCGCTCCTTAGTGTATTCCCTGGTTAATTACTTGCCAACGGCCTGATCAGGGGCGTTCTTGTCCTGGATCTGTTCAGTCAGGAGACCCAACTGATCGACACCGCCGGCGCGGAGATAATCGACGACATCGGTGACCTTCTCGTAGCGGGCACGCTGATCGGCGCGGATGTAGACGGTTTTGTCGACCTTATTGGTCAGCAAATCCTTCACCTTGCCCGGGAGCGCGTCGGCAGTGGTTTTCGTATTGCCGGGGCTCAGCCAGACGTCGCCGTTCCGCGTGATGGCGATGATCACGGCATCTTCCTTGTCGGCCGCCTGCATCTTGATTGGATTGCGCGCCTTCACCATGTCTACGCTCTGCCCTTTATTCAACATGGGCGTGATGACCATGAAGATGATGAGCATGACGAGCATGACGTCCACCATCGGCGTGACATTGATGTCGGCGATTGTGTCGGGCGGTATGGGTTTCTTCATATCGTTACTCCTGGCTGATCTCTCAAACTGGCTCGGTCCTCAATACAGTTGAAGGAGCGGGATGCGCGGCGTGGAGGGAAGCTCCGCGCCGCACATGCGCCATTCAACTCAGCAGGCCAGACCTAAACAGGGCAGCTTATTTCGCCGCGCTGACCTTCTGCATCCGCTTGATGAAGTAGTCGACCAATTCCGAACTCGAGTTCGCCATTTCGACGTCGAACGCTTCGACGCGGCCGGCGAAGTAGTTGTACGCCCAAACGGCCGGGATAGCGACGAGAAGACCGATAGCGGTCGTCACGAGGGCTTCCGAAATACCACCGGCGACAGCGCCGAGACCGGTCGACTTTTCGCTGGCGATACCTTTGAACGCGTTGATGATGCCGACGACGGTTCCGAACAGTCCGACGAACGGAGCCGAGGATCCGATGGTCGCGAGCGTCGAAACGCCACGCTTCAATTCGGCGTGGACAATCGCTTCGGCGCGTTCGAGAGCGCGCTTCGAAGCTTCGATGGTCTCACCGGAGATTTCGCTGCTCATGTTGTGAGCCTTGAATTCCTGCAAGCCGGCGACAACGACCTTGGCCAAATGGCTCTTGCCGAAACGATCGCCGATTTTGATGGCTTCATCGAGGTTGCCGTTCTTGAGCGCTCCGGCAACGGCCGGGGCGAATGAACGGGATTGCGTACGGGCGGCATTGAACGCCAGCACGCGGTCGATCATGACACCCAGAGACCAGGCGGACATGATAAAGAGAAGAATGACGACCGATTTGGCCAAGGGACCCATGTGAGACCACATCGACATCAGGTCGAAGCTATTGGAGGAATCGCCGCCCGCTTCCTGAAGAAGCAGCAGCGCCCATACTTGCATTTGTACCAGCATCTTTTAATCTCCTGCGAGTTGAATTGAATATTGAACCAACGAACCGAACTGCTCCGACCCCGGTAGGGTCCGGCCCGCCCGCGACTGGGGACGCGCCGGCCTTGCCATGGACAAAAACATCAAACTGAACCTGAAATTAACTGCTCAACGAGAAGTTCACGTCGATCTGCGTCACGACTTCGACCGGCTCTCCGTTGAGCAGCGTCGGACGGTACACCCACTGCTTTACCGCCTCGGTAGCGGCCGGGACCAGCAGGGGGTGTCCGCTGATGAGCTGCAAATTCTGAATGGTGCCATCCTTGCCGATAATGGCCGAGAACTTCACCGTTCCCTGGACGCGCGCCTGTTTCGCCAGCGGCGGGTACACGGGAACAATGCGGCGAACCAGATTGGCGGCCTGCACGTTACCACCGACTCGGATCCGGTCCGGAGTCTTCGGCTTCACTTCTTCCTTCTTGGGAGGCGGAGGAGGAGGCGCGGCTGACGGAACGCCACCCAGGATGCCGCCGATAATTCCGCCGGCGCTTCCACCAGGGACGCCGCCCGGAACACCACCCATCACGCCAGCGGAGGCCGGAGGTGGTTCTTCCTCGGTAATCATCGCAATCTGTTTCGGGATCTTCTTAGGAGCCTGGAGTTTCGTGCCGTCAAACTCGCGGACGATCTTCTTCACCACTTTGGGCGCTTCGGCGGCCGGCGGTGGCGGAGGCGGCGGCGGTGGCGGCGGCGCAGTCAGGAAGCTCGTCAATGACGTCTTCGGCAGCGCATCGGTGTAGATCAGCGGAATCAGCAGCACAATGCCAACAATTGTGACTTGCGTGATCGTCGAGATGACCACGGTCCAAGATTTATTTGTTCTACCCTCGCCGTCGACGAATGTTTGCTCGAACATATTCCTCTCTCCCTTTCCCTTTGAGAGCGCCCGCTTGGGGAAGGCTGCTCCGTTCTATCGAGCCCGCTTCGCTTTGGCGGCGGGCATCTCCTTGACCTCTTTGACTGCTGGCTTCACACCGGCAGTGACTACAGGTTTGACACCGGCAGCGACCGGCTTGTTCCCTGCGGGTGTTCCACCGCCACTACCCGAAGCTTGCTTCCGGCGCTGATCCGCATAATCGCGCCAGAAGATCAGAATCGGACACGCCACGAACACCGACGAATACGTACCAACCATGATTCCGACGACGAGGGCGAATGCGAATCCGTTCAATACCGAGCCGCCGAACAACCACAGCGACAGTGCTGTCAAAAACGTCAGACCGGAAGTCAGAATCGTCCGGCTCAACGTCTGGTTGATGCTCAGGTTCACCAGATCGTCGAAGGCGGCCTTCTTGACGATCCGTAGGTTCTCTCGGATGCGATCGAAGGTAACAATCGTATCATTCATCGAGTATCCAACCAAGGTCAAAAGCGCGGCCACAACCGTTAAAGAAATTTCCTTATTGAAAATCGAGAATAAGCCCAGCGTGATGATCGTGTCGTGGAACACGGCGATCACGGCCGCCACACCATAGATCCACTCGAAGCGGAAAGCGATATAAATCAGCATGCCGCCGAGCGCGTACAGAGTCGCGAGCAGCGCCTTGGTGCGCAGCTCAGCGCCGACGCGGGGCCCCACGACTTCCGTATCGCTGATGTGAAAGGGACTCAGGTAGCACTTGTCCTTCAACACGCTCAGCACTTGCGGAGTTACTCCGGGAAGTCCGGAAAGTTGATCGAACGACTTGAGGAGTCCGCCGTTCTGGGTGCCGTTCTTGAAATCGAGGATGGTATGGACGATGTCGCCCAATTGCTTGTCGTCCGGCAGCGTGCCGGCGCGGGCGAGACCGTCGCGCAGAATTCCGGTCAGCCGGTCAACCGCGGTGTTGTTGAGATCCTCTTTGCCGCTCTTATCGCCAAAGGCGCCGCGTAGCGCTTCTTCCATTTTCTGGCGGTTCTTGTTGAGGGCTTCCTCGGTCGAGATATCGGTGCTCACGATCACTTCGTTCGCCCCGGGAGTCGTGACGCGCTGGACGGAAATGTCGCCGGGGATCGTCGCGGAAAGGGCCTTGCGGATCGCGTCTTCGGGAGGCGGACCGGTAAACTTGACGTGCATGAGCGCGCCGCCCTTGAAGTCGATTCCGTAGAGTGGTCCGCCCTTCACCGCCAGGCTGATCAGGCCCGCGGCCGTCAGGGCGAGGGACAAGCCGATGAACGGCCACTTCTTGCCCAGGAAGTCGAAATTCGTATTCTTGAAGATTTCCATACTACTGTTCGACGCCGGCCGCCTGGCCCCTGTTTGCGGCCCGATTCGAAAAGGAGAATCCGGTTCTCCTGCTTCTCTTGGACACCAGCGTCACTTGTTCTGTTCCCGTTTCGTAATGTTTTGAGACTCTATCACACTTCGGAGGGCACATTCAAACACCCCCCATCAGTGGGGACCTCAGATGCTGAGTTCCGTCAACTGTTTCTTTCCCGAAAGTTCCCAGTCGAAAATGAACCGGGACACAAAAACCGCCGTAAAAAGGTTTGCCAAAAGGCCGAGCACGAGCGTCACTGCGAAGCCCTTCACCTGGGTCGAACCGAAGATGAAGAGGAACAGGCACGACACGACGGTCGTGACGTGCGTGTCGATGATGGTCAGAAACGCCTTGGCGAAACCGCTGTCGACCGATGCGAGCACACCTTTGCCCGATCGCAATTCTTCGCGAATACGCTCGAAAATCAGCACATTCGAATCGACAGCCATACCGATTGTCAAAATGATTCCGGCGATCCCCGGCAACGTTAAGGTAGCGCCGAAGTAGCCGAGCAGCGCGATCAGAATGAGCGCGTTCAAAAACAGCGCGACCGTGGCATTAATGCCGGCCCGCTTGTAGTAGATCAGCATGCAGATCACAACGGCCAGGACTCCGGCGATACCGGCGATCATCCCGTTGCGGATCGATTCAGCCCCAAGCGAGGGACCGACCGACCGTTCCTCGAGGACCAAAAGCCT
>DASXZC010000528.1:0-11746 GCA_036502165.1 Bryobacteraceae bacterium
CCACGCGGCGGTTGATCATCGCGTCGATGATCTGCAATTGCGCCGTGTAGTCGACTTCGGTGGCCGGACCGCTCCACGCGATTTCGGCATTATTCTCACGCGCGCATTTGACGGCCCCAGCGTGCACCGACTGCCAGAAGAGATGGGCGCTGCCCTTCGGGATGACGGCGATCGTCCGCTTATGATTCCGGTTGCACGCCGCGGACCCGGCCGCTGCCGCCGCGGCGCTCACACTCAAAAAAGTTCGTCTGTTCATTATTTTGGTAATTCCGGAGGAGCGTTCATCCGCTGCCAACCCTCGCCGTTCAAGGCCTTCATAAACTCTACCAGCGCATGCTTCTCGTCGACGGCCAGATGCAGCGGCTTCAACTTCTCGTCGAGGTTCTGGTTGGCGATTCCGCCCTTGTCGTAAAACTCGACCACGTCATCAAGGGTCGCCAGGCTGCCGTCATGCATATACGGAGCGGTCCGCGCGATGTCCCGCAGCGTCGGAGTCTTGAACGCGCCCCAGTCATCCTTCTGATGCGTGATCGCGAAGCGTCCCTCGTCCGGATGCGGCTTGTCAGTGCCGATCCCCAGGTTGTGATATTCGTTCGTCGTGAAGTTCACACCTTCGTGGCATTGATCGCACTTCGCCTTATCCGTGAAAATCCTGAAGCCGCGGATCTGCTCGCGCGTCAGCGCCTTTTTGTCGCCGGCCTTGTAGCGGTCATACGCAGAGTTCCCCGACAGCACGGTCCGTTCAAAAGTCGCGATCGCCTTACCGGCCATTTCAATCGTGATGTCATCGGTGCCGAACGCCTTGTGGAACAGCGTGCGATAGCCGGGGATCGCGCTCAACGTCGACACGATCGCGGGATGCGTATGACCCATCTCGATCGGATTCGCCATCGGACCCAAGGCTTGCGCTTCTAGAGTGCCCGCACGTCCATCCCAGAATTGCGCGAGGCTGAACGCGCGGTTAATCACTGTCGGCGCGCTCCTCGTCCCCTTCTGTCCGCGGATGCCTTGGGACACCGCTTGATTATCCGTGAACGCCTTTAGCGGACTATGGCAGCTCGCGCACGAGACCTGGCCATCCGCCGACAAACGCGGATCGAAGTACAGCGCGCGTCCGAGTTCCCACTTCGCCGCCGAGTAGGGATTGTCGTTCGGCCACTGTATGGGAAGCAATCCGAGGGGAATCTTGAAATCCCGGGCATCCACAGGCGGTTGAAACGATGTCGACGAAGAGGCCGCCATAATGAGGAAAGGCGCCGCGACAAACGCGACGCCCTTCATCGTTCTTCTAGCCGAACCGAAAGTCACTCGCACTGTTTACTTCGCGACGTAGCCTTTCACATACACGGCCTTGTAACCGCCCACCGTGGAGACGATACCGGTCACTTCCATGATGTGGCCGATGTGATCGGCTGCCGCCTTACGGAACGCCGAGGTCTGACCGTCCCGCCGCGGATCATGCTCTTCCGCCATCAGCATGAAGATGTCGCCGTTCTTCGCAACCAGGCCGATCGGCTCGCCGTTGGTGATGCATTTCTTGCCGCAGCTCACGTGCTTCTCGCCATGCTTGCCGAGCTGCAGATAACACGACATGTCGACGATCTCGCCCACAACCTTTTCTTCCTTGCCGGGCAGCGGAGTTGCATTGACACCGGCGGCAGTGGTCGTCTGCGACCATCCAGTGCTTGCCTCGCCGAGGTTGCCCATCGGAGCGTCGTAGGTTCCGGCATCTTTCCCCACCGTCATCTGCGGCTGCAGGATCCCCTTCTTCGATTGGCCGAAACTCAAAGCCGATACCGCCAGTACTGTAATCAGTAGTTTTTTCATAGTCAATTCAATCGTCCTTTCGATTCCGATCTTTCGTCCACTCATTATATGCCAGCCCTTTGCACACAACTGCAACCTCGGGCCGGTAAAATGGAATGGTGACTCCTGTTGCTCTGACGATCGCCGGTTCTGATCCCTCCGGAGGCGCCGGCATTCAAGCCGATCTGAAGGCCTTTCATCAATTTGGCGTCTACGGCGAGGCCGTCATCACGGTCGTCACCGTCCAAAACACGCGCACCGTCGATCGCGTCGAGGCGTTACCCGCGGATCTCGTCGCGGCGCAGATCTGTGCCGTAGTCGAGGACGTCCCTCCAAACGCCGCGAAACTCGGAGCTCTCGGAAACATCGCGATCCTCGAGGCGATCGCGCATGAGGCGCGAGGATTCCAGTTTCCACTCGTCGTCGATCCCGTGATGATTAGCAAGCATGGCGCGCCACTGATTTCCGACGATGCCCAGGCCTCATTAATTGCGCAGGTGATTCCGCTCGCCCACTTGCTGACTCCGAACCTCCAGGAAGCGATGATTCTCACGCGGCTCGAAGTCAATTCGCTTGATTCCATGAAGGATGCCGCACGTTCTCTGCAGGACCTCGGCGCGCGCAATGTTCTCATCAAGGGTGGTCATTTGAATGGTCCCGCGCTCGACCTCTTACTGGCCGCGGACGGGCAATTTCACCAGTTCTCAACCGGCCGGATCGACACGCCGAATACGCACGGTACGGGCTGCACGTACTCGGCTGCGATCACCGCGGGACTCGCGAAAGGGATCCCGCTTCCGGTCGCCATCGGACGCGCCAAACAGTACGTCACTGAAGCGATTCGGACGAATCCGCGGCTGGGCCACGGGAGGGGTCCGCTGAACCACTTCGCTCCCGCGCCTGAGTAGCGTTCGTGGTCCAATAAAGCTTATGCGTTCCGTGATCACCGAGCGGGAAGTTCCGTTGGCCGGTGAATTGAAAGTCGTTAAAGGCACCATTTTCACGCCATCCGCGAGGGATTTGGCGCGCGAGCGGGGCGTGCGGATCGTCGAAGTCGCTGAAGGCCAACTCGATCCCGCGCCCGTTGCGAAGACCATCGCGATTGGCGCCGATCACGGCGGATTCCTCATGAAACAAGGCCTGAAACCGATCCTCGACGATCTCGGATACACGGCCGTCGATATAGGTGTTCATGAGCCGCTACCCGCCGATTATCCGGATATCGCAAAGAAAGTCGCGGACCTCGTCGCAGGCAAGCGGGCACGCTTTGGAATCATCGTGGACGGTGCTGGAATCGGCTCTGCGATGGCGGCGAACAAGGTGGACGGCGTCCGCGCGGCCCTATGTTACGATAGGGCGTCAGCGCGCAACAGCCGCGAGCACAACGATGCAAACGTGCTCACTCTGGGGGGGCGCCTGCTGACCCAATCGCAAGCCGAAGATGTCGTTCGCGTATGGCTGGGCACTCCTTTCGGAGGCGGACGTCATCAGGCGCGAGTCGACAAAATCATGGCCATCGAGAAGGCGAATCAAAAGTGAACGACTTCGAACTCGACCAGCTTGTCGCACAAATCGGCGAGGAGATCATCGCCCGGTTGGGCAAAGCCACCGCTGTGCCTCAGAAGGGCGGGGAAGGGCTGAACCTCCGCGATCAGGTCTGCCCCGGCTGCACGCAGCGTTGCGCGCAGACCTGCGCGCGCAATTCGAAGGAAATCATCGCCTGCGGCGCGTGCCGCTTGTCCGCGAGCGAGAAGCTAACACGCATCGATCCTGCGATCGCGTCGTTGATCGACCACACGCTGCTGCGCGCGGATGCGACTGCCGCGGACGTACGCAAAATCTGTGGCGAGGCCAAGCAGTTCGGCTTCGCGAGCGTCTGCATCAATCCTTATTGGGTGCCGCTGACCGCTGCGGAACTGAAAGGTTCGACGGTCAAGGTTTGCACCGTCGTCGGCTTTCCCTTGGGCGCGAGTGCGACTGCGACCAAAGTCTCCGAGGCTGAGCGCGCGATCCAGGCCGGCGCGCAGGAAGTCGATATGGTCATCAACATCGGAGAGTTGAAGGGCGGCAATCACGAAGCGGTGCGCAAGGATATCGCCGCCGTCGTGGAAGCGAGTCATAAACTCGGTGCGCTGGTGAAAGTGATCCTCGAGACTTCGGTGCTCGATGACAATCAGAAAGCCATTGCGTCGACGCTCTGTAAGGTTGCCGGAGCCGACTTCGTCAAGACGTCCACCGGCTTCAGCACCGGTGGCGCGACCGCGCACGATGTGGCGCTGATGCGTTCGATTGTTGGTCCGGACATCGGAGTCAAAGCGTCGGGAGGCATCCGCACTCTCGATGATTTAAAGCAAATGGCCGCCGCCGGTGCGACCCGAATCGGCGCCAGTGCGAGCGTCAAAATCATGGAAGCCGCGGGTGGGGCGGCGCCTTCCATTCCTTCAACCGCCAGCGCGTACTGAGATGACGACGCCGATCCGCAAAGCCCCATCGAAAGGGCAGTCGAAGTCTGGGCCGCGATTCCGTGAACGCGCGGAACTGCTCGATTTCCTATTGGAAGTTGCGGATGCGACCGCAGAGTCGATCGACCTCGACAAGCTGCTGGGGAACGTCGCGGGGATCGTCAAGGACGTGATCGCGTCCGACCTGTTTGCGATCCTCTTGTACGATGACAAGGCGCCGGGGCTCAAGATCCGCTACTCGATCGGCCATCGCGAGGAAGTCGTCAAAGGAATGACGATCCGCCTCGGCGAGGGCATCACTGGTGTTGCCGGTGAGACGCGCAGTCCGGTGCTCGTTGCGGACGTGCGGACGGATCCGCGGTATCTGAATGCGCTCGACGCGGTGCGATCAGAACTCGCGGTGCCGATGGTCGCGCGGGGCAAACTGGTCGGCGTGATCGACCTGCAATCGACGCGTGAGAGCGCCTACACCGAACAGGATCGCGCGCTGTTGCGGCTCATCGGAACGCGTGTCGCGTCCTCGATTGACAATGCCCGCCTCTATCTTCGCGTCGAGCGGCAGAACCGGATGTTCCGCACGCTCGGGACGCTCTCGCGCGAGTTCAGTTCGATCCTCGAGCTGGACGAATTGCTGGGGAAAATCGCCAAGACGGTGCGTGCGCTCATTGACTACGACGCGTTCAGCATCATGCTGGTCGATGAGGAGCGGCAGGTGCTGCGCCACCGTTTCAGTGAACGCTACGATGAGCGCGTTGATCTCGACAACGTACCGCTTGGCAAGGGCTTGACGGGTGCGGCGGCGCTATCGCGTGAAGTCGTGCGTGTCAGCGACACGCTCAAGGATCCTCGATATATCGCGTCGCATCCCGATATCCGCAGCGAAGTTGCCGTGCCGTTGATCGTGCAGGATCGCCTCGTGGGCGTGATGGACCTCGAGAGTGAGCGCGTCGGATTCTTCACCGCGGATCACGTTCGCACCCTCGGACTGCTCGCGCCGCAGATCGCCAGTTCGGTTGAAAATGCCCGTTTATACGAGGAAATCGCCAAGCGGGAGCGCAGTCTCGACGAGGACTTGCGTGCGGCGCGCAAACTGCAGGGGATCCTTCTGCCGCGTCGCGCTCCGCTGATTCATGGGTTGAATGTCTACGTGAAGTCGCGCGCAGCCCGCGAAATTACTGGCGATATCTACGATTTCTTCGAGTTCGACGACCGCGCCGCGTTGATCGTCTTCGGCGACGTCAGCGGCAAAGGCGCCGCCGCGGCGTTGTACGGGGCGCTAATCATCGGCCTGCTGCGTTCGCTCGCGCCTCGCCGCAGAAGTCCGGCACTTTTGATGAAAGTGTTGAATGAAGCGCTGATGGAGCGCAAAGTCGATGCACACTATGTCGCGCTCCTGCTGATGCTGTGGGACCCTGACAACAACCGCTTCGTGATGGCGAATGCCGGTGCGACTCCGCCGATGATCTGCCGCGGAGACAAGATTATCCGTCCGCAAGTCGAAGGCGTGCCAGTCGGATTGCTCGACGATCAGAACTACGAGGAAACCGTGTTCGAGACGGAACCCGGCGACATGTTGATCCTCTATTCCGACGGCATTCAGGATCAGCAGGGAACGCACGAAATCGAATACGGACGCAATCAATTGGCAATCGCATTGGCGCATTATCACACCCAGTCGGTGCGAAAAGTGGCCGAGGGAATCTTTACGGATCTCGACCGGTACATGGGCCATCAGGCCGTGTTCGACGACCAGACTCTCATCGCCATCCAGGTCACAGAATCATGAGTGAATCTTTAGCGAGCGCGGTGCTCGATCAGATCGCCGCGCAGGTAGGTACGCCGTGCTTCGTCTATTCGAGCGCGTCGATTCTTGCGAACTATCGCGCCTATGCGGAGGCCTTCGGCGAGAGTCCGCACACGGTCTGCTATGCGGTCAAAGCCAACAGTAATCTGGGCGTGCTGCGCCTGCTGGCCGACGCCGGCAGTGGCTTCGACATCGTCTCGGGCGGAGAACTGTTTCGCGTTTTGAAAGCAGGCGGCTCCGCATCGAAGACGGTATTTTCCGGAGTGGGCAAGTCAGCGGCCGAGATCGAGTACGCGCTCGACAATGGGATCTTCGGGTTCAACTCCGAATCGGAAGCGGAACTCGTGCTGATCAACGAGCTCGCGGGGCGCAAGAAGGTGAAGCCGCGCGTCGCGCTTCGTGTGAATCCTGACGTCGATGCGGTCACGCATCCATATATTTCGACCGGCCTGCGGCAGCACAAGTTCGGCATCGACATTCACGAAGCCGAGGACGTTTACGCGCGTGCGATGAAGCTGCCGAACCTCGCGCTCGAGAGCGTGAGCTGCCATATCGGCTCGCAGATTTTGGATCCCGGTTCGATCCACGAGGCGATTGGAAAGATGCTCGCGCTGGTCGATCGCCTGCGTTCGCGTGGACTCTCGATCTCTCATCTCGATCTTGGCGGCGGGCTCGGAGTCGCGTACAAACCTGGCGACGAGGCTCCGTCGATTCGCGAATTCATCGGGCGTATGCGCACTCAGACCGCCGGCCATGGGCTGCATCTGATGATCGAGCCTGGGCGTTCAATCGTGGCCGAGGCCGGCACTTTATTGACGCGTGTCATGGCGCGAAAACGCAATGGCGACAAAGAATTCGTGATCGTCGATGCGGCGATGAACGATCTGATCCGGCCTGCGTTGTATCAGGCGTATCACGAGATCGAGCGGGTGGATCGAACGGCTGACCGGCCAAATATTGTTGCGGACATCGTTGGACCGGTCTGCGAAACTGGCGACTTCCTGGCCCGCGACCGCGAGATTCCGGACGTCAAGGCCGGTGAGCTGGTGGCCGTCAGGAACGTCGGTGCGTACGGATTTGCGATGTCATCGAACTATAATTCTCGCCCCCGCGCGGCGGAGGTGTTGGTGAACGAAGACGGCGCTACATTCCGGATAGTCAGACGCCGGGAACAATATGACGATTTGATTTTGGGCGAATAGCAGGGCCAATCCGGTATCCTGAAATAACGATCCGAATCGCTACTTTCCCCCAATGCTGCTGTCCATCCTGATTCCTGTTTACAACGAGCGAACCGTTGCCGAGAAGAGCCTGCGCCTGGTTCTCAGCGCTCCCCTGCCTGAAAACGTCGAGCGCGAACTGGTCGTCGTCGATGATTGCTCGACCGATGGAACCGGCGATATTTTGAAGCGCCTTGCAGTGGAGTTCAGGGAAATCCGCCTGTTCCGTCATGAGAAGAATCAGGGCAAGGGCGCTGCCGTCCGCACGGCGATCCAAAACGCGAATGGCGATTTTTGTTTGATTCAGGATGCCGACCTCGAGTACGATCCGGCCGAATATCCTCAACTGCTGCGTCCGATGCTCGATGGCCGCGCTGATGCCGTATTTGGATCGCGGTACCTCGCTGGCGAACAGATCCGCATCCTGCCGTTTTGGCATTCGATGATCAACAGCTATCTGACATTGATCTCGAACATGTTTTCGAATCTCAATCTCACCGATATGGAGACCTGCTACAAGGTCTTCAAAACGGATTTGCTGAAGAGCATCCCCGTGCGTTCGGACCGCTTCGGCTTCGAGCCCGAGATCACGATGAAGTGCGCGAAGCGGAAGCTGCGCATCTATGAAGTCCCGATCAGTTATCACGGCCGCACGTATGAGGAAGGGAAGAAAATCGGCTGGCGCGACGGTTTGAAAGCGCTCGGCGTCATCTTCTATTTCTGGCTCGTGGATGATTTGTACACTGAGCCGTACGGCCGCGCGTACCTGAACAATCTGAATGGAACACCGCAGTACCTGGCGTGGGTGACGAGCGTGTTGCGCCCATATTTGCGGGATTCGGTGATCGAGATTGGGGCTGGGCTTGGAAACTTCTCAGCGCGCCTCATGTCGAAGCGGCTGCGCTATGTCGCGTGTGAGAAAGATCCGCTGTATCTGCATGCGTTGCGGAACCGCTTTCTGAAAACGCCCAATGTCGAGGTCGTGTCTCTGCGTCCTGAAGTGGACGAAGATTATTCGAATTTACGCAATCAGTTCGATACCGCGATCTGCGTGAACGTTCTCGAATTCTCGGCGGATCCGAAGCAGGTGCTCCTCTCGCTCGCATCGACGCTTGTGCCTGGAGGGAATCTGCTCTTGCTCGTGCCGCAGGGTCAAGGGTTGTTCGGATCGGTCGATCGTACTCTCGGCCATTTGAGACGATTCTCGGCGTCGGATGTTAGCGAATTGCTGAAGCAAACAGGCTTCACGATTTCGACTACGCGCCAGTTGAATAAGGCCGGCAAAGTCTCATGGTGGATTTCGAGCAAGCTGCTACGCTCGCGGACGATCAACAAACTGACGCTCAAGATCTTCGACAAGACCACTTGGCTCTGGCGCGCGTTCGATGGGATTCTGCCGTGGCGCGGACTCTCTCTGATCGCTGTCGCGACCAAGAACACTCCGGGGAAATAAAGGCTATGGGATATCCGTTCCGCTATTCGATCTGCAACGAAATCTTTCATCCACCGGGCGTCGAGTCCAAGTACACCTTCGCGGCCGCATGCAAAAAGATGCGCGAGATCGGTTATGCCGGAATTGAAGTAGCGCCGTTCACGCTGGCTGAGACGCCACAGTCGATCTCTTCATCGAAGCGGAACGAGCTAAGGTCGACGATCCTCAACGAAGGTCTCGAGTTCGTCGGACTTCACTGGCTGATGCTCAGTCCGAAAGAGCTGCACGTCACCACGCCCGATGACGATTTGAGGAATCGGAGTTGGAATCATGTTCGCCATCTCATCGATCTGTGCGCGGACCTCGGTGGGAACTCCGGAACGGTCAATGGCGTGATGGTCTTCGGCTCGCCGGGCCAAAGGAATTCGACTGGCGGATCGACGTCTGAGGAGTCGACGAAGCGGTTCCGCGACGGGTTCGCCTCGATCGCGGGGCATGCCGAGGAACGTCATGTGACAGTGCTGGTCGAGGCTTTGGGGCACGCGCAGAGCGATATCGTCAACACGGTCGCCGCGGCGGTCGACATCGTGAAATATTGCGCGAGCCCAGCCATCCAGACGATGTTCGACTCGCACAACGCCGCCGACGAAACCGAGCCCCACGCGCAGGTTGTCGAGGAGAATTGGGAGTGGATCCGGCACATCCACGTGAACGAAATGGATGGCAAACATCCGAGCCGCGGCGATTACGATTTCAAGACGCTGCTCGAGGTCCTCGCGCGAAAGCAGTATCAAGGATGGGTCTCGCTCGAAGCGTTCGATTTCTCTTTCGGCGCCGAGACTATAGCGCGCGAATCTATCGAGCACTTGCGGGCGCAACAGGTTTAGATCCTAAAAATGAAAAACAAAAAATATGTCATCACAGGCGGAGCAGGATTCATCGGGTCGGGGCTGGTCAGAGTCATTCAAGAGCGCGACCCGGACGCGCAGATCGCCGTCATCGACAATCTCAATACAGGCCACAGCAAGAATCTCGAAGGACTCGAACGTCCAGTCGACTTCCATCAGCTCGACATTCGCGACTATCCGGCAATTGCTCCGGTGATTTCCGGAGCCGATACCGTCGTTCACCTCGCGGCGATTCCATCGGTGCCGAAGTCGATCATCGAGCCGATTCCTTCGCATGACGTGAACATCAACGGAACCTTCAGCGTGCTGCGCGCTGCGAAAGAGGGCGGCGTACGGCGAGTCGTCTACGCGGCATCCTCGTCGGCGTACGGCGATACGGAAGTTCTTCCGAAAGTGGAATCCATGAAGGCGATTCCGAAGTCGCCCTACGCACTGCAAAAACTCGTGGGCGAATACTACTGCAACATCTTCACCACCTGCTTCGGACTCGAGACCATCGGCCTGCGATTCTTCAATGTCTACGGTCCGCGCCAGGATCCGAACAGTCCCTATTCGGGCGTGCTGTCGTTGTTCATGAAGCACCTGATCGCGCGCACTGCGCCCATGATTCACGGCGATGGCGAGCAGACGCGCGACTTCACTTATGTCGAGGACGTCGCAGATCTGGTGATCAAGGCTGGTACGGCTGGTACGCCGGGTACGACTTACAACGCCGGTAACGGCGGACGCTATTCACTCAATTCGATCTGGAACAGTTTGCAGACGATCGAAGGCGTGCACATCGAGCCGCAATACGGGCCGAGCCGTGCGGGCGACGTTCGCGATTCGCAAGCTGACACCACTGCGGCGGTGCACGATCTCGGGCACGATCCAAAGTTCACGCTCGAAGAGGGACTGCGCCGCACTCTCGCGTGGTACAAGCTCGCGTCTTAAACCGGCGGTGAGTAGTATCATGCGAAACGATGCCACTCGACTTCACTCGCCGCGACTTCGTTCGCGCCGCCACGCTCACTTCGCTTATGCCTTCCGGATTATTCGCTGAGACCTCCGCGTCCCGGCGCGTCGTCGTGCGGACCGATCAGGAGATTGGACTTGTCAGGCCGGAATTCCATGGACACTTCGCCGAGCACTTAGGGTCCTGCGTGTATGGCGGACTCTGGGTCGGACCGAATTCCCATGTTCCGAACATCAATGGATATCGCAAGGCGGCGGTCGAATATCTGAAGGAACTCGGCATCCCAGTCTTGCGCTGGCCGGGTGGCTGCTTCGCTGACGACTATCACTGGCGCGATGGTATCGGACCTGTGGCCAAGCGTCCGAAGCGCGTGAACATTCACTGGGGCAATTACACCGAGGACAATAGCTTTGGCGTACATGAGTTCATCGGACTCTGCCGGCTGATTGGCTCCGAGCCTTACCTCGCCGCAAATCTGGGAAGCGGATCGCCGCGCGAAATGCGCGACTGGGTCGAGTACTGCAACTATCCCTCGGGCTCGACGCTTTCAGACGAGCGCGCGGCTAATGGCTCGCCCGAACCGTTCCGCGTCAAGTACTGGGGCGTCGGCAATGAGAACTGGGGCTGCGGCGGCAACATGACGCCTGACCATTACGCCGATCAGTATCGTCAGTTCGCGGGCTACTTGAGGACGTTCGGAGGAACGAAGCCGTTCCTCATCGCCTGTGGTCCGAATGGAAACGATACGCGCTGGTCGCGGCATTTCCTCGATGGCGTTGCCGGATCGCATATGCCTGACGGCCTCGCGATGCATTACTACGATAACGGGCCGCTCTATCCGACCGAGTTCACGGCGTCCGCGATGGACAAGCAACTCGCGACGTTTGAGCGTGTCGAGCAGGCGATCATCCAGCAGCGCGCGTTGCTCGATGGTTATGATCCGCAGCGCAAGACGGGCCTGCTGCTCGATGAGTGGGGCGTTTGGGATCACATGAATCCCGAAGAGGAACGCACCAAGGGCAAGCTTTACCAACAGTCGACGATCCGCAGCGCGATCGGCGCGGCGCTCGGTTTGAACATCTTCAACCGGCAGGCTGACAAGCTCGTGATGTGTAACATCGCCCAGATCGTGAACGTCCTACAATCACTGCTACTCACC
>DASXZC010000529.1:0-9813 GCA_036502165.1 Bryobacteraceae bacterium
ACATGGATGGGATCGCCTTCCTGCGGGCGGCGCACGAACGCAATCTCACAGGAGGCGCAAAGATCGTCCTGCTTTCGTCCGGATATTTCCCGCCGATTGCGGATTGTTCGATCGATCGCTCCATCATGAAGCCGGTCCTCAGGGACGACCTGCTGGCGCTGCTGGCGGACCTTTTCCATGTGGTTTCCTCCGCAACCAAAGCCGAGATAGAAGTTCCGCGAGGGTCGAGCTCGAAGGGCCTGCGGATCCTCGTCGCCGAGGACAATCCGGTGAATCAAAAACTCGCCCAGCGGATGCTCGAGCGCAGCGGCTACACGGTCACTGTCGTATCGAACGGCTTGGAAGCGATCTCCGCATTTGAGCAGGGCGAGTTCGCGCTGATCCTCATGGATGGACAAATGCCCGAAATGGACGGACTCGATGCGGCCAAAGCCATTCGCCGGCTCGAGTTGATCACCGGTGGACACGTGCCGATCATCGCCCTCACAGCGCAGGCTCTCAACGGTGACCGCGAGCGGTTCCTTGCCGCCGGAATGGACGACTACATCTCAAAACCGATTCAACAACGAGAACTGTTCGACTCGATCGAGCGTGCCTTGAGCCGGACGATCACCGAGTCCACGAAGTAGCCACTACGATTCGCGCCGCTGCTTCCGTGCTTCGTACAGAATGACCGCAGCCGCGACCGCCGCGTTCAGGCTCTCGACTCCAGTCGTCGGAATGCGGACGTGCGTTGCCTCCGCCGCCCATGCGGAGCTCACGCCGCCGCCCTCCCCGCCGATCACGATCGCCACCGCAGCGGACTTCGACCACTCAACCGCATCGATCGCCACTTTCGCCTCGGGCATCGCCGCATAGAGGTCCACGCCGTGCAGCGCGATCGCTTCGCGCACGTCCTCCGGAGCTGGATGATTCGTGAACGGCACACGGAACAACGATCCCGCCGCTGCGCGCAAGCACTTCGGATTGTAAGGACTGACCGTGTTCTTGAGGAACACAACTCCGCCCGCGCCGAAGGCTTCCGCCGCGCGGACGATGGCGCCCGCATTGCCGGGATCCTGCAGTCCATCGAGCAGCAAGACAGGCTTACGCCGATCGAGTACGAAGTCCACTCCGGAGTCGCGCAAGCGCACGAGGGTGATAATTCCCTGCGGCGATTCCGTCGTCGCAACCTCGCGAAACAAAGAACGCGATAAGCGATAGACGGTCGCATTCGTAGGCGAATCCAATTCTTCTTCGAGCTCCTCAGAGATCAGTACGGCGCCGACTTCGATGTTGCTCGCCTTGGCCTCATCGAACAGATGCCGGCCCTCAGCAACGGCGTATCCATCGTTAGTGAGGACTCCGCGGCTCGCGGCTCGCCGCACGTCTTTGAGCAGCGCATTGCTCGAACTCGAAAGGATCTGCACCGCTGCTTTCATTGATGAAATTGTAACGAGCGATCGCTGAACTACACTGAGTATAGAACGCATTCAACGCGATGAGAGAGCCGCCATGAGCAAACGGATTCTCTCGGGAGCGGGAGCACTCCTCCTGATCCTGGGGCTCGGCTTCTGGCTTGCGCGCGAGGCCGGAGCGATCGAGCGGCAGTCGACCCTCGACGAGGCGCGGCCCGCGGATATTATCATCGTGCTCGGCGCCGCCGAGTATCACGGCCGGCCCTCGCCCGTCTTCGAAGCCCGTCTCAATCACGCGCTCGTGCTGTACATACGCAAGTTAGCGCCGTGGATGCTAACGACCGGCGGCGCGGGCGGCGACCGTTCATTCACGGAAGGCGATGTCGGACGCGAATATCTCAGCCGCCGGGGCGTTCCCGCCGAAGCGATCCTGGTCGAGCCGGAAGGCGAAAGCACCGTGCATTCGATGTCCGCCGCCGCGGAAATCATGCGCAAGCACGGGCTCACCAGTTGCATCGTCGTCAGCGACGGATATCATATTTATCGAATCAAGAAAATGCTCTCGGCGCGCGGAATTCAAGTGTTCGGCTCGCCACGGCCGTCACGCGGTCCGGAGTCGCAGTGGGTCTACTTGCGCCAGGCGATCGGCTACGGATTGTGGCGCGTCGGCATCCCGATCTGACGGCTTTAGGATTCGCGCGTCAAAGTCATCACACGCGACGGATAATAGCCCTGCCGCACGTGCTCGTCGCTCTCGATCGAGAAGCCCAATCCCTCGAGCGTCGGCACGAGTTGATGCTCGACCTGCCGTCCCCAGAAAGCCGGAACCAGGCTGCCGGCGAGCCGATAAGCGCGGTTGAACAGCGGTGCGTTCTGCCCGATCACGACCAGTACCAGTCGGCCGCCGGGTTTCAGCACGCGGCGGACTTCAAACAATGCCGCTTCGATATCGGAACAGCCCAGCAATTCGAACAGATAACAACAGACGACGGTCTCGAAACTCGCCTCGCGGTAGGGCAGTTGGCGCACATCGGACGCCTGGCAAAACGACGATGTCCCCGGAGCCTTCACCGTCGCCCGCCGCTGCGTAAACGCCGCCATTTTCGGCGACAAATCCACTCCGACATTCACGCCACCGGGATTCGCTTTGAGGATCCGGCCGAACATCTCACCCGATCCGCAGGCGATCTCGAGAACGCGGCTGCCATCCTCGATGCGCGCCCGCCGGATGGCCGCGCGATGGGCCTTCGAATGAAAGAAATACGTCGACAACGGATAAAAGAAAGCCAGTCGATCATATACTCGCCTGGTCCGTCCGGCGATAGTTTGATGGATCGCAACGCCGGTGGTGCGAGGTTTAGACAGGGTCGTCGAAGTCATGGGCGAAGAAAATCGTCGGTTCAGATTACCACGTTTTGCCTGAAGTCCCACTTACAAAGCGCTAACACTCCACCGGTTTGGGCGTTTGCTAGAATGAAGCCAACCCGGTGACAGCCGCAGCCAAGGATTGCACCGGATTCGAAATCGTGAATGCCCCCTCAACCCGACCTCTCAAAGCTTAGCGTATCTCAATTCGCCGAACGATTCCGCAGTGACATGATCCCGCTCAGCAGTACGTTTTCGTATTTCTGCGCGTCGCTGCCCTGGGGAGAAGAGGATATGCGGGACTATCTCGAAGAGCCGATCAGCGCCTTGCCTCCCGCGATTTCCGCGCAACTGCCGAGGACGTCGATCCTGCTCGTTCCCTATATTTCCAAAGGAAAACCCGGCGACATTGTCTCGATGGAGAAGCCGCCCGAGGATAAGCTCGCCTACACCGCGCAGGTCAAATCGGGCGATGAAACCATCCTCGCTTTCGGATTGAAAGGCCAGGAAGTCGCCGAGTATCACTACCGCTTTTATAACCAGCTCGCCACCATGATCGCCGACCGCTCGATGAAGCCCGGCGCCCCGAAAGAGCTGAACCTGCCGAAATTCTCGGGTCTCATTCACGATGAACTGATCGGCGAAGTCCACGGGGAAGTGGATGAGGAAAGCTGGCGCTCGAAGCAGGCACTCGTCAGAAGGGCCGGCAAAGTGAGGACCGAAGGCAAGCCCTTCTGGACCTACGTCCGCCATTCCTTTATCGATTCGCTCACGTTGTATCTGCACGGGATTTGCTGCGACATCGACGTCGACGCCGGCCCGCGGCAGTTGCCGAGCCGGTTCCTGCGCAAGCGTCTCGTCGCCCTGCGCGAGTATTTCCCTCCTCCGGCTGGGTTTGCGGTACTGCCCGAAGACATGAAGTGAGCCTCAGCGCCCGGCGCTTAGCACCCGCGCCATCCACGGCCTGACGAAGTCCCGCGCATGGGATGGATAGCGATGCTTCCCAGGGATCATGTGGAACTCGACGTCACTCGCGTGGGTGCGCAGACGATCCGGAAATCCGGCGGCGACTGACTGGGGAAAGTATTCGTCCTCGCTACGGGCGATCTGCAGAATCGGAGTTTGGAAGTTCTGGTATTTCGGCTCCTCCCAATCCTTGGGAACTCCGCCGCAGATCGCGATCACACCTGCCACGGCATCGGGAAACGTCCCCAGGAAGCGGAAGTTGAATCCCACGCCCTGCGAGAACGCCATCAGGAAGCATCGCTTGGGACCAACGCCGAATCGTGCCTGCAACTCCGCCAGAGCGTGCGCCACCATGCCGTGATGCATCTGCATCGCATCCGCATGGTGCTGCCGGATCCCCCAGCTATATCCCGCAACCCCGCCGGCGGGTCCATCGATCGTATAGTGCTGATTCGGTCCCTGCAGAGCGGCGACGATTACTCCGGGCTCGACGGTCGGCACGGCGAGGCGCAGCATGGTTTCCGGATTCTGCCCGTATCCATGCAAAGCCAGAACAATCACGGGCTTCTCGGGCAGCGGATCGGGGACTGAGAGCAGGTAGCGGCACGTCAGCGGCTGCTTAAATTCGCAAGTTTCGATCGTCATGAAAGTGTCAACAGGGGCAGGCGGAATTATGTAGGCTTAGGTAGGTGAACTGAGCCGCCGCGCATCGCTCTTTTATTGTATTGAAAACGCCGCCGATGGCCGATAGAGTAGAGAGAGACGGTGGCAGGAGGCCTTGGCATAAAGACTATGTCTCAGGGAATCATAAACTTGAATCGAGCACTGGCCCTCGAACGCGTGGGCGGGGACGAGGAGCTGCTGCGTGAAATTGCCGGGCTATTCCTCGAGGATTACCCTTCACTCGTCAGCAAGATACAGGGAGCGCTCGCCGCGTCGGATGCTCATGAGCTCGAGCGGGCCGCCCATAGCTTGAAGGGATCGGTTGCCAATTTCGGATCCGAAGCCGCTTACCAGGCCGCGTTCGATCTCGAGCAGATTGGGCGTTCGAGGAAACTCGATCACGCCGAAGAAGCTTACGAGCGCCTGGCCGCGGTGATGAGTCACGTTTGTCCGGAACTCGTCGCGCTATCGAGTGGTGGTTGAAAATTACTCGCAAACGGTGACGGGAAGTCTCCGCCGATCTGGTAGAATCAGATTTCCTCGCCATCCGATATGTCATCGAGCAATCTGACCGAAGTCGTCTGCGCACACAGCCCCGACTCTGACGACGCCTACATGTTTTACGGGCTCGCGACGCGCAAAATCCGCTCCTCGAAAGTTACTTTTCGTCATGTCCTCGAAGACATCGAATCGCTCAACCGCAAGGCGACCGAGGGTGTCTACGACCTGACCGCGATCTCCTATCACGCCTACCCGTATGTCGCTGACAAGTACGCCCTGATGGCCAGCGGCTCGAGCATCGGCGACGGCTATGGACCGACCGTCATTTCGACCCGTCCACTCAGCCCGCAGGATTTGAAAGGCAAGCGGATCGCGATTCCGGGCAAGATGACGACCGCGTACCTGGCCCTGAAGCTGTTCGAACCCGATTTCGAGCCGATTGTCACCCGTTTCGACCACATCATGCAGGCCGTCGCCGACCACACCGTCGATGCCGGATTGATCATCCACGAAGGCCAATTGACCTACAGCCGCGGCGGCTTCCACGCTGTCGTCGACTTAGGCAAATGGTGGAAGAAGACTCACAATCTGCCGCTGCCGCTCGGCGCGAACGCGCTGTTGCGACGGCTGCCCGACGACATCAAAAGTGAATGCAGCCGCCTCATGAAGGACAGCATTCAGTACGCGATCGACCACACCGAAGAGGCGCTCGAATATGCGATGCAATTCGCGCGCGATCTGGAGACTCCGCTCGCCGAAAAATTCGTCGGGATGTACGTCAACCACTTCACGGTCGATTGCGGCGACCAGGTGCCGAAGGCCGCGCAACTGCTGCTCGACATGGGCTTCGACGCGGGGCTGATTCCGCACAAAGTGAACGTGGAATTCGTTCGCTAGAAGGTCCTAATGCAAGTGCGCGTTGCGGTCGTGCAGGATGCTCCACAGGCGTTCAACGCGGCGTCGAGCGTCGAGCTTGTTGTCGAGTGGATCGGCAAAGCAGCCGCGGCCGGTGCGAAGCTGGTCCTTTTTCCTGAAGCATTCCTCGGCGGCGGATATCCGAAAGGTCTCGACTTCGGCGCGCGCGTGGGCATGAGATCCGACGAGGGACGCCGCCACTTTCAGCTCTATTTCGACAACGCGATCGAAGTGCCCGGGCGCGAAACATCCGTCATCGCGGAGGCCGCGCGCACTCATTCCCTGTGGGTCGTCGCCGGCGTGATCGAGCGCGACGGCGGAACGCTCTACTGCACTGTGCTCTTCTTCTCTCCCGACGGCGAACTCCGCGGCAAGCACCGCAAGCTAATGCCGACCGCCATGGAGCGGCTCATCTGGGGCTTCGGCGACGGCTCGACGATCCCCGTGATCGATTCCGGCGGCATCGGCAAGCTCGGCGCGGTAATCTGCTGGGAAAACTACATGCCGCTCTTACGAATGGCGATGTACTCGCAAGGGGTGCAACTGTACTGCGCACCGACGGTTGACGATCGCGAAACGTGGCTGCCGACGATGCGGCATATTGCGATCGAGGGACGCTGCTTCGTCCTCTCCGCCTGCCAATTCGCGACCCGCGCCCATTTTCCGGAGTGGCATCCAGACGCGCCTGTGATCCGTGGCGGCAGCGTGATTGTCGATCCATTTGGAAAGATTCTCGCCGGGCCGTTGCGGGATGAGGCAGGCATGCTGACTGCGGACCTCGATCTCGACGAAATCGCACGCGGGAAGTACGACCTCGACACGACCGGTCACTACGCGCGTCCGGACGTTTTCACGCTTACGGTCAATCGTACGGCGGCGTCGCCCGTGCAGTTCAAGAAAGACGTGTAACGCTGTGCGGAGGGGTCCGCGCAAAAGATCGCCAAGATTTCCGATACTCCCCTTGGAGACTTTGCGCGCTTTGCGTGAGACTTTCTGGCGAGGGTAAGATCCACGAAGCCCTCTCCAAACAGTTTGACCGGACGTGAATCCGTCGTATTCTAGTTGAAATGGCCATTGAATTTCGCGATGTTTCCTTAGGCCCGATTACTGGCATAGGCTTCGCGGCGCCCTCGCATGCAATTATCGGATTGATCGGAGAGAAAAGCTGTGGCATCACCGAAATTCTGCGTCTCGCCGCAGGGCTCGATCAGCCTTCCGCCGGCGAAGTCTCCGGACCCGCCGACCGCCGCTATGTCGCCGCTCAGGACGCTGTGAGTCCCGCGCCCGTCGATCTGCTCGCGCTCGATCATTCGCTCGATAAATACGACGCCGTCGTGCGGGCCCGCACCATCGTCAGCCTCGGACGCTTGCGCCGCTCCGGAGCGACCATCCTTGTCGCCTCCCATCAGGAAGATTTGCTCGAGCGTCTGTGTGACGAAGTCTGGTGGATCCACGAAGGCCGCGTCGCGGCGAAAGGATTTCCCGGCGAGACATTAAACCGCTACCGAACTCATGTCGCCTCGCGCATCGAGGCATGGGGAGCCACGCTGAAGCCGCGCCTCGAATCGGCGTCGCGCTTCGGTACGCAGTCCGCGATCATCGAATCGATCGAGCTCCTCGACAGCGAAGGCAACTCGACTACAGCTTGGCACAGCGGCGCTGAGGTGGCCGTGCGGATCACATTGCACTTCGTCGAGGCCGTCGCGGACCCCGTCATCGGCCTGCTCATCCGCACGCGCATTGGACTCGAAGCCTACGGCGTCAACACACGCATGGAAGGTTTGAAAGTGGGCGCGCGCGCTCCCGGTGAAACCGCCAAGGTGGTGTTCAAACTTCGCTGTGAGCTCGCAGCCGGCAGCTACACGCTCACCGCCGCGGCCCAGGCGCAGGATGGCACCACTCACGACTGGCTCGACGACGCGGTAGGATTTGTGGTTGTGGACGACCGGCCCACCGCGGGCATCGTGAACCTGCACGCCCGCGTGTCGGTCGAAGCCTGAGATCGAGTTGGAACGCCTGCATTGAAAATCACGATTTCCAAGGAAAACTACCTGAAAGCGATCGCGGAGGCGCAAGCGGAAGGGGAGCCTGTCATCGCCGCGACCCTCGCCCGCTGGCTGCATGTGTCGCCTCCCGCGGTGACGATGGCCCTGCGCCGTTTGAAGCGCGATGGCTGCATACAAGTAGACAAGCACGGCGCCGTGACCTTGCTCGAGGACGGGCGCCGCATCGCCGACCGCCTGTTGCAGCGGCACCATCTGATCGAGCGCATGCTGACGGAGTTGTTCGGCATGGAATGGTACAAGGTCCATGACGAAGCCGAACAGCTCGAACACGCCGTGTCGTCAGAGTTCGAACGCCTGCTTGAAGAGCGCCTGGGTCTCGATGGTCCTTGTCCACACGGCAATCATGCCGGCCTCGATTCGCCTGTTGAACGCCGCAAGCGCGGCTGGATGCCGATGTTCGAAATCGCGAGCGGAACACGCGGCAAAGTCATCTGCCTCTATGAACGCGACCGCAACCTTCTCGAATATCTCGACGGACTCGGCATCCGGCCCGGCTCGAAATTCGAAGTCGTGTCGCGCAACTACGACGACACGCTGAGTCTGAAGGTCGAGGGACGGCAAGTGCAACTCGGACGCATGGCGGCCGAGCGAATCTGGGTCAGCGAGGAAGCATAAAGAGATGGATGCATCGCGCCTCGCCCAACTCATCCCCGCATTCGCATCGAAGCGCATTCTCGTTGCCGGCGATCTCATGCTCGACGAGTTCGTGTGGGGCCGCGTCTCGAGGATCTCGCCCGAAGCACCAGTGCCCGTCGTCGAGGTCGTCAGTGAATCCGCCTATCCGGGCGGTGCGGCGAATGTCGCCCGCAATTTACGCGAGTTCACCGGCCATGCGGATCTATTGGGGATCGCAGGCGCGGACGGCCCGGGAACGAGGCTGCTCGAATTGCTCGATGAACGCGGCATCGGTACGTCCGGCGTCCAACGGTCGCCCGACGATCGCACGATCGTTAAGACTCGCGTGATCGCACGCCAGCAGCAGATCGTGCGCGTGGATCGCGACACCCGCGCGGCCATCACTCCCGAGAAGCTCGAACGCGTGCGCACCTTCATCGAGGATCGCATCAGCGAGACGGACGCGATCATTTTCGCTGACTACGGCAAGGGCTTTCTTACGCAGCCCGTCGTGGATCTCATCGCCTCGATCGCGCGTCCACGCGGTGTGTTGATGATCGTCGATCCGAATCCGAACAATCCCATCGAGTGGCGCGGCATGACCGCGATTAAGCCGAACCGCGTCGAAACAATCGCCGCGCTCGGCGCCCCGGTGGACATCGATTCTCAACCCGCGCTCGTCAGCGCCGCGCATCGGCTGCAAGCGAAATGGGAGACCGGCATCGTCCTCATCACGCTCGGCGAACATGGCATGTGGCTCTTCGAGGACGGCCATCCGCCGTTCCACACCGAAGCACGCGCCAAAGAAGTGTTCGACGTTTCAGGTGCCGGCGATACCGCGATTGCGCTGTTCACGCTGGCTCTCGCTTCGGGAGCATCGGCGCGCGAAGCCGCCGAAATCGCGAACGCCGCCAGCGGAGTCGTAGTCGGAAAACTCGGCACCGCCACGCTGACTCCCGCCGAACTCATCCACGCAATGGAGTGACGATCGCCCGCCGCGTCGCCGCCAGCGGAGCCTTGTCATCATAAACCACGTGTCCGCCAGCGTGCCAGCTCACGCCCAGCGACTTCCATAATTCGTCCAGATTCACAGGGTGCGGTTGATCCTTCATCTGGTTGTACAGATCGGTCAGCACCGTCGTGCCGGTCGCCTTGTCGCCCGCTGCCAGTACAGGTTCCATCTCGGAATCGTCCTGAATTGATCCCGCGTTCTTGAGGATCCCGCGCAACGCCTGCTCCAGGCCCTTCTTATTCGACGTCCGCTTGCGGATCTCGACTTCGACAAGGATCCAGTAAATCGCGCCACCCCAATACGTGCGGCCCCA
>DASXZC010000530.1:0-3523 GCA_036502165.1 Bryobacteraceae bacterium
TGCCGGTGCCGCGGAAGATTTCGTAATCGCTATCGAGGAGGGCGGCGACGGGGACGATGCCGATGTCGGTTTCGCCGGTCGAGAGTTGACGCGCGCATTCTGAAGGGAGGGCGAAGGAGAGATCAAAGAAGTCCGCTTGCGGGCCATGCTGGATGCCCCAGACGAGCGGCACGGTATTGAGGTAGCTGACTGCGCAGACTTTTGGGCGGGTCAAACCATTAGGGTAACAGACCGGATGTAGCGTTTTCCTGAATGTTTTCGAGAGATCGTGCCGGAAGCCAGAGATGGGCATGGTATTTTATTGGCATGAGCGACCGAAGCCTGCTCAACGATATTCTGGATCCTCTGACGGATTGTCTGGACGCTACGTCCGCTCAACGCGTGGCCGAGTTCGGTATCGATCCCGCCGTGCGCGAGCGTGTGAATTCGCTGGCGGAAAAGGCTAATGAGGGTCTGCTGAGTGACGGGGACCGGGCTGAATATGAGGAACTGGTCAACGCAACCGACTTCATCGCGATCCTTAAGGCGAAGGCTCAGCGGAGGCTGGCTTCGAGCACCTGTTCAGGATGAGCCCGGAGATCCGGGAAGCGATTCGTCGACGGGCCGGGAAGCGCTGTGAGTATTGCCTGCTGAGAGAAGAGCACAGCGCGATCACACATCACGTCGAGCACATCATAGCCCGTCAGCATGGCGGATCGGACGATCTTGGGAACTTGGCTCTCGCCTGCCATCGATGCAATCTTCGAAAGGGTCCTAACCTGACAGGCATTGACCCGGTGACGCGTCAAATGGCCGTTCTCTTCCACCCGCGGCGCGATGGCTGGCACGACCATTTTCAGTTGGAAGGTGCGCGGATTGCCGGTACGACAGCGACGGGGCGGGCGACTGTTCAGGTTCTTGCGATGAACGACTCGCGCCGGGTGGAGTTGCGCGAGGAACTCATTGGACGCGGCGGATTCCCGTAGGCCTTACCAATCGACCACCGAACCGTCATCGGGGTCGAGGCGGGTCTTGTATTCCTGGGGCTCGCCGACCAGGGCCATCAGCTTGTCTTCGTCGATCGTGATGCCGAGGCCGGGGCCGGTGGGGAGTTCGCGATGGCCGTTCTTTACAGGAGGCAAAGGCTTCGCGAGGAGGTTTGCGTGTTCCATGTCGCCGCGCTCTTGAATGAGGAAGTTCGGGATCGAGGCGGCGACTTGCAGGCTCGCGGCGAGGGACACGGGTCCTTGGGGATTGTGAGGCGCGATGGGCGAATAGTAGGCTTCCGCCATGCCGGCGATGATGCGGAGTTCGGTGATGCCGCCGGCGTAGCAGACGTCGGGTTGCAGGATCATCGCGGCGTGCTTCTCGAGGATTTCGCGGAAGCCGAACTTCAGGAAAATTCGCTCGCCGGTCGCGAGAGGGATGTGGGTTTTCTTAGCGAGCTCCGCCATGATGTCGACGTTCAAGGGCTGGACGATTTCTTCGTAGAACCAGGGCTGGTAGGGCTCGAGAGCTTTGATCAAGAGCGACGCCGTTGGGGGTTCGACGGCGCCGTGGAAGTCGATCGCGATGTCCACTCCGGGGCCTTGCTTCTCGCGGAGGGCCTTGAAGCGATCGGCGACTTCGTCGACGAATTTCTGGCCTTCAATGTATTTGAAAGGGGCGCGGGCGGCGTTCGGGGCAACCTTCATCGCGTTCACTCCCGTGACCGGGCTGACCGTGCCGTAGACTCGTATGCGGTCGCGGGTGGGGCCTCCAAGGAGCTTATAGACAGGGACGCCGTAGATCTTACCTTTGATATCCCATAGGGCTTGATCGATGCCGCTGAGGATCGCGGTCTTGATGGGGCCGCCGCGGTAGAAGGATCCGCGATGGATGGCTTGCCAGTGGAAGACGACGCGGTTGGGATCCTGGCCGATGAGGTAGCGGCCGACTTCGAGGGCTCCGGCGGCGCAGGCCTTGGCGTCGTCCTTGAGCATTTCGCCCCAACCGGTGATGCCGGCATCGGTCGAGATTTTCACGAAGACCCAGGAGTTCTTTAAAACAAATGTCTCGATCTTCGTGACTTTGACGTTGTCGTTGGGACCGACTGCGGCTTTGGCGTGTTCGGGAGTGAAGAGGGCGTCGAGGCCGATGAGCGATCCGGCGGCGAGAGCGTTGCGGAGAAGAGTGCGGCGGGTGGTCTGCGGGGATCCGGGCATGGGTCGATTTTATAGCATCGACTAAGCAAGGATGTCCTCGACGACTGTGCCTTCGACATCCGTCAGGCGGAAGTCGCGGCCGCTGTAACGGTAGGTCAGGCGTTTGTGGTCGAGGCCCATTTGATGGAGGATCGTCGCCTGCAGATCATGCGGGTGGACGGGCTTGTCGATGGCTTTGAATCCGAAATCGTCGGTGGCTCCGTGGACGATGCCGCCTTTGATACCGCCGCCGGCGATGAGCGTCGAGAAGCCGTGGTTATTATGGTCGCGGCCGAATTGGACGGCGACGAGTCCGCTGGTTTCGACGGTCGGAGTGCGGCCGAATTCGCCGCTGACGATGACGATGGTTTCCTTTAACAGGCCGGTGGTTTTGAGGTCGGACATCAATGCGGCGATGGCGGGATCCGCTTCGGACGCGAGGCGGCGATGGATCATGATGTCGTCGTGGTTGTCCCAAGGCTGGCCATTGCCGAAATAGACCTGTACCATCCGGACGCCCTTCTCGAGGAGGCGGCGCGCCATCAGGCAGCCGCGGCCGAAGTTGGAATCGCCGTAGCGCTCGAGATCCTTCTCAGGGGCGCGCTTCAGATCGAGAACCTCGGGCGCTTCGGTCTGCATGCGGAACGCGGTTTCCATTGCCTTCACGCCGCTGTCGTCTTTGTCGAGCTTGGTGAGCAGTTCGATTTGGCGATGCTGTTCTTCGAGCGTGCGCTGGTTGCGGATGTAGGGGATGAGCTTCTCAATGTCCTTTTCGTTGTTGGGCAGATGGACGCCGGCGAATTCGGAGGGGAGGAAGGCGGAACTCCAGAGCTGCGCGCCGATGATCGGGACGCCGGGGCAGAGGACCATAAAGCCGGGGAGGTTTTGATTTTCCGAACCGAGTCCGTAGGTGAGCCAGGAGCCCATCGAAGGACGGCCGGGGAGGATGGTGCCGCAGTTCAACATGAACAACGAGGGTTCATGATTCGGGCGTTCGGTGTGCATCGAGCGGATGACGCAGAAGTCGTCGATGTGCGCGGCGGCGGTTTTTGCGAAGATTTCGCTGACTTCGATGTCGCTTTGGCCGTACTTGTGGAATTGGAAGGGCGAGCCGAAAGCAGCGCCCGTGCGGCGCTCGGTCTGCATGTTCTCGACGCCGGGCAGGGGCTTCCCGTTGTATTTCGTGAGTGCGGGCTTGGGGTCGAAGGTGTCGACTTGGGAGGGGCCGCCGTTTAAGAAAAGGAAGACGATTTGCTTGGCTTTCGGTGCGAAATGGGGCTGCGGCGTGGTGGTGGCTCCGAGGGCGCGGAAGCCGAGGGAGCCGAAGCCGGCTCCGAAGGTGGCGAGCATTTCGCGGCGGG
>DASXZC010000531.1:0-3378 GCA_036502165.1 Bryobacteraceae bacterium
TCCGCTCAAGCCGAAGCCGCGCGCGAAAAAGGCGCCCCGGATGCTCCCGCTCTTTATCAGCGGGCGCTCCAAATGAAGCCGGACTGGAAAGATGGTTGGTGGGCGCTCGGCGGAATTTATTATCAGAAGGATCAGTTCGCCGAGTGCGCGGCGGCCTTCGAGAAGCTGGCCGCGCTCGATCATTCCGCACCATCGCACGCCATGGCAGGTCTATGTCAATTCGGCCTGAAGAACTACGACGCCGCGACGGCCAACCTGGCAAAGGCGCAGAAGCTCGGGGTGATGAACGAAGGCATCGGGCAACCGAGCATGTACACGCTCGCCAAGCTATGGACGAAGCGTGGGAACTTCGAAGGCGCGCTTTCGATCCTCTTCGATTTCGCACAGTTGGGTAAAGAAAACCCTGCGTACATTGAACTGGCCGGCACCGCGGGACTTTGGAAACCAATGTTCCCTGAAGAAGTGCCTGCCGAGGATCGCGAGGTCGTGTTCCTCGCCGGCAAGGCCTTCTGGGCCGCTGCGAAGCGCAATGTGCCGGTGGCGCGCGCGAACTTTGCCGATCTGCTCGAGCATTATCCGAAGGCGCCCGGAGTCCACTATCTGGCTGGCAGTTTCGAGATGTTCGACAGCTCCGACCGCGCGGTCGAGATGTTCGAGGACGAGCTGAAGATCAACCCTGATCATGTCGGCGCACTGATGGCGCTGGGTTCCGAATACCTGCGTCAGGGCAACACGGCGAAGGCGCTGCCCTATGCGCGCAAGAGCGTCGAACTGGCTCCGCAAACGTACGCGACGCACACGTTGCTGGGCCGCGTGTTAGTCGAATCTGGATCGCTCGAACCGGCGTTGAAGGAGCTTGAATTAGCGCGGCAACTGCAGCCGGACGATCCGCAGCCGAGGATCGCGCTGGCTTCCCTCTATACGAAACTGGGGCGCAAGGACGATGCCGCACGAGAGCGGCGCGAGTTCCTGAGGATCCAGGCCAGCAACAAGAAGCCGAGCGAGAGATAGGCACTGTGAAAACTGTTGTTGCCGCCGCACTCCTGTTGCTTCCCTCTTCGCTGAGCCTCGCCGCTGAGCGCAAGCTCGACTGTGCGCAATGTCATCAGAAGGAAGCGGCGTCATTCGCGGCGACTGGTATGTCGCGTGCGCTTGAACCTGCCGCGCAGGGCAAGATCCTCAGCGCGCATCCGAAGCTCGAGTTCGCGCAAGGCGACTACAAATATTCGATTGAGCGCGACGGCGAGGTGAGTTGGTATCGCGTGTACAACGACCATGAGGAATTCAAATCCAAAATCGCCTACGCCTTCGGCCTGGGCGCGGCTGGACAGACGTACCTGATCGAGCGAAACGGCCACTGGTATGAGGGCCGCGTCAGTTATTACAAGGACATCAACGGACTCGATCTGACCGTCGGCGCGCGCCCCGAGCCACCGCGCAGTCTTGAGGAAGCCATCGGACGCGAGATGTCGATCAAGGGCGCGTCCGAATGTTTCAACTGCCACACCACTGGCGCGATGACCGCGGGAGTGCTGAAGCCGGAGACGCTGACGCCCGGCATCCAATGCCAGCGATGCCACGTGAACAGCAACGCTCACGAGGCCGGATTCGCGAGTGCTCAGGCGCCCAAAGTGATCCCCGTGAAGATGAGCGTATTTTCAGCGGAAGAGATGAACGACTTCTGCGGCCAGTGCCATCGCACCTGGCAGCAGATCGCTGGTGACGGCCCGCACAACATCACGAATGTCCGCTTCCAACCGTACCGGCTGACTAACAGCAAATGCTATGACGCGGCGGAGATGCGTTTGAAGTGCACGACGTGCCATGACATCCACCACGAGGAAAAGAAGCCTGCGGCGTTCTACGATGCGAAGTGCGTAGCCTGCCATTCACCGGGCCAGAAAGCGGCTGCCCGCTTGTGCCCCGTCGCCAAGCAGGACTGCACCACGTGCCACATGCCGAAGGTGAGAATTCCGTCGGCGCACAACGCGTTCACCGACCACTGGATCCGGATTGTACGCAAGGGCGAGCCCGATCCTTATTGAGGTAGCCATGCATCGCTACGTTCTTTTTCTCTTATTGATCGCGACCGTTTCAGCGGCTGATGGTCCCGCGCTCAGCGTGGACGCGTCAGCGGCGAGGCATCCGATCAGTCCGGATATTTACGGCATCAACGACTACGGCAACGGCGGATTGAGCACCGAACTGCCCGTCGGCGTCACCCGCTGGGGCGGCGATTCGACGACGCGCTACAACTGGCTGAACGACTCCTACAACGCCGCCGCGGATTGGTATTTCACAAGCTTTCCGTACGACAACGCGCAGCCTTCGTTGTTGCCGTTCGGCTCGACGTTCGATCAGTTCGTCGATCGGAATCTGCGCGGCGGCGAACGGCCGCTTGGGACAATCCCGATGCTCGACTGGCTCCCCAGCCAACGCACGCAGATGTGCAGTTTCAGCGTTGCGAAGTATGGTCTGCAACAGCAGGTGAACCCGTATGATGCCGACTGCGGCAACGGTTTGAAGCCCGATGGAAAGACGCACATCGTGAACGATCCGGCCGATGTCGGCACGCCCGTCGATGAGAAATTCGCCGAGGCTTGGGTGAACCATGTGGTGTCGCGTTATGGAACCGCGGCCGATGGCGGTGTTAAGTTCTGGAGCCTCGACAATGAGCCCGAGTGGTGGATGTCGGTCCACATCGACATCCATCCGCAACCGGCGACTTATGATGAGATGCTGGCGCGCGGCATACGCTACGCTGCGGCGGTGAAGAGCGTCGATCCTTCGGCGCTCGTGACGGGTCCGGTCCCTTCGGGATGGATGGGCTATTTTTATTCGGCCGCCGACATGGTGGCTGGCTGGAACTCGCACTCGCCTTGGAACTATGACACCAATCCCGTAGACCGAATCGCACACGGCAACGTTCCGTGGCTCGATTATTATCTCCAGCAGATGCAGCAATACGAACAGCAGAACGGCGTTCGCCTGCTCGACTATTTGGATCTTCATGGATACTTGACGCCCAACGGCATTGCATTTGGTGAAGCCGGCGGCGGCTCTGACGTGTTGCGGCTGACATCGACGCGCGTGTTGTGGGATCCGAATTATTTGTTCCCGGATCCGGTGATCAATGCTCCTCCGCGGCTGATTCCGCGCATGCGTGATTGGGTCGCGAACAATTATCCGGGCACGAAGATCGCTGTCACCGAATACAACTGGGGCGCCGTCGATGACATCACGGGAGCGATTGCTCAAGCCGACGTGATGGGGATTTTCGGACGCGAAGGATTGGACATGGGAACGATGTGGAGTCCTCCGACGCAGAAGCAGCCGGCGGCGAATGCGTTCCGCATGTATTTGAACTATGACGGCCTT
>DASXZC010000532.1:0-1850 GCA_036502165.1 Bryobacteraceae bacterium
TATCATTGGGGAATTGTTTCGCGAGCCGCTCCGCAACGGCCGCCATCTCAGAACGCCCCTGGGCGAGTGTCACGCCCGTTTTGAGGCGCGCAATCGCCAGGAAGCTGTTCGAGGATCGCGAATAATCATTCTTGGTATAACCGATCGGCACCCAAAGCTGAAATGGTCCGCTACCGAATTGCCAAGTGAAATCGGGCGGCATCACGCCGAGCACAGTAAAGTCCTCGCCATCGATTTTGATGGGACGGCCCACAATCGTTGTGTCGCCACCGTAGCGCCGCTTCCACAGGCCATAACTTAGCACGACTTCCTTCGATCTATTCAGAACTTCTTCATCCTGCGTAAACGTGCGGCCCAGCATGGGCTGGGCTTTGAGCACAGGAAAGAAGCCGGCCGAGACGCGCAGGCCAAAGACCTGCTCCGGCTCCTGGCCCGGAGCTGAGAGATTGTAGCCGTTGCCGGATCCGAAAATCGCCATCGCGTCGAACGATTGGATTTGACGCTGATAGTCCCAAAAATTGGGCGCGGAGATGATGTTCTCGTTGTCGGGTCCACTGCCGAAAGTTTCCCAAACCAGCACCAGGCGATCAGAATCAGGAAACGGAAGCGGCTTGAGAATGGTCGCGTTGATCACGCTGAAGATCGTCGTGTTAGCGCCGACTCCGAGAGCTAACGTCAGCAGGGCGGCCGTGAGAAATCCGCGTTGGCGCAGGAGGGTGCGGAAGCCATAGCGGACATCGGACGCCAAGCTGGTGAGCCATGTCCATCCCCAGGCGTCGCGCGCGTCCTCGGCGGCGAGCGTCAGATTGCCGAGTTCGCCGGAAGTTTCCGCAAGGGCATTCAGCGCCTCCAACTCCTCGCGCATTTCGCGGTCCGCCTGCCGGCGGACTGATGGCCGCAGGTACTTCAGCTTTCGCCAGTTCATTGTTTCCCTCGCGCTTTCGCTGTTGCAGGCTGCCCCATGACTCTCGCGACGGCTTCGACGAACTGCTCCCAATCAGAATGTTCGCGTATGAGATGCTTACGGCCCTCGGGAGTCAGTTGATAGAACTTCGCCCTCCGGTTGAGCTCGGACTTATCCCACTTTGAATCGATCCAGCCCTTCAGTTCGAGCCGCGTCAGAGCCGGGTAGAGGGAGCCGAACTCGACATCGAGTGCATCATTCGACGCTCCTTTGATCGCCCGCGCAATGCCGTAACCGTGCAAAGGGCCGAAAAGCAGGGTTTTCAGCACGAGCATGTCGAGGGTCCCTTGGATGAGCTCCATATGAAGAGATTCTATATGAAGTATCTCTGAATATCAAGGGACATTCTCGACCGCCGCGCGGAAGCGTTCGTAATCGTTGAGGATCGACTGGCTCAATTCGAACAGATGCCGCAGCAGGTCCTCGGCGCCGGCGAACTCGATCCTCAACTCGCCGGGCTGTAGATGGATGCCGGGAGGCAAGTCCTTCATGACCCGCTCGTGGACGTCCGGCGTCGTGTCGATGACGACGTTACGGCCGCGCGAGAGACGGCGCGCCTCTTCGAGTTCGACCGCCAACCGTGCGCGGCGATCCCGTTCGAATTTCAAGTCCTCACCGCGGCCGACGCGTTCCAACTGTTCGATCGCATGGAGCCGGTCGATCAGAAAGGTCTTGCCGGATTGGAATCCGCCCAGGCGGTGCATGAGGCGGATCGCGACTCGGCGGTGGATGCGCAGCACCCGTTCGAGGATGTCGCGGTCGATGACCGGGCCTGAGAACTCCTTCAGTTCTTCAATGGCGGCTGGAAGTCGTTCGATCCATTCGACTCGGCGAGGCAAATGCGAGCTTAACACGTTCCAGTATGTTTAGTCACGGTTGTGACTTA
>DASXZC010000533.1:0-31904 GCA_036502165.1 Bryobacteraceae bacterium
CCGCCTTCAAAGCCCGCTTCCCAGTACGCGTAATGCGGTAATAACGCCGCCGTTCGTCTGAGGAGGAGTCCGCATCTTCGATCAGCCCCTCCTCGAGCAGCCTGCTCAGCAGCCGATACAGCGACCCAATCTCCAGCCCCACCCCCCCACCGGACTCGAGCTCAACATCCTTCATAATTCCGTACCCATGCCGCGGACCCTCAGAAAGCGAAAGAAGGATGTGGAAGTCCGCGGACCGCAGCACTTGTTGCATATGAGTAAAGTGATTATATGTAATTCGATGGTAGAGGGCAAGGGGCCTGAGCTAATGCTCGAACGCCTCGACAACCGCCCGGCCGATCCAACACTCTGGCGCCTTCAGGTTGTAGATCTTCGCAATCGTAGCCGCGGTGTCGAACGTATTGATCGGCGCCGTGATCTCCCGCCCCCTCGCAATCCCCGGACCCCTCGCCAGCCACGGAATTTCAATCTCCGTCATGGAGTTGCCGCCGTGACGCTTGCCGACTCCACCATGGTCAGCGCTGATGATGACCACCGTCGAATCGGCCATCTTGGCTTCCTTCAATCGCGCCATCAACCTCCCGACCAGCTCATCGGTGTGGACAAATTCAGCAGCGTAGCTCGCCGATTCCCAACCCTCGGTATGTCCGGCATGATCGAGCAAATCGACGTGTAGGAACAGCAGAGCGGGCCGTTCAGTCGTCAAGTAATCGACAGCCATGTCGAACGTGGCATCAGGCCCTTTGGCAGTTCCGATCTTGTCCGGCACGCCGGCCTCGGCGATGAACGGGAAGCCCTCGCCATCAAAAAACATCGCCGATTTCGCACCCGGGTTTGCAGCTTTCAGAAGTCCGAAGATAGTCGGAAAATGACCGTCCTTGCCCACGCACTGCGGAGCGATGGTGAACTTCTCAGGCCGCCAGTCATTATTAGTGACGCCATGCTGTTCCGGCCCCGCGCCGCTAATCATGGACGCGAAATTCGGAAAGGTAACAGTCGGCATCACGCCCCGCGCATGCAGTGAATAAGAGCCGTTCCCGATGAACTCCTTGAAGTGTGGCGGAGTGTTGGCGCGCAAAACATTCGCGCCAAGGCCGTCTACCGCAAAGATCACCACTGTCTTGACTTCCGCCCCGCGAGCAACGGCGACGGTGAGCAGGAACGTACAAAGAGGGAAAAAGCGCATGAAGTCCACGATAGACATTCGATATGACCGGATGATGATTGCCGCGGCCGCTATGCGGTAACTGCGACTCCCACGCCCCCCGACACCATCGCTCGCCGTTCTCGCGTGACATCCAGCGCGATCTGCAAAATGCATCGAAATGAATTGAAAGACTCCCCCGAAAGCTTGTCTTCATCGAGGTCGTGAACCGCCCGCGTAAGAATCGCCTGCAACTCTCGCCAGATCTCATCTAGATCCGCCATCGAAGCCGTCCCTTGTGCGGAGTTCATAAGCGCGACCGCCCGGTTGCTGTATTGATCCGCCGTATTCTTCTGCTGTCGCAGCATCCATTGCTTCAGTTCCCAGATCCACGAACCGGCCATCAACGCCACCGTCAGCATCAGCCCCACGTAGTCAGCATGAGCCAGCAGAAACGACGGCCTGTCCTTGTCATAGAAACTCAAAGCTCCAGGATGCAGAGGTGGACCGAGTTCCCGTTGCGCCTCCGGCCGCCGCACTTGCGCCAACAGCAGGCGTACTTCCGCCATCTCCGCCGGAATCTCCTGCATCACCTCCTGGCGCCGCTCGATCAGCACCTCCGTAATTGCGCGGATCGCGTCCTGGTCGACAGCCTGATGTGCCAATAGCGTGCGATGCACAGCGACCGTCGGCAGATCCCGCGCCGGCACCGGCGGATTCCCCCTGTAACTGCCCTCCGGAATCGTCGCCGTCTCAAATGCCGGATATTTGATCTTCATCGCCGCCGCGTGTTCAATCGCCAGGAAACGCACATCGCCTCGTTGCACCAGCCGCTGTATGGATGGATTGCCAAGCGCCCGCACTCGAAATATCGCGTCAGCCTGCCCGTTCCGAAACGCTTCATCCGCGGCAGCATCGCTCGATCCAACAAATTGGAACTCCGCCGCATGCAGCCCAAAGTGTTCAGCCACCCGTAGAAAGGATTCGAACTGCCCCCCACGCTGTGCCAGTCCGATCCGTTTACCGCGCAGATCCGCGAAACTTCTGATCGTAGAATCCGCCGGCACGAGCAGTTGGAACGTATCGTCGTACAAAACCGCAAGGATCCGCGCAGCGGGTCCCGGCATGACGTCGGCCTGCGCGGTCGCCAATTGCGCCTGCCCGCTCGCCAACATCCGCAGATTCTCCGCCGTTCCGCCCGTCTCGAGAACAGTCACCTCGATCGCCGGGTAATGTCGCTGAACGACCGTTTTCAGGGCCTCGCCCAGAATAAAGCTCTCTCCGTCTCTGGACCCCGCTGCGAGCGTAAGATGCTGCGTTCTCGATCGGTTTAGCCACAAGAATCCGAGACCGGCGATGATGCCGAGGGTGACGACCACGAGCGCGATCCGCACAATCCTGTTAACTTCCACACCAAGCATGTCTTTGACGATGCACAGAGCAGATTACAACGTGGTGAAAACGGTCGCTCACTTATAGAGCGCCCCGTTTAACCAAGAATTAACCATATTTTAGTCGAGCGGCTACAAACCGAAGTGTATGCTTCAGAAGTATTGTGGGGCAACCTCGATTGCGTTGCACCCGCTCGACTTCGACGTAGAAGGAAGCATCCAATGTCTCAAAAAGCAGCAGAACATCATCGCAAAGCGGCAGAGCATCACCAAGAGGCCGCAAATCACCACAACTCCGCAGCCACGGCGCATGAAGCCGAGAACCATGAAAAGGCCGGGCATCACGCCCACGTAGCTCACGGCCATCACAACCATGCTACGCACCACGCCGAAGAGGCCAGCAAGCACCACACTGAAGAACACGGCCAGAAGTAACCGTCAACTGCCACAGTCTCTCCTCGCTAGAATTGACTATGGTTCCAGCACTCGTCTGGGCATTCATTCTTTGTGCGCCAGCGGACGCTGGAACCATCAGCCCCGAGTCCTTGCTCGCCAATCTGCATCGCGAATCCCAAACCCAACTGCCCTACAACCGGGTGACTCTCCTGTACGATCTGACGATCGCCGAGACCGGAATAGATCCCGCCACCTCCGCTGCTTGGTCGCTCGAGATGTACGACCTCGCAACCCACGCTCCCCACGAACTGCACTGGCAACAAATGAACCAGGCGGCAGGGCGAAAGAATGCCCTCACCGTTCTTTCCCTAACGTACCCCGAGCTCGCCGCGCGACACTTCCTGGAACTCGAGCCCAGCATCGCCCACCAGCCCTACGAAGATCCGCGGATCGATTTGGCTCGTCATCTCTTTCCGCGTCTATGGGACTCACAAGGCCAGCGATCGCTCTCGACCATCCTGCAATTTGCCGACTTCACCAGCCGCGGCGGTCAATATCCGTACATAGCGATTGGTCACATTCTGCCCCGCCTGGCAAAAATTGACCCCTCCTCAGCCCATTCCGTATGGTTGGATGTGGTACATCGATTGGATGGCGAACGCGGCATCTGGCGCACTCCCGACGATTACATGGAGTTCCTCCGCGAATGCTGGCCGGTCATGTCAAACGACGACCGGCGGCTCGCAGTCGAGGCGGCGCTAGCAGCAATCGCTCGAGGCACAGACGAGCCGCGTGCACATCAATATGCAGAATATTATCTGGCCGAACGCATCGTGCGACTCGACTCGGAACTGCTCGCACGCGTATACGATCTGCTTCCCTTCGTAGATCAAGTCAATCCAGCATGGGGCCACCAACTTCGGCAACAGCACCCCACCCTCGCGAACCTACCCGTGCCAGCAGTCGAACGCGCCCCCTGGCGCTCCGGAGTCTTCGCCGCTCCCGGACGCGACAATCCCGACCGGATCGAGGCAGCTTTCGAGCGACACCACCTGATATTCCTCCGCCAATGGGCCGCCGATGATCCACAGCGCGCTGCGGAACTCGCCCAGAAAACCAAGGATCCAACCCGCAGGAACATCGCGCTCGCACTGGTCCTACCCTCGTATGCCACCATCGACCGCCCGCAAGCAGAAACCTGGCGTCGCCAACTGAATGCGTCCATCCCGGTCGCCAAAACTACAGACGAGCTCCACTTTCTGGTAGCGCTCACCCGAGCCAATTTCGCTCTTGGCCACACAAAAGATGGCGAACAAACCACCGAGACAGCCCTGCGTCTCGGCGAGCAATTGACGAGCGCGCGCGATCGAAAGCTCCCGGTCTACATCGCAGATGGAGCCGACGATTTGCATGACCTCGCCGACTGCTACGGCGAATACCGTCCCACTCATTTGGCACAATTCGTTCGTCGCCAATCGAAGAATTCGGATCCCGAGCTGCGTCTCTTCCTACTAACAGCAACTGCACGCGGCGCCTCACGTCATCGTCCGCACTATCAGGAGCCGAATTAAAACCTGCGATTCATGATTCCAAGGCCCGACGGAGCCCCTCGCGCTCCCCTTCCCGGCCGCGCACTCTTTTTCTGGGATACCAGGCCGCCAAGTTCATGTGGCCAGTATCGTGGTACTTTGGCCGCCTCCGTCGCGCCCTGCTCACATTCCCACTCTGTAAGAAGGGCCAGTGCAGCCGCGGCAGCGATTACGACTGGCCAGACTACAGCTTCTTCGGATGGTCAGGCTGGGGACAATACGTCTGGCGCTGCAAATGCGGCGACGAGTATTACAGATCCGGGAAATCCATCTATCAACTTCTACCCGATCCATCTGGCCGCCAATTCCGCCGGATACGCCCATTTAAGCTGCTGGATGCTCGTGGAAACTGGGCAGGCGATCCCGGGGCGGGTCAAGATGGCCCCCCGTGACCTGAAGCGTCCACCGCGGATCGTTGCTTCGACGCAGGAACCAATGGACCAGAGCACGGCCGGCCCCGCGGATCCTATGGCTGCTTCAATTCGAGGAGACGTGCGAGGATTAAGCCCCATCGCAGCCCTCAAACCGAAGAAGGATTCTCAAACTCATGCAGAGCCCTCTCCGCATCCGTCCTCGCCTCTTGCCGTGTACCAACTCGAAGTGACTCCGCCGCATCTCTGATCCACTCAATAAGCAACGGAGCCTGCTCAGGCGTAATCGACACGACGTGCCCGTCGTCGTCGCCGCCAACGAGAATCAATCCATCTTTCGTCGAGACGGAGACTGAACGCATTGTCTTATTCACGCCGTTCACTTCATCACAAGTATACGAGAGGCAGCACAGCACCACTGCGGATCACCTCCGCGCCGTCACCGGTTCGAGCCTGTTGAACATCCCCGAGAGCGTCCCATCCGGCATCCGCGTCAGACTCTCGACATTCCCCGAAGCGCTTGTCACCCGTCGGCCGACCTCGCCCTCCCATCCGATGACGATCCCCGTCGGACCGTCGGGCTCAACCCCGCCCTTGCCGATCATCGCCACCGGTGACATCTGTCGCGATTGCGGAGCCACATCCGTCCATTGCACCTCCCAATCGTCCGTGAAGAAGTAATAGAGATCTTCGCCGCGCCAGGAAACGTTCCACCATCCGGCCAGCCAGTCCGGAAAAGGATCCTGCCCGAAATAACGCGCGATATCCACCCACCCCTGCAGATTGGCGTGATCATAAGGAGTGCTGCTATAGGTCCGCTTCAAGATGTCGCACTTCGCCGTTTGACCGCCCTGGCCGGCGTCCACATGATGCCAATGTGAGCCCTCGAAGTCGAGCGAAACTCCGACATGGAACGCCGTGTGCCGGCAAATATCGCCGTACTTCGGCCGGTTGAACATCGTGCTCGCAACCCAGGAACGGGCCTTCCCGTGATCTTTCACGAATTTTTCCAGCTCAAACACCCCCATGTATGGACCAGGACCCAACTGGCTTCCATACCATCCCGTGAATGCGTTGCAATAAGTCAAATTCTTGCCCTTGGCCCAAGCGTCGTCAAGGGCCTTCTGATTGCCGCCGCCGGTCAACCTGGCGAAAAGTTGAGGATCTGATTTGGTTGTGATTTGAGCCGGAGGCGCAGGAACTTCCTTGAGAATCTGTTTGGCACGTTCACGAATTCGCTGCATATAGATGTCCTGCTGAATTGTGCAAAAGCGAGAACGTTCGTTTCATTCGGCGCACCGGAATCGTGGTTCAGCTTGACGCGCTCAGGCACTCCGCCGTACAAACAGCCCTGCGGCGCGCGCCCATTCGCCTTTCATTCCCCCACGCGCGCTACACTGACCTGCGTTATGGAACGCTGGTGTACAGTGACGGTAACCGACGCGGAGGGCCGTCGCCACAGTCTCGATGTGCAAGCGACAAGCACGTACGACGCGGCGCACTTATATGTCACCCACTCCCTGAATCATCCCGCCTCAGGACTACCGAATCTCACCACCTCCAGCGTCTTCGAGGTAGTGATCGACAGCAAGGTCCACCGCGTCGAAGGCGCTTCCCTACACGCATGGATCGAGCGTCAGAAGTCGGAACTGAAAGGACCGAAAGGCCGCCTGTTTTCCTTGCGGCCGACGTTTTAGAGTACCGAGAAACTCCGTCAACAACTGGAGCACCGTTCTGTTAATCTTCAAGATCCAGTCTGGAGAGCTTGAACGTGACCATTCCCGGAACCCGCGATCCTTCCGTGAGCATCCGCCGCAGCGGCTGGGTATTGATTGTGGTAGGCCTCCTCCTCGGCCTCGGCATGAGCTATATCACCGCCGCCCTCGGACCGGGAATGTTGCACCAGACCGAAGGGTTCAAGGGCACGGCGGAGCAAGGGGCGAATTTTGTTCTGCTTTTCGCCCTTGTGATCCTATTTGGAGTCAACGCCTTCATCGCAGGCATCGTAATGGTCAAGACCGGCCGCCGCAGCCGCTGGGCCATCGGACTGATGATCGTCCTTTTCCTTCTAATCGCCGGCGTAGGTTTCAACATACTCTCGGACAACAAATAGTAGTCGATGAAGCTCTTTGTTGCGAAGTTAATTTACCAGCAACCGTCTGCGCGTCACTGGACCTGCAACTTTACGCCGCGTGGACGGAATCCTCAGCATTGGCCAACCGGCATTTCCCCCCAGAAAGAAGACCGGCGGGGCCGGTGAATACGAGACGAGAACTTTTCATTCGGCAGCGGTACGCGGTTCGCGCGACCGGGAGCGGAAGCTCTCCAGGAGGCGCGAAGGCACAAACCTTCAATAAAGTATTACCTATGTCCTCGGATACAACTGTCACCCATGTCCCCGGGTTGGACCCTGTCTTTTCCTTGTACTCCTTTTCGCGTCGTACCATCTCTTCACGCGGAACAGAAGGTAACAGGCGGACGTCTTTATCGAATGCCTTGTAGGCTTCCGGACCTCTTTATATTCTGTACGTTGAGGTTTCGCTTTTAGTCCCCATCTTCATGTCTTGCCTTCTCTTCTTTATAGCTATTTGATATCTGTTTCATCCTCTGTATGTACCGATCTATCTCCTCCTCTCCCATAAACGCACCCTCGTTACTAGAGCCGAGGATTTCCACGGCTGATCTGTGTGCTTCCAGATCGTGAGGATTGTTAAGGCAATCTTTTGCTAATCCTGCGACAAGGTCGGCCGCTTGCAAAGGTAAGACCTCGTCCTCATCGGCTTGAGAGATACCTCCGATCATATCGAGAAGTTCATTTGTGCGATATTCACGCATGAACCTGATCATCTTACTAGCATCATCAAACAGTTTGTTCTCGCGATCGAATATAAGATCGATCTTGCCGTTATATCCATCTCCGTCAGCTCTCATCAAGGTAAGGGCTACGGCCTGAGAAAACAAGACGCCATATGGACTCCTTAGGTAAGAGCTGCCATGAATAAACTTAGCTAATTTGTCACCCTGCAATCCATGCCTCGTAATGGAATCCTTGAATGCTCCTTCATTGATAGATGCAACAACCGAAAAATGTGTTGCTGGTGGAGCTACTATCTCCTTAAGCGCCTGTATTTTTGAATCAAGCTGCTCTACTGTTATGCCGTGCTGGTCACGCCAGGCTGGATTCCTGGACAAAGAAAGCTTGAACTTCGGGATGGCCGGTGGGAGTTTTAGAATGATATCCCAGTCCTCAGCAATCCGATCCCATTGTTCTGCCGGGGCAACGAATCCGGCAATCACGTACCTCCCGTTCGGGTGCCCGGGTCCGCTTCCGTCATAAAAGCCACGCATCATAAACAGAAGTCTCTTTCTGTCCGTGCTGAGCAACAAATCGGTGGATCTGGTCAGCCGGGTTCATCATCGATGGTACTCTCCGGCGCGTGGATTATTGAACTATATTATTGTCCTCCGTTGCCCCAGAGTGCTCGACGAACCAGCAGCACTGCCAAGATCTGTCCCTCACGGCTCTGGTATTCTCGTTGCCCATTCGGGTACGCCCGAGGGCGGGGCCTTTGCTTGATGAACCCTAAAGGCGAACGCCACACACAAGACCATAGCCGAGAAGAACAACGGGCAGCCCACCATCTCATGGCCGTTCCACCATCGGCTTAGTGGATAAAAAGATTGAAAGCAGTCAACGCAGTCCCAAGTGACCCGACTGGGGTCCGACTAGCGGTGGTACAGGACAACTCGCAGCCGCGCTGCTAGAGCCATGCCAACTCGCGGGCGTGCTTCAGAGGGCGGCCATCTGAGTAATCGCGAAGATGGAGGTCAGGTGGGAGCCGATCCCGAAAGACGACAAGGGCATGTGACGGGCATCTCGTTAGGATTTCTTCAAAAGACCAAACATCTCAACAAGTAACAGAGCATCGTCCCAGCCGGCTCGAACGGTTTGAGCTACCAACTCTCCTTCGTCCACACGTCTTTTGATCCCGCAGTTTTCCAGCGTCCAGACAAGGGCCCATCCGTTGACCACCTTTGGGCACAGAAAGTTACCCCGAAGACGCCAGCAACAAGCCAGCTGCTCCCCGAATTGGCGCAAGAGGAGGTGAACGTTTTTGGCAGCATCCTCATTGGCAAAAAATCCGATGCTGGCGAAGGCTATCGCCGCCCCAAGTTCGATATGGCCTTAGCACGAAGAAACGGTCTCGAAACCAGCAGATTGCACGGCTCCGACCAATAGCGCAATCCGGGGCTCAATCTGGCCTGGTTTGTAACCTATCGTGAAGCCCGTCAAGATTCACTTCCTCGGTGGCACCGGGGATTGCGGCAGCCCGGTGCACGCAGGCCTTCCATTGTCCTCGTATGTTTCCCGGGTCATTCCGCATTTGGTGCACTTATCAGTATCGAAGTCGAAGTGGTGGCCGCCTTCGCTCTTAGTGTTACCCATAGTCCCTCTTCGTTCGATGCTGAGTCTAGCACGTCCCTTTCTACTGGCGAAGTTCAACTGAGTCGCAAAATCGATCCCCGGACTCATAGGGGCGGAAGGTCACTCATGCAAAGCAGTGAAAGGTCGGCTTCGCGAGCACCAGCTCGCCTGATGAACTCTCGGATCGTTGCTTCGATCCACTGGATCTCACAAGGGGTGTGGTCTTTGAGGTTGCAATCCATCTTTCTCGCTGTCATCGCGCTGCCCCTACCCTCTTTCGTGAGTTCGCCCAGCTTGCGCAGAACCGGACGGGTGATCCGGAAACGCGAACACGCACTCTTGTCCCGTTTGCCGACCAAGCTTTCAATTACCGTGAGGCAGAAGTATGCCATCGCGGCGAGCGGCTCGCGACCCTCTTTGTAGCCCTCGTACCTGCCCCAAAGCGTCTGAACCGTCGGCGACCATTTAAACTCGGTGGGTACGGAAGGGTACTCTCGCCCAGTAGCTACCGTTACAGGGCCGACCGTCGCAATCGCGCGGAAGCTTGGAGCGTGTACAAGACCAGGCGTCGGATTCCGATCGATGACGCCGTAGTTTTCGTATACGAATCTGAGCTGGCCCGGAGAAGTGCGCAAGCCATCGTCGATCTCCCAAGCGCGCACAAATGGGTCTACACAAGCACGTGCTTCTTTAGCCGTTGCGAAGTGGCTCTTCAGTTTGAACAAACCCTTGCCGACCGCGAGCGCCACCTTAAAATCGTCAGTCTCATGCTCGATCGGCGCACGGTCGACCAATAAGATACCCGCGCCGAGTTCAATCCGATAAGACAGCCAATCAACGTGTGGGTCGTTCATAGGAGCTTCGCTGCAATGCCTGGATTGTAACTTGAACTTCGAATACGCTCTGAACGCGAAGGTTCTGTGATCAGATGGTGACGCCATCCTTGTTCGGCGATCTTCGGTGCCACGTCGCCTTCCTCACCCAACGCCATTGGCCTTCCTGATCACAGACCTGCCCTGGATCCTCGTCCCAGTTCACGGACCTAGCAGAATTATTTGCGCCTCGAATCAATAGCCTTACACGCTTAACACCGTTAACCGCCCACCCCACACCCCTTATCCTGGTCCCTGGGAAACGAAAGGTCCCTTCAATCATGCTCTCCAAACTCTCACGCTCCGCCCAATCCCGCATCAACGGAGCCAAATCCAAAGGCCCCATCTCCCCCGAAGGCAAGGCCCGCTCCAGCCAGAACGCGCTCAAGCACGGCTTCGCCGCCGTCATCAACGTCGTCCTCCGCATCGAGGACGAACCCGCATTCCACCAGCACGTCGACGGCTTCCGCGCCTCCTTCAAGCCTCAGGACTACACCGAATCCACCCTCGTCGACCAGCTCGCCGCCATCAACTGGCGCCAGGCCCGCCTCATTGGACTCGAAACCGCCCTCATCGACGCCCAAGTCGAGCTTCAACTCGGAAGTCTCCGCGCCACCCAACCAGACGCCTGCGACGATCCCTACTTCCGTCTCGTGCAAGCCTGGCAAGCCCTAGCTCAAAAGCCCAAGAACGAGCGGCCCAGCGAAATGGAAAACGAAGACCCAACCCTCGCGACGCCCGCCTACGACATCAACAGCCTCGAACTTCTACGCCGCTATCAGACATCTCTCGATCGTCAATTTCGCAATGCGATGCTGAATTTACGCCAATATCGCCAGGATTTCGGAACGGGCACCGCCACCACCACCGCCGCAGCCGCGCCAACGCCGGCCCCGCCAGCTCGCCAGACAGAACAACAAAGCATAGAGGAGCCAAACGAACCCAAACCACCCATCGTCTCCCGTCCCAAAATCCGGCCCGAACCCACCCCGATCTCCATCGTCCGCCCCGCGTCACCCGAAATCCCACCGGATAACGAGAGCTAAAACCCCATTTATGACCACCAGATAACAACCCGAAATCAGATAAGCGCCCGCCGTGTATCTCGCGACAGCCCCTCATCCCGTATAAACCCATTCACGCCCCGCAAAAATTTTATAAACACCTGGCCCCACGCCATTTACTCATTAGCCAACCCTCGATTTCTTCCACCTCGGGTGTATCCTCGTGCGTGGGATGGAAAATTGTATTCGATTTCGGATATTAGTGCACCCGCCGCCGGGGACAAAGCACGCCGACCCAACCCGCCACACGAGCAACTCGCAGCAAGACCTCCTCGCCACCATCTGGCGCGTGCTCCGCGATTTCCCCGACGCCCGCCGCGCATTCGAAGCCAAACTCAAACAGGAGGCATCAGCCGATGCGCCAAACGCCATTTAGCGGCAATTGGAGGGAAATCGCCATCGCCGCCGCCAGTCCCCTCGAATTCGCCCGAAAATTCCTTGATTTCTTCCCCGACGAGGCCCAAGCCCGCGTCCTCGACCGCGCGCCCGACTTCCGCCAGATCGCCCTCAATTGCAGCCGCCAATGGGGAAAATCGACCGTCGCCGCCGTCCTCGCCACGCATCGCCTCGTCGTCGTCCCCCGCTCGACCGTCCTGATCGTCGGTCCCACCGGACGGCAATCGAGCGAAACCCTCCTCAAAGTCAGCAGCTTCCTCAACACTCTCGCCATCAAAACCCGCGGCGACGGAGCCAACCGCCACGCGATGCTGCTCCCCAACGGCTCGCGGATCGTCGGCCTCCCCGCCGTCGAAGGCACCATTCGCGGATTCTCCGCCGTCTCGATGCTCATCGTCGACGAAGCCTCGCGAGTCCCCGACGAGGTCTATCAAGCGGTACGCCCGTCGCTCGCCACCTCGAACGGCGACGTGATTTTGTTGAGCACCCCCAAAGGAAAGCGCGGATTCTTCTACCGCGAAATGACTGAAGGCGAACGCTGGTTGCGCCACACCGGCCCCGTCACGGAATGCAAGCGCATCACCGAGAGGTTCATCGACGAAGAACGCTCCCGCGGCGACGCCTACTTTCAGCAGGAGTATTTGTGTGAATTCATCGACACCGGCAAATACCTGTTCGACGAGGCGCTCGTCAAAAAAATGATCAACCCGAATGAGCAGGCATGGCGGTGGCTCTAATGCCTGGCTCACACAGTCACCATCGTCCAGGAGGAACTGAGCCGCGCCGCCTGCGTCGTCAGGTAATCACGCTCCGGCAAGCTCGTGGTGCGCCCCGCCGCCAGCCGGTAATGGACGATCGCACCCGCCCGGTCGCCCGCCATCTCGAGCAGGTGCGCGCGCACCGCATCCAGCCGGTGATGGCCTCGCAGCCGCCCGTCGGAATCGAGCGCATCCAACAGTTCGAGCCCCTTCCTCGGCCCGTGTACCATCGCCGCCGCGATCGCGTAATTAAGCTTCACCATCGGATGATCGGAAGACATCCGCGCAAGCAAACTGTACAACGCGAGAATCTGCGGCCAGTCAGTATCCTCGGCCCGAGCGGCTTCATCATGAACAGCGGCGATCGCGGCCTGCAGTTGATACGGCCCAATCGCGCCCTTCGGCAACGTCGCCGTCAACAGCGCGATTCCTTCTTGAATCTGTGCTCCGTTCCACAGCGATCGATCCTGCTTGTCGAGTGGGATCAGTTCACCATGCGCCCCGGTTCTCGCCGCCCGTCGCGCATCCGTCAACAGCATCAACGACAGCAGCCCGGCAACCTCGGCATGCGCCGGCAGCAACGCATGCACCGATCGAGTCAATCGGATCGCCTCCTGCGACAACTCGAGCCGTTGCAGATGAGGCCCCGCGCTCGTCGAGTAGCCTTCGTTGAAGATCAGATACAACACGTGCAGCACAGCGCCGAGACGTTCACTCCGCTCACCGTCGCTCGGAGGAGCGAAACCCTCGCCCGACGCTTTGATGCTCTGCTTCGCACGGCTGATCCGCTGCGCCATGGTGGATTCCGGAACGAGGAACGCGCTCGCGATTTCCGCCGTCGTCAGTCCGCCCACCGCGCGCAGCGTCAATGCAATCGCCGACGAGGAAGTCAACGCGGGATGGCAGCACATGAACAACAGCATCAGCGAATCGTCCTCGTGCTGCTCGACGCCGGCCACCGTCTCCATCTCCTGCGCGGCCACCGTTTCCCGCTGCCGTCGAGCCATCTCGCTGCGGATGTAATCGGTCATCCGCCGCGCGGCGACCTGAATCAGCCACCCTCGCGGACTCTCGGGAACGCCGTCCCGCGGCCACTGTAGCGATGCCGCAAGCAGGGCTTCCTGCGTCGCATCCTCGGCCGCCGCGAAATCTCGAAAACGGTGCACCAACGCCCCGAGCACCTGCGGCGCCAAATCCCGCAACAGATGCTCGGAATCAAGGGCCACTTAAAGCATCTCAGGCGGCGGACCGCTCATCACTTGCCGCACTTCGATGGGCATGTTCAACGGTTCCCGGCGCGGCCCCGGCGCCGCAGAAGCTTGCGCCGCAATCGCATAGGCCCGCTCCGGCGTATCGACGTCGACGATCCAGTAACCCGCCAGGAACTCCTTGCCTTCAGGAAAAACGCCATCCGTGATCGGCGTGCCATCCTTCGCGGCCCGCACCAGCTTGGCCTGATCCGGAAACGCGAGGCCCTCCGCCGACACCAGTTCGCCGGACTCACGCAGTTCCTTGAGGAAGCTCCTCATGAAGGCGATATGCGCCTGCAGATCCTCGCGCGGCCATTCCGGGACGCCGTGGCCGGCCTTCATGGTGTTCATCATCAGAATGTACTTCATTGGTTTGCTCTCCTTCGTATTGTCGCGCGCCTGTTTGGCGCCGTTTCATGAGGAAGTCGAAGCTGGCGAAGCGTTCTCGACATGCCCGCGAAAATATTTTTTTGGACCCCGGTCCACGCGTTTGACATATAGACGATCTTCATATATAGTCTGTCTCTAGATGGATCTTTTACAAGGCACTCTCGACATGCTCGTTCTACGAACTCTCCTCACCGGCTCGCTCCACGGCTACGGCATCGCCAAGAGCATACGCAGCACGTCCAACGAAGCTCTCGCCATCGAATTCGGCTCGCTCTATCCAGCCTTGAAGCGGCTCGAGGCCAAGGGTTGGATCGCGTCCAAATGGGAAATGTCGGAACACAACCGCCGCGCGAAGTTCTATCGCCTGACCGTCGCCGGACGAAAACATCTCGTGCAGGAACATTCGAAATGGGCGGATTTCGTCGACGCGGTCGGCCGCATCATGAACCCGCTGTCGGAGGTGAAATGATGTCCTTCTGGACTCGTATCAAACATCTGTCCCCCGCCGCCCGTCGCCGCGAAGAACTCGAAATGCGCGAGGAACTCGAATCCCTCACCGCCATCGCCGGCGGCCGCAAAGAGCTCGGTAACCTCACCCTCGCCATGGAGGACGCCCGCGCCACCTGGAGCTGGACCTGGCTCGAGAGCATCCTCGGCGATGTTCGCTATTCGCTCCGCACCTTGCTCCGCCAGCCCGCCTTTGCGATCGTCGCGGTGCTGTCGCTAGCCCTCGCGATCGGTGCCAACAGCGCCATCTTCAGCTTCGCCGACGCATTGCTTTTGCGGCCTTTACCGGTCGAGAATTCGTCGGGCCTGTTCGACGTCACCAACACGACGCCCGACAACACGCTCGAAGGAATGTCGTTCCCTGACTTCCGCGATCTACGCGATCACAACCGTTCCTTTAGCGGTCTCACCGCATACCGGCTCACGACGCAAGCCGTCGCTTCCGATCCGATGGCGCCCGCGCAAATTCGATTCGTCAGCCTCGTTGCGGGCAATTTCTTCTCGCTCCTCGGCGTCACGCCTTCTGCCGGCCGTGCGTTTCTGCCCGAGGAAGAGAGCATCGTGGGCCAGCCGGTAGCGATCGTCAGTCGTGATTTTGAGGAGCAGAACTATGCGGCCCGCGGCAGGTCTGCTCTGGGCGACACGGTCCGCATCAACGGAATTCCTTTCACGATCGTTGGCGTGGCGCCTGCCTCGTTCACGGGCCTCGACCGCTTCGTCGCTCCCAGTATCTACATCCCTCTCGGGATGTCCCAGCGCCTCGCCGCCGCGCCCATGAACCCGCTCGAAGACCGCGGCAATCACATCCTGGTCGTAAAGGGCCGCCTGAATAGCGGCGCGTCCATGAAGTCCGCAAAGGCCGAGCTCGCAAACATCGGCGCCGAGCTCGAACGCGAGTACGCAAAGACCAATCGCAACCGCCACATGTCGATCCGCACCGAGCTCCAGCGCCGGATCGACCAAGCACCCCAACTGCTGTCGATGGCCAAAATGCTGATGGGGCTGGTCGCGCTGATCCTGGTCATCGCCTGCTCGAACGTCGCGAATCTGCTGCTAGTCAGGGCGCGCGCCCGCAGCCGCGAAATCGCCATCCGCCTCTCGATCGGTGCCGGCCGCGGTCAACTCATCCGGCAACTCATGATCGAAAGCCTCATCGTCGCTCTCGCCGGCGCCATCATCGGATTGTGGATCGCCTACGGCGGCATCCTCGCCTTAGGAATGATGAGCGTGCCGAGTGATCCGCCATCCGTTCTCGGCGTGGAACTCGACTGGCGCGTCGTCGAATTCAGCTTGCTGGCGGCCCTCGCGAGCTGCATCTTGTTCGGCCTCGTCCCAGCTTTGCAGTCCTCCCGGACTGACTTCGTCACGGCATTAAAAGCCGGCGGCGAAGGCCCTCAAGCCGGCGGCCGGCGATGGGCGTTGAAATGGTTCGGAGGCCGCGACCTCCTCGTTGCCGGTCAAGTAGCGCTCGCGATGGTCGTGCTGGTCGCCGCCGGCATGTTTCTCCAGGGCTTCCGCGACATGCTGACGATGCGCCCTGAATTTCGAACCGATCATCTGATCAGCTTCGACACCGCGCCGGCCGTGTTGCATTACACACCCGAGCAGACGCAGGCCTTCTATCGGCGCCTCATCGACCGGGCCCGCGTCATGGCCGGCGTTGCGAACGTGGCTCTCACTGAAGCTCTGCCGCTATCGCCAGGGCAGACCATCGTCACTGTCGTGCCCGAAGGATTCGAATTTCCCAAAGGCCGCGAGAAGGCCGTTGAGTTCGGCGCCGCCGTCGACGCCGGCTTCTTCCACCTATTGAATATCGAGATCAAAAGCGGACGCGCCTTTACAGATGATGACCGCGCCGGCTCACGCCGAGTGGCCGTAGTGAACGAACAATTCGTCAAAACATATTGGCCCGGCCAGAATCCCATCGGCAAGCGGATCCGCCTCGACAGCGCCACTGGCCCACAAGCCGAAGTGGTCGGAGTCGCGAAGACCGGACACTACCTCGCAGTGAACGAAGCCCCCGCGCCGTTCGTCTATTTGCCATACGAACAGAATCCGCGCTCGCGTATGACGCTGGTCGTCGAATCGGTAGGCGACGCCGCCGGACTCGCAAAACCGTTGCGTGAGATGGTACGATCGATCGATCCGAACGTGCCGGTATTCAACTTGCGACCTGTCGCCACACTTTATGAAAGCCGCGTCACCGATACGTGGCTCAACTTCTTCCAGATGGTCGGAGCCATGGGCCTGATCGGGCTCGCGCTCGCGTCGACCGGCCTCTATGGACTCATCGCCTACACAGTCAGCCGCCGGGTCAAGGACTTCGGTATTCGCATCGCCGTCGGCGCAAGCCGCCGCGATATCATCTGGCTTGTAGTCAGGCGCGGGTTAATGCTCGCGGCCGCTGGCGTATTGATCGGCGGAGCTCTCACCGCCATCGCGGCCCCTCTGTTGGCGGCCGGATTTCCAGGCCTCGGCGTGTCCTCATCCGCTGTGTATGTGTTTGTTCCGCTGGGTTTGTTGATGGTGAGCGCGATGGCCAGCTATATGCCCGCGCGGCGCGCGGCAGGGATGGATCCTCTGCAGGCGCTGAGGAACGAATAAAGAATTTCGATTAGAGGAGTGAACCACGAAACATGTCAAACCTGCTCGCACGCAAGCCGCTCAAGATGCTCATGGAGGAAGCCCAGGAAACTGGTGAGCACAGCCTGAAGCGAACGCTTGGCGTCATCCAGTTGACGGCCCTCGGCGTGGGCGCGGTCATCGGCGCCGGCATCTTCGTAATGGCGGGCCTCGGAGCCCATTACGCCGGCCCCGGACTCATGTTGTCCTTCGTGTTATCCGGCCTCGGCTGCGCCTTCGCCGGTTTGTGCTACGCCGAATTCGCGGCCATGATTCCCTTGGCCGGCAGCGCGTACACGTATGCATACGCGACCCTCGGCGAAATCTTCGCCTGGATCATCGGCTGGGATCTCACTCTCGAATACGCGATGGGCGCGAGTACAGTTTCCTCCGGATGGTCGAACCACTTCATCGAGCTGCTCAAGATCTTCGACATCAAGATGCCGCTTTGGCTGGCCTATGATCATTGGACCGGATTGCGCACGGCGCAGGCTGAGGTCGCCCGCCAGATGGCCCAAGCCTCCGACTCCTCGCTCGTGCCCGGAACCCAGGCGTTCCTCGAAAAAGTACAGGCGATCACCACCGCGGCCTCGCCCGAGTTGATGCAGCGCGCGCATGACATGTTGAACGCGCCGCACTTGTTCGGCTCCGAGATCGGTTTCAATTTGCCGGCCTTTCTGATCGCACTAATCATCACCGCAATTCTCGCGATCGGCATCAAAGAGAGCGCCCGCTTCAACGCGACCATCGTCGTCATCAAAGTTTCGATCGTCCTCTTCGTCGTTGCCCTCGGCGCCACCTACATCAACTCAGTGAACTGGGGCATGGCGAGCTGGTCGACCTTCGCCCCCTACGGACTCTCCGGCATCGGCTCAGCCGCCGCCTACATATTCTTCGCCTACATCGGATTCGACGCCGTATCGACAACTGCTCAAGAAGCAAAGAATCCACAGCGCGATCTACCCATCGGCATCATCGCGTCACTGCTAATCTGCACCGTTCTCTACATCGCCGTCGCCGCCGTCCTCACCGGCATGGTGCCCTGGCGCGAAGTAAACATCGAAGCTCCAATTTCCCGCGCCTTCCTGGACCGCGGCCTCACCGGTGCCTCGCACATCATCACTCTCGGAGCGTTAGCCGGCCTGACGAGCGTCATGCTAGTCATGCTCCTAGGACAAACGCGAGTCCTCTATTCAATGGCCAAAGATGGCTTACTGCCGCAGCGCGTCTTCGCCGAAATCCATCCGAAATTCCGGACTCCCTGGAAGAACACAATCCTCGTCGGACTCCTAGCCGCCATCGTCGGCAGCGTAACCCCGATCGACGACATCGGCAAGATGGTCAACATTGGAACGCTGCTTGCGTTCGTAATTGTCTGCATAGCTGTAGTCGTTTTACGCCGCACCGATCCTGCCCAGCCGCGGCCATTCCGCACGCCCTGGGTACCGCTAGTCCCCGCGCTGGGCGTCCTATTCAACGGCTACATGATGTACAAACTCGGCTGGCTAAACTGGGCCCGTCTAATCGTCTGGCTCGCAATTGGATTAGTCGTCTACTTCATGTACGGCCGCAAACATAGCAAGGTGCAATCGATGGTTAATTCGAAGTAACTCGGCTGTCAATGGCAGCGAGAGCTCTCTATAACGGCTGCAAACACAAAGCGTCTTCTGAGCCGCGACCGCAGGGAGCGGACCGCTGCCGACGCACCACGCTAAACACCCGCGACTTCGGCTAAGATCGCATCCGGAACAATCGGTACATGTAGGCCGGATGCAATGTATCAACAGCAGATCGTGAGCGAGCCCCTGAAATGGAACCCTTGGATGGGCAGGGACGAGAAATATTGGTGTCGAGGACGATCCTCACTTGCGCCAATTACGTACCGGCTTACCGCCCTACGAAAAGTAACCGCGGAGCATATCGTCAGTCCAAAGGTGCATGCGCACCTTGTTCCAGGACCTACGTTATGCCTCGCGCCTTCTGACTCATTCGCCAGGCTTCGCCTGCCTGGTCATATTGGTTCTCGCACTTGGCATCGGAGCCAACTGCGCCATCTTCAGCGTGGTCGATACCGCGCTGCTTCGTCCGTTGCCGTTCCACGAACCGGATCGAATCGTCTCGTTGTGGGAAGATCCACCGAGCCACGCAAACCGCATCCGTGTGTCGCCACTGAATTTTCTCGATTGGCACGATCAGAACTCCGCTTTCACTCATATGGCGGCGTACGCCGGCGGCTCAAAAACATTGCAGCCCGCCGGCGGAGGACCCGCTGAACGGCTCGTGGGCCAATCGGTGACGCTTGAATTTTTCGACCTGCTCGGCATTCGGCCGATCGTCGGCCGGTTGTTCACACTGGAGGATGAACACAACCGCGCCGACGTAGTTTTGTTGAGCGAGAAAGCATGGCGCACCCGCTTCGGCGGCGATCCGAAGTTGGTCGGAGGAACGGTCACGCTCGACGGCAAGCCGTTCCTGGTCGCGGGAATTATCCCCGCAAGATTTCAATTCGTCTGGCCGACGGATGTCTGGTCGCTGTTCATCGTCAAGCGCGATCCCGATCAGCGGCGCATGCATTATCTCGGAGTCCTCGGGCGATTGAAGCCAGGCATCTCAATCGTTCAGGCCCGTGAAGCTATGAAACCGGTCGCTCGCCACTTGGCGGCAATAGCGCCCGGAACGAATAAAGACTGGGGCATTCGTATCGAACCCCTACACGAAACGCTCGTGGGAAAGGAACTGCGTGATACATCATTGGTGCTCGCCGGAGTGGTGTCGCTTGTGCTGCTAATGGCCTGCGCGAACGTCGCGAGTCTGCTGCTCACTCGCGCAAGCGGCCGTGCTCGAGAGATGGCTGTGCGTGCCTCACTGGGCGCCGGACGCTGGCGTCTGATCCGGCAGTTGTTAACCGAAAGCCTGCTGCTCTCGATGCTCGGCGGCGCTTGCGGTCTCGCCCTTGCCTGGGCGCTGATTCAAATCGCGCCGTCTCTGATTCCGCCCGGCACAATTCCTCCCGGGCTCGCGCTCGAACTCGATCTACGCGTCGCGCTCTACGCGCTAGCCGCGACAATAATGACCGGCATCCTGTTCGGCCTGGTCCCCGCGTGGCGGTCCGCGCGAGTGTCGCTTGCTGACGCGATGCGTGGACGGAATGCGACCTCCGGCAATTCCCAGATCCTCGGAGGCATCGCGGTTGCTCAGATCGCAGTCGGAGTCGTCATGGTCACCGCCGCCGGATTATTCCTTCGGACGCTCGATCGTCTCACGCAGGTCGACCCCGGCTTTCATGCCGACAAGGTACTTACGATGCATGTCAATCTGCCGCTGACGCGGTACACGAATCCGGAAAGCCTGCTTGCCTTTTACCGCGGTGCGACACGCGAAATCGAATCCCTGCCAGGCGTGCGCTCGGCCTCATTCGGAGGCAGCCTGCCGCTGACAGGTTGGGAAATTGGCCAAGGATTTCAGGTCGTTGGCGAGCCCGAAATTGAACCCGCCAAGCGCCGCGCGGCTCACTATCAAATCGTGGGCGAGCGGTACTTCGAGACGCTCGGCATCCCGCTCGCCGGGCGGCAGTTCGACGATAGCGACACCGCGCATGGCCAGCCGGTGGCGATCGTGAATCAGGAGTTCGTCCGACGCTACTTGCACGGCGGCCCCGCGATCGGACGTCATGTGAAAGTGCAATCGATGAACATGAACGGTGGTGCTATGGTCGATCGGGAAATCGTTGGAGTGTCGGGGCAAGTCCGCATCGATGGCTTGGCTGAAACGGAAAATCTGCTCGAGATCTATGTGCCGATCGCGCAGAATCCCTGGTTCGATGCGTCGATCGCGGTGCGAACCTCGACGGATCCTTTGTTGTTAGCCTCGGCGGTCCGCGCCGCAGTTGCGAAGATCGACAAGAATCTGGCCTTGACTCAAGTGAGAACGATGGAACAAATCACGCACGAGTCCGCGGCGCTGCCCCGATTCCGCGCGCGTCTGCTGGGTGGCTTCGCAGCCCTGGCGCTAGTGCTATCAGCAGTCGGCGTGTTCGGCGTCTTGGCATTTTCCGTCGCGCAACGAACTCGCGAGTTCGGTATTCGGATGGCGCTCGGTGCCCGGGCAGGAACCGTTCTACAGATGGTGTTGTCGCGCGGTTTGAAAATCGCCGCCGCAGGCATTGGACTGGGGATCATCGGCAGCGCAGGACTGGCCCGCAGCCTGACGAGTCTGTTGTTCGGGGTCAAGCCGTGGGATGGCCTTACGTTCCTCTTCGCGGCGTCGATTCTCGCGCTGATAGCGTTAGGCGCGGCGTCCATTCCGGCCATACGGGCTTCACGAGTCGATCCAATGGTGGCGCTGCGCGATGAATAAACTTGGGGCCGCGGGACTATAATCGCAAGAGGCAACACTAGCGTCATGAACCTAAATACAACAACCCGTCGAAATGTTTTGGCGAGCGCCACGGCCGCGTTCACCACTTCGCTGTTCACCGGCCGCGTGAAGGGCGCGAACGACCGCATCGCCGTCGGTTTCATCGGACTCGGAGCGATGGGCTCCGGCAACTTGAGCTATGCGACGCAAGTCCCGGAGATCCAGCCCGCCGCGCTTTGCGACGTGTATCAGCCGCACCTCGAGCGCGCCGAAGGCTTCGCCCGCAAGAAGGGTTACGAGATCAAAGGCAAGACCGATTTCCGCGACATCATTGCCGACAAATCGCTCGACGCTGTTTGCATCTCGACGCCCGATCACTGGCACGCCTACATGATGATCGAGGCATGCAAAGCCGGTAAGGACGTCTACGTCGAGAAGCCTTCGTGTGTGTATGTCGAAGAAGGCCAGAAGATGGTCGAAGCAGCCCGCAAATACAAGCGGATCGTGCAGGCCGGCACGATGCAACGCTCCGGTGGCTACTTCATCAAGGCGAAGGAAATCGTCCACAGCGGCGTCCTTGGCGACGTGACTTTTGTCCACACGTATCAGAGCGGACTCTCGCCGCAGACGGGCTTCGGCGATCCGCCGGCGACCAGCGAGGTCCCTCCCGGACTCAATTGGAACATGTGGCTCGGCCCCGCGCCCGAGCATGAATTTAACTACAACCGCTGGGGCGTGAAGACGAAGGAGCATCCAGATTACGGCTCAGGCTTCCCGACGTTCCGCTATTTCTGGGACTACGCCGGCGGAGCGATGACCGATTGGGGCGTCCATCTGATCGATCCGCTGCACCAATGCTTCGATGAAGTAATGCCGCAGTCGGTTGTGGCGCTCGGTGACAAGTTCTACGTGAAGGACAATACCCAGACGCCGGATACGATGCTCGCGACGTTCCACTATCCGAAGTTCCTTGCGAGCTACGAAAGCCGCACGTGCAATCCGCTCGCGATGTTCACCAATCAGAACTACGGCACGATGGTGCACGGCACCGACGCCTCGATGCTTGTGAATCGCGGCGGCTGTTGGATAATTCCGGTTCCGGGCCGCAATGGACAGCCATCGAAGGTTGCGGAACAGAAGTGGGAAAACGATAAGGACATGGCGCAGGAGAACGTGCCCCATTGGAAAAATTGGATCGCCTGCGTCAAATCGCGCGAGAAGCCGAACAGCGAAATCGAGACGTGCGTGCGGTCATCGACGACGTGTCTCCTCGCGAATTTGTCGATGCGCTTCAAGAGCCGCGTCGATTGGGATGAAGCCAATTGGACCGTGCTGCAGGATGAAATTAAGCCGCACCTGAAAGCGAAGTATCGGGCGCCGTGGAAACTGGAAGTCTAAAACATTGACGTTTCCGAACTTTCACGGCAATTCTGATGTTGCCCAGACCCTCGCCGGAATGATTGAAGGAGAGCGGATTCACCAGACGATTCTGCTCTCCGGACCTTCCGGCATCGGCAAAGCCACGCTCGCCCGCCGCTTCGGTGCGGCACTGCTGGGCGATCCTTTCCATCCTGCCGCTCCGCAAATCGAGCAGGATGACTTGGCTAGTGAAGCGAATCAAGCGATGCTGGCCGAGCGCGAAAAGCTTCCGGCAGACAAGCGCGCGGATGATCCTCTGATGCTCGCAACGCATCCGGATTTCCTGACCTTTCCACCGGACGGCCCGCTCCGGCAGATCTCGATTCAACAAGTGCGCCTGCTACGTGAACGTGCCCAATACCGGCCGTTGAAAGGCCAGTGGCGCATCATATTGATTGATGGAATCGACCGCGCGAATGAGCAGGCCGCGAACTCGTTATTGAAGACACTCGAGGAGCCGCCGCCATATTTGATTCTGATCATGACGGCGGAAAATCCGTATGATTTGTTGCCGACGATTCGCTCGCGCTCGATCTCGTTCCCATTCAAACGGCTCACCGTCGACGAGATGCGAGACTTCCTCCGCGATCGAAAACTCAACGATGCGGAACGCCGCATACGGCTCGCGAACGGCTGCCCCGGCGCGGCCCTCTCGCTCGATCTAGAGTCATACGACAAGCGCCGCGAGTCGATGATCCGCCTGCTTGAGGCCGGCACCGGACGTGGTGAGTTCGCCGAATGGGCACGGCACGCCGAGTCGATTTCGATGCGAAAGACTGAGAAACTAGAGGATTATCTGGATGTCCTCTATCTCCTGCTCGAGGATCTGCTGCTTGTCCACCAGGGCCGATCAAGCGGCGAACTACTCAATCCGGATCTCGAAGTGAAGCTGCGAACACTCGCGCAGTGGACGAGCTTCGATTGGATCCGCAACGCGGTCGCAAAGATCGACGAGATCGTCGAGTTGCTGCGCCGCAACATTCAAAAATCAATCGCTCTCGACGCGCTAGTAATGGACCTGCGCGCCGTGGCAAGGCAGACTTAAGAACATGAAACCGCTGCTTTGCCTGACGGTCCTGTTGCTCTCAGGATGTTCGAACCCGACCCCTCCGGCCGCGGCACCGGTCGCGAAACACGCCGCGCCCACAGACGAATCGCGTAAGATGCAACCCGAACATCGCGTCAGTTCCGAAGTCGTCGCCGATCATCTGTTCGACCGCGAGTGGCTCCCCGGAGGCACGGTCGGGCACTATAAGAACGGCGCGAAACAATGGGATCTTGTCCTGATCAAATCCGACTCGTCAGCCACGGCCGCGGATTGGCTGCTCGACTATAAGAAGGAGCTCGACGGCTCGAAGCTGATCCCATCCTTCGGCGGATTCTTCGGCACTGAAACCCAAGGCAAGTACAAGGGCCGGCCGGTGTTCATCTTCACGAAGAACGACTGGCTCGCCGCCGTCGTAGGCTTGCCGCAGGCAGACGCGGACGCAGTGGCTCGGGTCTTCGCAGCTCGATTCAAATAGAACATATCGCCCCGCGATATACTGAGTGGCCATGAGTCCTCGTTCCGCGCTGATCGCCGCCTTGTCTTGTTCCGCTCTCCTCGCCCAGAACATCAAGCCTGCTGAAGAAGTCGGATTCACTTCGATTTTCGACGGCAAGACGCTCTCCGGATGGGATGGCGACCCCGGCTTCTGGCGCATCGAAAATGGAGCGCTCGTCGGCCAAACCACCAAGGAACATCAGCCGAAGCAGAACACGTTCCTCATCTGGCGCGGCGGCACGCCGTCGAACTTCGAATTGAAACTCGACTACAAACTGACCGGATTCAACAGCGGCATCCAATACCGCAGCGTCGAGCTTCCCGATATCAAATGGGCGATGAAAGGCTATCAAGCCGACATCGACGGTGAGCAGAAATACACAGGCCAAATCTACGAAGAGCGCGCTCGCGGATTCCTCGCTCTCCGCGGCCAGTTCACTCACATTCCGGAAAGCACGAAGAAGCCGGCCCTCGTCGGATCCCTCGGCGATGGTGACGCGCTCAAGGCACTCATCCACGGTGACGACTGGAATAGCGTCCACATCATCGCGCGCGGCAACACGCTCATACAGGTTTGGAACGGCCACGTCATGAGCATGCTGATCGACGACGACACTGTTGGCCGCAAGATGGACGGCCTGATCGGCATACAAGTCCACCTCGGTCCGCCCATGAAGATCGAAGTCAAGAACGTCCGGATCAAGACGCTCTAAGCTCTACATCGTCAGCGTGACTTTTTGTAGCGTCCGGGGCTGATCCGGATTCAATCCCTTCTCGGCAGCGAGACGAGCGGCGAACAACTGCGCCGGAATCACGTAAGGAATCGGGCTGTACAATTCCTCGACGGCGAACGGTAGCACCAGCGCCTGCGAATCCTTCGCCTTCGCAGCAGGTTCGTTCGACTGGTCCGTGATCACGAGCGTCTCGGCCTCGAGCGATTTCAGCTTGTCGCGCATTTCGCGGATGCCCGGCCACGTGACTCCGGAGGGAGCGAACAGGAAGGCCGGGAATGAACTGCCGACCATCGCGATTGGACCGTGCATGAAGTCCGCGGCGGAGAACCGCTCGGCGACGACGTAGCACGTCTCCATCAATTTCAGGGCGAATTCGAAGGCGTTCGAATAGTTCAATCCGCGGCCAACGACGACGGAGTGATCCATGTAGCGGTAGCGCTGGCACCGCTCAGCGACTTTCTCTTCCATCGTGAGCGCCGCTTGCGCCATTTCCGGAATGCGTTCGAGTTGATCGAGATCGACGCGCCATTTCGCTTTTTCACCGGACGGCCCGATCGCATAGGCAAGCAGATAGCAGGCGAGCAGTTGTCCCGTGTAGGTCTTGGTGGCCGCGACGCTGCGTTCCTTGCGGGCGCGGACGAATAGCGTATGCTCAGCGAGTCCGGCGAGCGTGCTGCGCGGTTCGTTGGTGATGCCGACGGTGAAAGCTCCGCGAGCGCGAGCCTGCTCGAGGACGACATTCGTATCGGTCGACTCGCCGGATTGGGAAATCGCGACCACCAGCGTCTCCCGCAGGTCGACGTTCGATTGGTAGAGGGTGTAGACAGACGGCGCGGCCAGCGATACCGGAATCCCAGTTGTGATCTCGAGCAGGTATCGCGCGAATTGGGCGGCGTTATCAGACGTGCCACGCGCCGCGAGGACGATGAGGCGGGGGCGGTGCTTCTCGAAGTGCGCCCGCAGCTTCTTGGCGCGTTTCCATTCGCTCTTCAGAGTCCGCTCGAGCGCCTGCGGCTGCTCGCGGATCTCGGCTAACATTTTCGACATACCGTTCCAGGATCGCAAGTTTGCCGGCCCTACGGCATCTCGATCAATAGCGTGCGGAAGGGCCGCTCACCCGTGTTGATGAGAACGGGCGCGAGTTCGTCCTTCGGATGCCAGATCACCTCGCCGGATTTGCGGACGACATGCCGGCATTCATTCGCGATCGCGTCGAAGGTGCAGTCATCAAGGAAGACCACCAACTGATCCGTCGGACGCCGGTAGCTCTCGCGGCGCACGCCTGGCTGGAAGACGACCTCGGTGACGCGGACGCGCGGATTGTCGAGGACGAACTTCATTACAGCTATGGGCGGAAACGTCCGATTACACGATATCATGCAGTATTCAGGATATGATGATAAGGTTGCAGGAGTTCCTTTGAGTAACCCTCCGTCTCTGGTCTCACATCCCCTTCTTGATCGCGTCACCGAGCGCCAGCGTTCGCTGATCCTCGTCTCTTTGTGCACGATTTTGGGCGCGGCGGCGCAGATTCTGATGAAGAAGGGCGCCGACCCGTCGATCCACGGAATGATTCCGACCATCGTGCGGATCTTCACGAACATCGACATGTTCATCGGATATGCGTTGTACGGAATCAGCGCCGTGCTGCTCGTGCTGGCTTTGCGGCGGGGGCAATTGTCGCTGTTGTATCCGGTGATCGCGCTGACGTTCGTTTGGGTCGCGGTGCTTTCGGTGATCGTCTTCCACGAGACGTTGACGCCCATGCGGATCGCGGGGATTACTACGGTCGTCCTGGGTGTCGGACTTCTCGGCCTTGGCGGAAGCCCCACTGCGGATCCAAAGGCGTCCGCGAGGCCTCAAGCCGAAGAGGAGGCTGCCTAAATGGAGACTCCTGTTTCCTCCATGATCTGGGTGCTGAGCGCGTCCTTTGTCGGATCCTTCGGCGCGGTGCTGCTGAAGGCCGGAGCGATCCGCCTCGAGCGCAATTGGGCTTCGCTGTTTCTCAACTGGCGCCTGGGAGCGGGCGTCTGTGTCTACATCCTGTCGAGCCTCCTGTTCGTACGTGGCATCGCCAATGGCGAGTTGAGCTTGCTCTATCCGCTGGTGGCACTCGGCTATGTGTGGACCATGTTCTGGTCGCGCCTGTTTTTCGGCGAGCCGCTGACGAAAATCAAGTTCGTTGCGCTGTTCGTGATCCTCGCCGGAGTCGCCATGCTCGGCGGAGCGATCGGGCCGAAATAGAAATTAGTTTAATCGAATAATTCATTGACAGCTTCACTTTATTAGTGGTACTCTGTCCCCGTAGGCATTTTACGGAAAGGAGCCCCGCACAACCGTGACATCGAAGCCCCACCCACGCAATCGATTCGACGCTGCGCGGTCCCGCTCGCTTTCCGCCCTCGCCGCTCGCGTCTAATCTCTCTCTCGTTCGTTCAAAAAACTCAATAAAACCTATATTCGAGGAGTCTTATGACGACCACAGAATCTCTGTGCCGGCATTTCTCCCGCATGGGCGCGCGCGTGAAGGTCGACGGACCCCGGCGCTTCCAGGAAGAAATAATCCGGATCGATATCGGCAGGGACGATGGTGGCGAATATTTTGATATTCGTTGCCAAGACGGTGTAATGCCAGAAATTCTTCAAGTGGCTCCGCGCGTCCGCCATCTGCTTTTGATGGTCCGTGACGGTCGTTGGAAGAATAAGTTCCTGCTTGGCCATGATGAACGTCACTGGTTCGCGGCAGCCGTGCCCGGTGACTCAATCCGCGATGTGCGTACTGCGATCGAAAGCCTGCGTCCTGACGAGGTCGAACCCGATGGGGCGATCCGCCAGGGTGAATGGTTCTTCGTTCCGATGTCCCCCAGCTTCGCGGCGGATCCGCTCAACGTCATTCACCGCAACGAACCTCTGAGCCGCGGAGGCGGTAGCAAGCCTCACATGTGCGAGGAGATCGTTCGGATGGGCGGCGAGGATGTGATGGTTTCAGCCGCACATCCCGGCGGCGTACGCATAGCAGCGTACGAAGACATGATCCGGGCGAATCCGTTGGCTCAGCGCCAAAACTGGCGCCGCATGGTTCGCGATGCCGCCGTCTATGCACGCGGCAAGGTCCGCCATCCGGATCACAAAACCATCCATCTCGATGGATGGCCTCGCGTCTACCTCAATCGGGAACATCAGGCGCGTCACGCGCGCCAGATCGCGTTCCTCGACTAAGACTGCGGAGGCGGGATCTGCACCGGCAGCCCGCCGTGGACCCCGTCGATTTCAAGCCCAACTCCGTTGGCTCAGCGTCAAAACTGGCGCGCACGCGATGCCTCCTTCTAATGCACGCGGAAAGGTTCGTCATTTGGATCACCAAAACCATCCATCTCGATGGATGGCATCGCGTCTACCTCAATCGGGAACATCAGGCGCGTCCACGCGCGCCTGATCGCGTTCCTCGACTAACGCAGTTCGTGACTGGGAAGGCACCTGCCAGCCCAATCTGCACCGGCAGCGCTCGAACCCGAAACTGGCGCCGCATGGTTCGTGGTGGCGCCGTCTTTGCGCGCGGCAAGGTCGCCATCCGGACCACCAACCCATCCATCTGGATGGATGTCATCCGCGTCTTTCTCAATCGGATCAGGCGTCTCACGCGCGCTAGATCGCGTTCCTCGACTAACGCAGTTTATGACTGCGAAGACACCTGCGGCAGCCGAAGCTGCGCCGGCAGCGCTCGAACCCAAAACGGGCGCCGCAATGGTTCGCGATGCCGCCGTCTTTGCGCGCGGCAAGGTCGCCATCCGGACCACCAAACCCATCCATCTGGATGGATGTCATCCGCGTCTTTCTCAATCGGATCAGGCGTCTCACGCGCGCCAGATCGCGTTCCTCGACTAACGGCAGTTCGAGACTGCGGAGGCGCGTGGGCCATCGAAGTCTGTCGATTCCAATGCCTTCCATGCGCGCGGCAAGGTTCGCCGTCCGGACCACCAATCCGCATCCATCTCGATGGATGGCATCGCGTCTATCTCAATCGGTCAGGCGCCTCACGCGCGCCAGATCGCGTTCCTGGACTAAAGCAGTTCATGACTGCGGAGGACCGCTTGCGGCGGTGGGGATCTGCACCGGCAGCCCAACGTCGAACGTCTTCGATTTCAAGCCCAATTCCGTTCGCTCAGCGTCAAAACTGGCGCGCACCGCGGTGCCTCCTTCTAATGCACGCGGCAAGGTTCGTCACCTGGATCACAAAACCATCCATTTCCATGGATGGCATCGCGTCTAGCTCAATCGGGTCAAGCGCCTCACGCGCGCGTGGGCCGTCAAAGCCATCGATTCCAAGACCTTCCATGCGCGGGGCAAGATTCCGATCCGGATCACAAAACCATCCATGTCGTGGATGGCATCACGTCTGCCTCAATCGGGAACGCGACATGCGCGCCAGATCGCGTTCCTCCCGACTAAAGCGGTACATGACTGCGGAGCCGCCTGCGGCGGCGGGGATCTGTGCCGGCAGCCCACCGTCGAAACCCTTTCAATTTCAAGCCCAATTCCGTTGGCTCAGCGTCAAACTGGTGCCGCATGGTTCGCGATGCCTCCTTCTATGCACGCGGCAAGGTTCGTCATCTGAATCATAAAACCATCCATCTCCATGGATAGCATCGCGTCTGCCTCAATCGGGTCAGGCGCCTCACGAGCGCCAGATCGCGTTCCTCGAGTAAAGCAGTTCATGACTGCGGAGGCGTCTGCGGTGAGCCGAATCTCGACCGGCAGCGCTCGAACCCAAAACTGGCGCCCCAGGGGGGCGCGATGCCGCCGTCTTTGCGCGCGGCAAGGGTCGTCATCCGGATCACAAAACCATCCATCTCAATGGATAGCATCCCGTCTACCTCAATCGCGTCAGGCGCCTCACGAGCGCCAGATCGCGTTCCAAGACTAAAGCAGTTCATGACTGCGGAGGCGCCTGGGCCGTCGAGGCCCGTCGATTCCCAACCCCACGTCCACCTCAATCGGGAACATCAGGCGGCCATGCGCACCAGATCGCGTTCCTCGACTAAAGCAGTTCATGACTGCGGACGCGCCTGCGGGCGACGGGGATCTGCACCGGCAACCCACCGTCGAACCGCTTCGATTTCAAGCCCAATTCCGTTGGCTCAGCGTCAAGAACTGGCGCGCACGCGACGGGTCATCTCGATCACAAAACCATCCATCTCGATGGACGGCATCGCGTCTATCTCAATCGGGTCAGGCGCCTCAGGCGCGCCTGATCGACTTCCACGGCGGAGGCGCGTGGCCGTCGAAGCCTGCCGATTCCAAGATCGTTAAGGGCGTCCACGCGCGCCGGAGCGCGTTCCTCGATTAGGACTGCGGAGGCGCTTGGGGGGGCGGGATTTGTACCGGCAGGCCGCCGTCGAAGCCGGTTGATTTTAGGCCTAATGTCGTGTTCCATGCGTAGGCGACGCCGGATGGGAATGTCGGCAATGCCCGTATGATCCGGTTCTGAAGGTCGGTGACGATGTCGGGGAAATCGGCGGCGACATCGTAGCTTTCATCGGGATCTTGCTCGAGATTGTAGAGCTCTGGGGGAGCGAGCGGCAGATTGATCCGGCCTCCGGGGGGATCGGGGTTCCATGCAAAATCGTTGTATCGCGATACGTGCAGCTTCCAGGGGCCGAAGCGGACGCATTGAATGTTCCAACTGTCGAAGTAGAAGAACGCATCGTGGTTCAAGGTCTCGACTTCGCCCGAGAGGATGGGCCAGATGTTGATGCCGTCGAGCGGCTTCGAGGGGAGCTTCGCGCCACTCAAGTTGGCGATGGTCGGCAGAATATCCATCATCGTCGCCATCGCGTTGCTCGTGCGCATCGCCGGCGGAGTCGCGAGTATCGCCGATGGCTTCACGGATGTCACTGGTACGCGGCCGGGCACATGTCCAGAAGGGATCCGGCCGGGGAAGCGGGCGATGAAGGGCTCGCGGACGCCGCCCTCGTAGGTCCAGCCTTTGCGGCCGCGGAGGCGGCCGGGACTGCCGAGGTACCAGGGACCGTTGTCGCTCGTGAAGATCGTGAGGGTGTTGTGGTCGACTCCGTTATCCTTCAAGGCTTGCATCACTTGGCCGACACTCCAGTCGAGCTCGGAGACGACGTCGGCGTAGAGTCCCATTCCCGTCGAGCCTTTGAAGGCCGTCGACGCCGCCAGGGGAATGTGTGGAAACGTATGCGCCAGATACAGCAGGAACGGATTGGTCCGCGACTGCTGGATGAAGCTGACGGCTTGTTGCGTGTAGCGCTGGGTCAGCGTGTTGAGTTGCACCGGCGACTCGATGATCGTCGTATCCTGCAGCAGGATCGATGGGGACTGATCGTTGCTATAGGGGATGCCCCAGTAGTGATCGAATCCGCGATTGGTGGGCAGGTACGGCGTTGTCGAACCGAGGTGCCATTTGCCCACGCACATGGTGTTGTAGCCGACGGGCTTCAGCATGCCGGCGATGGTCGACTCGTTGAGCGAGAGTCCCGTTCCATCACTCGGACTGAAGACGTCCGCGGCGCCGACGCGGGTTGGATAGCGGCCGGTCATCAAAGCGGCCCGAGACGGAGAGCAGAGGGCGCTCGCCGAGTAGAATTCTTCGAAGCGCACTCCTTCTTCCGCGATCAGATCGATATTGGGGGTCGGGATGGCGGATCCGTAA